>NZ_JBYITE010000067.1:0-30341 GCF_057709105.1 Streptomyces sp. bgisy100
GCCGCCCCGCCGCGGACGTCAGCCGCAGCCGCACGACCTCCGGATCACCAGCGCCGACGGGAACTGCTTCAGCCGCTCCCGTCGCGAACCGGCCACCCGCAGCCCGTCGTCGAGCACCAGGTCCACGGCCGCACGGGCCATCGCCGGACGGTCCGAGGCCACGGTGGTGAGCGGCGGGTCGGTCAGCGCCGCTTCCTTCACATCGTCGAAGCCGGCGACCGCCAGCTCGCCCGGTACGTCGATCCGCAGCTCCCGCGCGGCCCGGAGCACCCCGATCGCCTGGTCGTCCGTGGCACACAGGATCGCCGGCGGCCGGTACGGGCCCGCCAGCAGTCCCAGCGCCACGAGATAGGCGTCGTAGCGGTTGTACGGGGCCTGGAACAGGCGCCCCTCCACCGAGCGGCCGGACTCCCGCATGGCCCGCCGCCAGCCCTCGATGTGGTCGGTCACCGGGTCGCCCGTGGTCGGGGTCTCCTCCACGCCGCCGAGGCAGGCCACGTACGCGTGCCCGTGCTCCAGCAGATGGCGGGTGGCGAGCTGCGCCCCGCCCACGTCGTCCGTGACCACCGCGACGTCGTCGATCGCGTCGGGCCGCCGGTGCAGCAGCACCACGCGCGCGTCCCAGGCGTCGATCTCCGCGGCGGCGTGCTCGCTGGGGCCCTGGCTGACCAGGATCAGCCCGGAGACCCGCATGCCGAGGAACGCCCGCAGATAGTGCACCTCGCGCTCGTCGAGGTAGTCGGAGTTGCCGACCAGGACCATCTTTCCGCGCTCGGCCGCCGCCCGCTCCACCGCGTGGGCCATCTCCGCGAAGAACGGCTGCCGCGCGTCGGGGACGATCATCCCTATGAGATCGGTCCGGCGGCTCGCCATGGCCTGCGCGACCCGGTCCGGCCGGTAGCCGAGCTCCTTGATCGCTGCGAGGACACGCTCGCGCGTGGCCGGGGCGACCGGCCGGGGTCCATTGTTGATGACGTAGCTGACAACGGCGGTCGAAGTCCCCGCCAGCCTTGCCACATCATCACGCGTCACCTTGGCCACGCGCGGCAGTCTACGCGGGGTGACTCAGCTCTCGGCCGGTCGCGCGGAACCGGCTTTCACACTCTCCCGGACATTTCCGCGTCCCGGCGCGCCGCCGGCGCCCTCCGCCGGCCGTGCGGCGTCGGAGGCGGCCTTGTTCTTCGCCTCCTCCGCGGCGCGCTCGACCTTCTCCGGCACCACGAAGCGGTAGCCGACGTTCCGGACGGTGCCGATCAGCGACTCGTGCTCCGGACCGAGCTTGGCCCGCAGCCGCCGCACATGGACATCGACCGTCCGCGTGCCGCCGAAGTAGTCGTAGCCCCAGACCTCCTGGAGCAGCTGCGCCCGCGTGAACACCCGGCCCGGGTGCTGCGCGAGGTACTTCAGCAGCTCGAACTCCTTGAAGGTCAGATCCAGCACCCGCCCCTTGAGCTTGGCGCTGTAGGTGGCCTCGTCGACCGAGAGGTCACCGGTGCGGATCTCCATCGGGCTGTCGTCGGTGGTGATCTGCTGGCGGCCCATGGCCAGCCGCAGCCGCGCCTCGACCTCGGCCGGGCCGGCCGTGTCGAGCAGGACGTCGTCGATTCCCCAGTCGGCGGTGACGGCGGCGAGCCCGCCCTCCGTCACGACCAGCACCAGCGGGCAGCCGGGGCCGGTGGAGCGCAGCAGCTGGCAGAGCGACCGCACCTGGGGGAGGTCCCGCCGTCCGTCGATCAGGATGACGTCGGCACCCGGGGTGTCGACGAGGGCAGGGCCCTCGGCGGGGGCCACCCGTACGCCGTGAAGCAGCAGGCCGAGCGCGGGGAGCACCTCCGTGGAGGGCTGGAGGGCATTCGTGAGGAGCAGCAGCGAGCTCATCGAATGCTCCCTTCGGTCAGGGAATCCGCAAGGTCACGGAAAAAGAAGCCGTATGTCCGGATGGTACGGTCCTGCACGCTTCGCTCGCCCATTACGTCGGATCCTCCTCGGTCCCTGCGACGGGGCACCCCGGGCGTTCGAGCACGGGGGGAGTTGGCGGCACTGCTTCGTACGGTCCTGCTCCCTGGAGCCCGTCCGCGCCGCGCCGCGCGGGCGGGCTCCTGAAAGCACGAAAGGACCCGGGGGCGTCGCTGCCCGGATCCTCTCCCAGCAGAATAGCCCACATGAGCTCCGGTTCCGAGGCCGCGCGGTCACGTTCCCGTGTTCCCTCGATCACCTCGCGTATCCCCGGCGGCCGGCCCGCGGACCCGCTCCGGACCTGGCTGCGGACCGATGACGGGGTGCGGATCGAGGCCGCCCGCACCCCGTTCGCCGGGCCGCTCACGGGGGCGGGCACCACCGCCGACGGTCCGGCGGAGGGCCCTGCGGGGCTGGGCTTCGCGGCTCCCGCGGACCGCCCGGCGATCGTCGTCGCGCACGGTTTCACCGGGGCCCTGGACCGCCCGGCCGTCCGGCGGGCGGCGCGGGAGCTCGCCCGGCACGCGACGGTGATCACGTTCTCCTTCCGGGGGCACGGCCGGTCCGGCGGCCGGTCCACGCTCGGGGACCGCGAGGTGCTCGACCTGGCCGCGGCGGTGCGCTGGGCGCGGTCGCTGGGCCACACCCGGGTGGCGACCGTGGGCTTCTCGATGGGCGGCTCGGTGGTCCTGCGGCACGCCGCCCTGTACGGCCCGCACGGCCTCGGACGGGCGGCGGCCGCCAGCCCGGGACCGACCGCCGACGGACCCGGAACGGGCTCCGGCAGCCTCGGAACGGGCTCCGACGGCCCCGGAACGGGCCCCGACGGCCCCGGACCGGCAGCCGCGGCACGCCCGGGCGGCCTGCTCCGGGAACCGTTGAACGAGCCGCTGCACGAGTCGCTGCACGGGCCTTTGAAGGGGCCTCTGCACGGGCCCATGAGCGCGTCCCCGCACGGGCCACTGAACGGGCCCTTGAATGGACTTCCGGACGCGGGGCGCACGGATGCGCACGCCGATGCGGTCGTCTCGGTGAGCGCCCCCGCGCGCTGGTACTACCGCGGCACCGCGCCCATGCGGCGGCTCCACTGGGTCGTCACCCGCCCTGCGGGCCGGCTGATCGGACGCCTCGGGCTGCGCACCCGGATCCACCCCGAGGACTGGAACCCCGAGCCGCTCTCACCGGTCGGCGCGGTGCCGCACATCGCCCCGGTCCCGCTGCTGATCGTCCACGGCGACCAGGACCCGTACTTCCCGCTGGACCACCCGCACTCGCTGGCCGGGGCGGCGAGCGGCGCGGCTGAGCTGTGGATCGAACCGGGCCTCGGCCATGCGGAGAACGCGGCCGACGACGCCCTGCTGGCCCGCATCGGCGACTGGACGCGGCGGGCCCGGCCCGCGCCGGAGGCCGGCTGACGGAGCCGGCCCCGACGGGGGCCGACGGGACCGGCGCGCCGAGGGGCCGGTCGGCGCGGCCCGGTTGCACCGGGGGCCGGCGGCGGGGTCCGGCTGCACCGGGGGCTGGCGGGGGCCGGCGGGGTCCGGCACACCGGTGGCGACGGGGGCCGACGGCGGGGTCAACGGGGCCGACGGGGGCGGCGGGCACGGGGCCGACGGGGCGGACGCCGGACCCGGGCCGCACTCGCACCGGACCCGTGCCGCGCCCGTGCCGGACCCGTTGACCCCGGTTGCGCCGAACGGCTGACGCCTGCCGTCCGGCCCCCGCGATCGACGCCTGCCGACCGGTACCCGCCATCATGGAGGGCGGCGCCCGCGAGGGACGCCGTCGACGGAACGAGGACAGGAGCCCCCATGGGCGCAGCCCAGGCCGCACCGGACGGGAACGCGGCCGTGGCCACCAGCGGTTCGGACGGAGCGCGCCGGCCGCACGGCACGATCCGGTACTGGGCCGCCGCCAAGGCCGCCGCCGGAACCGGCGCGGAGAGCTACGACGCGGCGACCCTCGCCGAGGCGCTCGGAGCGGCCCGGCAGCGGCACACCGGGAACCCGGAGTTCGCGCGGGTCCTGCTCCGCTGCTCGTTCCTGGTGGACGGCGACCCGGTGGGGACCCGGGGCCACGAGACGGTGACACTGACCGAGGGCGGCACGGTCGAAGTGCTCCCGCCGTTCGCAGGAGGGTGAGCTCCACACCATGAGCGACAAGCCGCACAGCCCGTACGAGCCGCCGAGCCCGTACGAGCCGCCGCACGACCCCCAGGACCATCGCGGGCCGTACGAGCCGCGCCACGCCTACTACGACCCGTACGGAACACCCCGGGACCCGCAGGCCGCGCATCAGCAGCCGCCCCGGGCCCAGCACCCGCAACAGCCCCAGCAGCCCCAGGGCACTCAGCCGCCCCAGGCCGGGCCGCACCACGGCGCGCACCCCGGGTACGCCGGGCAGGGCGGGCAGTCCGGGCACACCCCGTACCCGGCGCAGCCGCAGGGCCCGTACACCCCGCAGGCACCGCAGACACCGCAGCCCGCGCAGAACCTGCACCAGCAGACCCCACAGCAGGGCGCGTACCCGACGCACGGCGGGCAGGGCGGTCAGGGTCGGCACGGCCGTCCCAGCCGGCACGGCGCCCCTCAGGCACCGCAAGGCCGGCACGCCCAGCAGGCACCGCAGGCACCGCAGCCCCCTCAAGGTCGGCACGCCCAGCAAGCGCCGCACGCCCAGCACGCCCAGCAGACGCCGCATGCCCCACAGACACCGCACGCCCAGCAGGCGCCGGGCCAGCAGGCGCCGGGCCAGCAGATGCCGGGCGGGCGGCAAGCGCCGGGCACCCGGCAGGGCGCCTACGGCCATCCCGGCCCGCCCGCGCCGCAGAGCCCGCCGCCCTCGCCGGGGCCGCAGGGGCAGCACGGCCCGCAGGGCGCGTACGGCCGGCGGAATCCGCAGGGCTCGCCGCCGCACGCGCCGGGCGGAACGGAGGGCGCCGCCTGGCAGCAGTCGCCGCAGCCGTCCCAGGGCTCGGCGGGCTGGTCGGCCGGACACCCCGGCGAGGCCCCGCCGACCCAGGTCTGGCAGGGGCTGACGCACCAGGAGGCCGGGGCGGGCGACTCCCCGTACCAGCAGCAGTCGCCGCCGAGTTCCGCGTCCGAGGAGACCGCGTATCTGCCCGTCACGGGTCCAGGTCCGGGCCCGGGTCCGGCCCCGGGGCCGCTGCCGCCGGAGCAGCCCACCGGACAGGCGGGCGCCGGTCACCGCGGCGCTCCCCGTACCGGCCCGGTGCCGCAGCCGCCGGCCGCCGGCGGGCACCCGGCAGCCGGCCGGAGCCGGCAGGACGGGCCGCACACGGCGGGCAGGAACGGCTCCGACGCCGCGGATGACGCCCGTCGCCCCGCGGACGGGCCGCGCGGCGCCGTACGGACCGTGGAGACCCCGGGCCTGACCCCGGCGCAGCGGGCCCGCGCGGCCGGCGCGTCACCGATCATTCCGCCCGGCATGGAGTCGGCCCTGCTGACTGCGGGCCTCGCCGCGCTGATCGCGCTGACCGGGGCGCTGGCCCGCCCGGCACTGGCGTTCGCCGTCGTGCTGCTGCAGGCCGGGACCGCGGCCGGCTGGTACCGGCTGAACGGCATGTGGCCCGCCCGGCAGGGCATCGCGCTCGCCTTCGCCGGCGGCCTGGTCACGGACATCGCGCTGCTCGCCACCGAGCGCGGGGACGCCCCCACGGTGGCACTCGGGACGCTCGGCGTCTGGTGCCTGCTGGTGCTCGTCCTCCAGCTGCGCAACCGGAGTTCGGCGGACGAGCGGCTGTACGCGCTGACGGCCGGGGTGGCGTCCTCGGCGTTCACCGTGCTGGCCGCGGGCCATCTCGCCGCCGCCGCCGTGTCCGGCGACGCCGTCGTGGTGGGGGCCGTCGCGGTGGCCGTCGCCGTGGTCACCCGTGCGCTGCCGCTGCCGTCGCGGGTCGCCCCCGCCGCCGCCCTGGCCGCGGCCACGGGCGCCGGAGCCGCCGCCGGAGCCCTGACGGGCCTCGGGGCGGGCGGGGCGCTGCTCGGTGCGGCGGCCGGGGCGTGTGCGTTGATCGGCCTGCGGGTGGCGAGCTACGACTACCCGTCCCGCTTCGTGCACCTGACCGCCGGAGTGGCGCTGCCGCTGACGCTCGCCGCGCCCGCCGTCTATGTGCTGGGCCGCGCCCTCGGCTGAACCGCACCGACAGCCGGAACCGCGTCATCGGGCGAACGTCACCACGCGCGTTCCGGGCCCGGGCCCGCTCGTGGGGCCCGGGCCCGCACCATCGAGCGCTCCGGAGCCGGCCCGTCCGCTCGGCCTCCGGGCGATCCGGGGGGACTGCTGACGTTCCGGGTGTTCCGGGTGGACTGGTCCCGCAATCTGGTGATCGGCCACGATCGGATCACCGGCCGGTTAGGCTCACTGGGCAACGGGGTCTGATCGAAAGGGTGGGGGAGCCAGTCGGATGCGTGCACTGCGAATACTGCTGATCGTCGCCGTGGTCCTGGGGGGCCTGTTCGTGGCGGCCGACCGACTCGCGGTCGGCATGGCCGAGTCCGAGGCGGCGGACAAGATCAAGAGCAGCGAGGGCCTCACGGAGACCCCGGACGTCTCGATCAAGGGCTTTCCGTTCCTGACGCAGGCGCTGAGCAGGGAACTCGACGAGGTCGACGTGACCATGAACGGCGTCACGGCGAGCTCGGCGGGCCGGTCGCTGCGGATCAGCCGCCTCACCGCCGAGCTGCGCGACGTGAAGCTGAACGACTCCTTCTCCTCCGCGGTGGCCGACTCGGCGACCGGGTCCGCACACCTCGGCTACGACGACCTGTCCCAGGCCTCCAGCGAGGGAGTCGCCGTCAGCTACGGCGGCCGCGACCAGGCGGGGAAGAGCCAGGTCAAGGTCACCGCCGGGGTCTCGATCCTGGGCCGGACCGTCAAGCGCAGCGTCCTCAGCACGGTCAGCGTCACCGGCGACGACACGATCCGGCTGCACGCCGACGACATCCCCGGTGCCGGTATCCCCGGATTGGAGAATCTGGTCCGCGGGAAGATCGACTTCGACCGCAAGATCGACGGCCTGCCCGAGGGCATGAAACTGGACAAGGTCGTCACGACCCAGGACGGTGTCGATGTATCCGTGGTCGGCCGTCAGGTCGAACTGGCGGGCTGAGCAGCTGCAGCCGCATCCGCCGGAGCCCCTGACCGGCGGATGCCCCGCCGACAGGCCCACCGACGGCGGGCCCACCGCCGACGGGCCCATTGACGGTGGGCGAACCGCCGGCGGGCGAACCGACGGGCTCCGGCCCCCAGCCGGCACACCGGCACCGAACAGCCCCGCACCCCGCCGCGGCCGACGCGCCACCGGGGTTCCCGGACGGCCACCCCGGCCCCGACGTGTCCACAGAGCGAGACAGCTCCGTCCGTACCTCAGATGGCGGACGGACGGCCGTGACCCCGCTCACCCCCGGCCGCCTGGCAGGACAGTATCCGCCGACCCCGCGTCCCACATTGCGGGCATTCGCGTCTCAGCATCCGACACGCCGGTGACATGCGCACCCGTGGCTCCTTACGATCGGACGCATGAAGCGACAGGCGGATCTCACGAAGCGGCGGGCAGTCGACCTGTGCCGTGTCGCCGCCATGCTCTGTCGCTCGTTCTGAGCGGAGCCCCGACTCCCGTTTCTCCCAGGCCCTTTGGGGCCTCCCCGCTCCACAGAAGCGGCCGCGCACCGACGCGCACCCCTGCACCACCGCGCGCCGCGCGCAGCCGCAGCCCGCGCATCCGAAACTGCCCCGGAGGAGAAAAACATGAGCCGCAGCGACGTCCTGGTCGACGCCGACTGGGTCGAGGCCCACATCGACGACCCCAAGGTGGTCATCGTCGAGGTCGACGAGGACACCTCGGCCTACGACAAGAACCACATCCGGAACGCCGTACGCATCGACTGGAAGAAGGACCTCCAGGACCCGGTGCGCCGTGACTTCGTCGACCGGGCGGGCTTCGAGAAGCTGCTGTCCGGGAAGGGCATCGCCAACGACGACACGGTCGTCCTCTACGGCGGCAACAACAACTGGTTCGCCTCCTACGCCTACTGGTACTTCAAGCTGTACGGCCACGACAGCGTGAAGCTCCTCGACGGCGGCCGCAAGAAGTGGGAGCTCGACTCCCGCGACCTGGTGGCCGAGGTGCCCGAGCGCCCCGCGACCCAGTACGAGGCCAAGGAGCAGGACACCTCGATCCGCGCCTTCCGCGACGACGTCGCGCAGGCCATCGGCAACCTGAACCTGGTCGACGTCCGGTCCCCCGACGAGTTCAGCGGCAAGCTGCTCGCCCCGGCGCACCTTCCGCAGGAGCAGTCGCAGCGCCCCGGCCACGTGCCGAGCGCCCGCAACATCCCGTGGTCGAAGAACGCCAACGACGACGGCACCTTCAAGTCCGACGACGAGCTCAAGAAGCTCTACGAGACGGAGCAGGTCGACCTGTCGAAGGACACGATCGCCTACTGCCGCATCGGTGAGCGCTCCGCGCTCACCTGGTTCGTCCTGCACGAGCTGCTCGACCAGGCGAACGTCAAGAACTACGACGGTTCCTGGACCGAGTACGGCTCCCTCGTCGGCGTGCCGATCGAGCTCGGCGCCAACAGCTGATCCCCGACCCCCGACCCGAAGGACAACCTCATGTGTGGAGCAACAGCCGGCGGCCCGGACCTGGCAGGAGTTGACGTGGCCAAGGAGACGATCATCCAGGGTTCGGTGACCCGCGACGGCGAGCCCGTATCGGGCTACGTCCGCCTCCTCGACGGCGGCGGCGAGTTCACCGCCGAGGTCCCGACCTCGGCGACCGGGCAGTTCCGCTTCTTCGCGGCCCCGGGCACCTGGACGCTGCGCGCCCTGGTTCCGGGCGCCACCGCGGACCGTACGGTCGTCGCCCAGCAGGGCGCCGCGGCCGACGTCGCCATCGCCGTCTGACGACGGCGCACAGCGGCCGGAGGGCCGTACCCCGGGGTTGGACTCTCAGGGGTGCGGCCCTCCGTGCTGTCCGGGCGCGCCGCGTGCCCTGGCTCCTGTCGTACCGCTGTGGCCCGCCGGAGCCCTGCTCCTCGACGCCCCGCCGCCGTACGCTGGAGACATGTACGCACGGCGACGCCGCCGGTACTTCGTCCTCATGGGGCTGTGCCTGGGGCTCTTCGTTCTGGCCTGGGGAGTCGTACGCCTGTGGTCGGTCCCGGCCGCCGTCGGCATGTGCTTCGTGGCCATGGCGATTCCGCCGGTCGCCGCGATCGTCGCCAACCGCCGGGAGCCGGACGACCACTGGTGGGACGTGCCGGACGACAGCTGGCTGGACGACGAGCCGCTGGACGACAGCTGGCGCCGCTTCGAGCACTACGGACGGCCACCCGGCGACGAGGGCCTGAGCGACGACGACCGCCCGTAGCCCGGACCGCCCGGCTCAGCGGTTCCGGACGGGGTCACGGCGCGGTCCGCGGGGCGGGACCGAAAGGGGCTCGGCCCCACGAGAGGCCCGGGGAAGGGGCCGGGCCCGGAAGAGGCCGACCCCGCAAGAGGCTCGGGCCCGGTCCCGAAGCATCCGGGGCGCTCCGTCACAGACCCGAGGCCGGGACTCAGTACACGAGCGCCTGGGTGTCGTCGGCCAGGGACTCGCTGACGAAGACCTGCGCGCCCGCGATCCGCACCCCCTCCAGGGTGTCCTTCTCGGTGATCTCCCGGCGGGCCGCGCACTGCGTGCACAGGGTGACCCGGCCGCCGGCGAGGAGGGAGTCCAGCAGGTCGGGCAGCGGGGCGGCGTGCGGCAGCTCGAACTCGGCCGCCTTCCCCGGCAGCGCGAACCACGCGGACTCACCGGTCAGCCAGAGCGAGACCTCCACCCCGCTGGCGACGGCGACCGCCGCCACCGTGAACGCCTGCGAGCACCGTTCCGGTGCGTCGGCCCCGGCCGTCACCTTGATCACGAGCTTCTTCGCCATGTGCTCACTCTAGAGCTGCCGCCGCCGGGACCGCCCGGGCCCTGAAAGGCCCGGGAGCGCCGCCGGCTCGGGCAGCGGCACACTTCACAGCACCGGGGCGGACCTCACAGCACCGGCCCCGCCGCCGCGGACTAGACTCGACCGCGGTCCGTACCACCACACTCCCCCGAGGAGCGCGCTCGTGCTTGAGGCATTCTTCATCACCCTGCTGGTCCTGGTCTGCGTGGGCGTCGTCGCGTTCGCCGGCCTCACCATGAAGAAGCTGTACCAGGGCCAGCGCTGACCAGCGCCTCCTCCCGCTCCCTAGAGATCGCCTGAGCTCATGATCGAGATTCCGTCCGACCTCCACCCGGACCTCGTCCCCCTCGCCTTCCTCCTCGGCAACTGGGAAGGCGCGGGTGTCTTCGACTTCCCCGGTGACGAGAAGTGCAACTTCGGCCAGGAGGTGACCTTCACCCACGACGGCCGGGACTTCCTCGAGTACACCTCGCACACCTGGGTGCTCGACGGCGAGGGCAGGAAGGTCCGCCCGCTGGAGTCCGAGTCCGGCTTCTGGCGCATCGACAAGGACCGCAAGGTCGAGATCGTGATGATCCGCGACCAGGGTGTGGCCGAGGTCTGGTACGGCGAGCTGGCCGACCAGAAGCCGCAGATCGACCTGGCCACCGACGCCGTCGCCCGCACCGCCGGTTCCGGACCGTACACCGGTGGCAAGCGGCTCTACGGCTATGTCAAGAGCGACCTGATGTGGGTCGGCGAGAAGGCCACCCCCGAGGTCGAGCTGCGCCCCTACATGTCGGCGCACCTGAAGAAGGTCGTCGACCCGAGCGAGTGGGCCAAGGACCTCAAGGATCTGCCGGACGACGGCATCGCCTTCTTCAAGTAGACACGCGGCACGTGGACGGGCGGCACGTAACGGCTGCACGCAGACCACGCAGCACGGGGACGGGCGTCCCCGCGGGCCCCGTTTTCCCGGGCCCCCGGGGCGCTCGGCTCCGCGGCCGCACGGCTCCATCCGCCGCGGGACGTCCGTCCCCGGGGGTGGAGCCGTTGTCGTAGCGCGCGGCACCCGGCCCGCCGCCTCCTACACTGGCTGTGTGGTGACCACCGACTGGCAGAGCGACCTCCGGAAGCGCGGGTACCGGCTGACCCCGCAGCGTCAGCTCGTGCTGGAGGCCGTGGACCGGCTGGAGCACGCGACGCCCGACGACATCCTCACCGAGGTGCGGCGCACCGCGGGCGGGGTGAACATCTCCACCGTCTACCGCACCCTGGAGCTGCTGGAGGAGCTGGGGCTGGTCAGCCACGCCCACCTCGGGCACGGGGCGCCGACGTACCACCTGGCGGACCGGCACCACCATCTGCATCTGGTGTGCCGGGACTGCGGTGACGTCATCGAGGCCGATGTGTCGGTGGCCTCCGGGTTCACCGCCCAACTGCGCGACACCTTCGGCTTCGACACGGATCTGAAGCACTTCGCGATCTTCGGACGGTGCGCCGGCTGCTCCTCCTCCGCCGCCCCGGACGCATCCGGCGGTGCCGCCACGGAAACCGGTCCCCCGGATACCGACCGCGCGGCCGGAGCGTCGAACGACGGACCGTAGGCTGGTACGCATGCAGGCACACTCTCCCGCCAGCCCCCTGCTCTCCCTGCCCGGCGCCGTCGCCGCCGAGGCACCGGACGACGGTGTCGCCGCGCACTACGGCGACCTGTTCCGGGAGCAGCGCGCGCTCGCCGACGGCACCGGCTTCGTGGACCTCTCGCACCGCGGCGTGATCACCGTGACCGGCGAGGAACGGCTGAGCTGGCTGCATCTGCTGCTCACCCAGCACGTCAGCGAGCTCCCCCCGGGCCGGGCCACCGAGGCACTGATCCTCTCCCCGCACGGCCACATCGAGCACGCGCTCTACCTGGTGGACGACGGCGGGACGACCTGGGCGCACGTCGAGCCGGGCACCCAGGGCGAGTTGATCGCCTACCTGGAGAGCATGAAGTTCTTCTACCGGGTCGAGGTGAAGGACGTAACGGACGACTACGCGGTCGTCCACCTCCCCGCGGGCTCGATCACCGAGTCGCCGGAGGGCGTCGCCGTCCGGGAGACCCCGCACGGCCGGGATCTCTTCCTGCCCCGTGCGGAGCTGGAGTCCTTCGCGGCGGCGAACGGTCCGGCGGCCGGGGTCCTGGCCCTGGAGGCGCTGCGCGTCGAGGCGCACCGGCCCCGCTTCGGTCTGGAGACCGACCACCGGACGATCCCCCACGAGCTCGGCTGGCTGGGCTCCGCGGTCCACCTGGAGAAGGGCTGCTACCGCGGGCAGGAGACCGTGGCGCGCGTCCACAACCTGGGGAAGCCACCGCGCCGGCTGGTCTTCCTGCATCTGGACGGCAGCGAGGTGAAGCTGCCGGGGCACGGCGCTCCGGTCCGGCTGGCGGCCGACGGCGAGGAGGGGCGGCAGCTGGGCTTCGTCACCACCTCGGCGCGCCACCACGAGCTGGGGCCGATCGCCCTGGCCCTGGTGAAGCGGAACGTTCCGGTCGACGCCGAGCTGATCGTGGACGCGACGGCGGCGGCCCAGGAAGTCGTCGTCGAGCCCTGACGGCCCGCCCCGGCCCCCCCGTCTCAGACCGCGTCGCTCTGGGTGTCCACCAGTCGGCGCCGCACCACCCGCACCGCGGGCAGCACCGACACCGCGACCGCCCCGGCCACCGCGGCCAGCCCGACCAGGAGCAGCAGCGCCGGCGGGGGCGGTACCGCGATGCCCGCGCCGATGCCGCTGGCCCGCCCCTGGAGGTCGATCAGCCAGTCCGCGGCGAGGACTCCGGCGGGGGTGCCGATCACCGCGGCGGCCAGGGCGGTGAACCCGGTACCGGAGACGATCACCGCCATGATCTGACGTGGCGTCAGCCCGATGGCCCGGAGGGCGAGCAGGTCCCGCCGCCGGTCCCGCACCCCCGCGCCGATGGTGGTCGACAGCTCGGCCAGACCGATCAGGGCCAGCACCGCGACCAGCCCGACGATCACACCCCGGACGGCGGAGAGCCCGTCCGCGGGGTTGGTGATCCGCCGGACGTCCAGCCGGCCGTGCGCGGAGTCCGCGAGCGCGGTGCTCACCGCGGCCGGGTCGGCGCCGGGCGTCAGCTCCAGATGGAAGAAGTCCGGCCGCAGCGCGGCGTCCCTCTCCCGCAGGGTGTCCATCGAGGTGGAGATCACCCGACCGCCGTCCTCGGGCTCGATGCTGCGCCCCACGATGTGCAGGACCTGCGGCTTGCCCTCGACCGTCATCCGCACCCAGTCACCGACCCGGGCGTTCAGCAGATCCAGCAGCCCCTGCCCGGCCACCGCCTCGTCGGGCCCGTGGGCGGCACGCCCCTCGGCGACGGTGAACGGGTACGGGTCCCGGGCCGTGCCCAGGCCGCGCAGCGTGATCGTCCCCGTCTGGCCGGGGACCAGGGCCTCCACCTCGGCGCCGGGGTGGGCGGCGGTCACCTCCGGGCGGGCGGTGAGCAGCCGGCGGACCGCGGCGTCGCCGAGGCCGTCGCCCCGCGCGGTGAGCTCGGCGGCGAGCCCGACCTTCTCCGGGTGGCTCTCGAACCGGTCCAGCGTGGTCCACGCCCCCAGCGCCACGGTGATCAGCAGCAGCGGTACGGCCAGCCGGCCGACGGCCGCCGCGGAGCGCGCCGGGCGGTGGAAGGCGCCCCGCCAGCCGAGCACCAGCGCGGGCGGGATCCGCAGGCCCAGCGCCCGGATCGCGGTGCCCGGCAGCCGGCGCCCGGCCGGCTGCGCGGCCCGCGCCATGGGCACCGGCGGGACCCGCCCGGCCCGCCAGGCGGCCAGCGCGGTGGTCGCGGCGATGAGCAGCACCGCCCCCGCCGAGATCGCGAACGGCGCCCAGGTGTGTTCCGGCAGGTCCTGCCAGAGCGCCATCGCCTCGCCGGTCCGGCCCGGCAGCCGGGCGCCCAGGGTCTCGGTGAGCACCGCGCCGCAGCCCACCCCCAGCAGCGCCAGCGCCAGATGCTCGACCAGGAACATCCTCACGACCTGGGCGGGGGTGAAGCCGACCGCCTTGAGCACCGCGATGTCGCGCAGCTGACCGCGGATCCGGGTGCCGATCGCCCCGGCCACGGCGAGCGCCGCGGCGAGCAGGGCGCCGAGCCCGAACAGGGCCAGCAGCAGCCCGAGCACCCGGTCCCCGCCCTCGGCGTCGGCGCGCGTCTGCTGCCAGGTCGAGATCCGGGCGATCCGGTCGCTGCCCAGCGTGGTGACGGCCCGCTGGACGGCGTAGTCGGTGTCCTCCGGATCCGCCAGGCGCAGCCCGATCGTCCGGCCGTGCCGGTGCGTGTCGGGCTCGACCCGGTTCAGGGCGGCGGGGAGCACCCAGCCGATGCCGGAGGTCTCCCCCGGCCGGAACGCCGGTTCGGCGCTGTCGGCGACGCCCACCACCCGCAGCCGTACCGTGCCGCCGGGGCCGCGCACGCCGAGCGCGTCGCCCGGTTCGGCCCACAGCGCGCGGGCCAGCGAGCTCTCCAGCACGATGCCGTTCTCGGACTGGTCGAGCCAGTGCCCGCCGGTGAGCAGCGGGCGGGCCACCGCGGGCGGCTCCTGGCCGGTGGCCCGCAGCTGCAGGCTCGCCCGGGTGCCGCCGAGTTCGGCGGTGGCCTGCGCGGTGGAGTACGGGCCGGCCGCCCGCTCGACGCCGTCGAGCCCGGCCAGCCGCCCGGCGTCGGGCCCGGCCTTGGCGTGGATCCAGACGTGGGCGCCCTCGGACCGGGTGAAGACCCGCTGCCAGGGGTTGGCCGCGTACGCCAGGAACGCGCCCGCCAGCAGCAGGGAGACGATGATGCCCGCGGTGGCGAGCACCAGGAACAGGGCCTCGCCACGGTGCTGCCGGAGGTCGGCGCGCACCCGGCGCACCGTGGCCCGCATCCCGGTCAGCCCTTCAGTTCGAGCACATCGGCGACGCCGCCGCCGCGCCGTGCCCCGGCGCCCAGCGGCGCGTCGTCGGCGATCCGGCCGTCGAAGAAGCTGATCACCCGGTCCGCGGTGCTCGCCACCCGGGCGTCGTGGGTGACCAGCAGGATCGTCTGTCCGCGCTGGTGGTAGCGGGTGAGCAGGCGCAGCACCTCGCGGGTGCCCTTGCTGTCCAGGCTGCCGGTGGGCTCGTCCGCGAGCAGCAGACTCGGCCGGTTGACCAGCGCGCGGGCCAGGGCGACGCGCTGCTGCTCACCGCCGGACAGCTCGCCGGGGGTGCTGCGCTCCTTGCCCTCCAGACCCAGCTCGGCGAGGAGTTCCGCCCGGCTCTCCCGGGCCTGCCGGGGCGAGCTGCCGGCCAGCAGCGCGGGCAGCTCGACGTTGTCGGCCACGGTCAGGTCGGAGACCAGGTTGAAGAACTGGAAGACGACGCCGATGCTGCGGCGGCGCAGGACGGCCCAGCGGGCCTCGCTGTAGGAGTCGACGCGCTCGCCGTCCAGCCACAGCCTGCCGCTGTCCGGCCGGTCGAGCCCGCCGAGCAGATGGAGCAGGGTGGACTTCCCGGCGCCGGACGGGCCGGTCACGGCGACGAACTCGCCGCGCTCCACCACCAGGTCGGCGCCGCGTACGGCCAGAGCCGGGGCGCCGTCCGTACGGTGCGTCTTGTGCAGGCCCTCGGCCCGCAGGAGGGGCACCGTGTCCGCACGAGCGGCGGCCTCCGGGGCCGTGGCCGAATCCGGGGCCGTACCCGAATCCGCAGCCGTAGCCGTGCCGGACTCCGCCGCCCCGGTGGCGGCCTCGGCCCGCTCCACGGCGGGCCGCCGGCGGTCGCGGCTCATTCCAGCTCCTCCTGACAGCGCTCCAACCAGTCGAGATCCGCCTGCAGATGCAGCATCGCGCCCTCGATCAGCAGCTGCGCGACCCGGTTGTCCCGGTCCTCGGCCGCGGCCAGCTTCGACAGGTCGCGCATGGTGTTGAGGTAGTGCCGGCGCTGCTTGTTGATCAGGGCGATCTGGTCGGCCGCCCCCGAGTGCGGGGCGAGGGCGAGCTTCATGAAGAACTCGTCCCGGACCCGCGGCTCGTCGGCCGGCTCGTCGAACCAGGCCTCCACCGCCTCCCGCCCCGCGGCGGTGAGCTGGTAGATCCGCTTGTTCGGTCGGCTGGACTGGGCGACGTCCTCGCCCTCGATGAGACCGGCCTTCTCCAGCCTGCCGAGGGTGACGTAGATCTGCCCGACGTTCGGCTGAGGGTACGCCGCGCCCAGAAGCTTCTCAAGAGCCTGCTTGAGCTCGTATCCGTGCGCGGGGCCCTTCGCCAGAAGTGCCAGGAGGGGCAGACGCACGCTCGCCCTCCTCCCTCCCCGCCGTACCTACTCGTTAGTGGCCCGTTCGATGGCCGCCACAGACCGCCCCGCCTGTGAGCCGGATCGCTCCCCGGACCTTGCTGCGACGTCTAGTATCGCGCATGCCTAACGGGTATACAGGTGCCCGACGCCGGGCACGCCTGACCGGTGCCGGCGCACAAGGAGGAACCTATGCGGTGGGCGCGAGCCGCGGGTAGGGGGCTCCTGGCGGCGGCGCTGATAGCCGCCGGCTACGCCGGTGCGGGCGGGCCGGCCACCGCGTCCGCGGGCGGCACCGGCGGACGCGGGCCGATGACCCTGGTGACGGGCGGCGACCTCACCGGCTATCTGCGCGGGGTGCTGGCGGACTGGAACCGCGGCCACCCGGCGGAGAAGGTGACCCTGGTCGAGCTCCCGGAGGCAGCGGACGAGGTCCGCGCCCAGATGTCCACCAGCCTGCGCTCCGGCAGCGACCGGTTCGACGTGCTCAACATCGATGTCGCCTGGACCTCCGAGTTCGCCGCCGCGGGCTGGATCGCCCCGCTCGACGGCCGCCGCTTCCCGCTGAAGCGCTTCCTGCCGCCGGTGGTGGACACCGCGACCTTCGGCGGCCGGCTGCACGCCGTCCCCTACGTCACCAACGCGGGCCTGCTCTACTACCGCAAGGACGTGCTCGACAAGGCGGGCGAGAAGCCGCCCCGCACCTGGTCCGAACTGCGGCGGCTGGCCCGGACGGTCGCCCCCCGGTACGGGCTGGACGGCTACGCCGGGCAGTTCCTCCCCTACGAGGGCCTCACCGTGAACGCGGCCGAGGCCCTGCAGTCCGCCGGCGGCTCGATCCTCGCCGACGAGGGCAGCCGGGTCACGGTGAACTCCCCCGCCGCCCGCACCGGGCTGGAGTTCCTCACCGGCGGCGTGCGGGAGGGCTGGATCCCCCGGAAGGCGCTCGGCTACAAGGAGGAGGAGTCCCGGCGGGCGTTCCAGAACGGCCGGCTGCTCTTCCTGCGCAACTGGCCGTACGCCTACCCGCTGGCGGGCGCCGAGGGCTCCAAGGTGGCGGGGAAGTTCGGGGTGGTGCCGCTGCCGGGGCCGGACGGACCCGGGGCGGGCATCCTCGGCGGCTCCAACCTCGCGGTCAACACCAACTCCCGGCACCCGGAGTCGGCGGCCGCACTGATCCGCTACCTGACGAGCGAACGCGTCCAGCGCCGCGTCCTCACCGAGGGCTCGCTGCCGCCCGCCCGGGCGGATCTGTACCGGGATCCGGCACTGGTGCGCAGATTCCCGTACCTGCCCACCCTGCACAAGAGCCTGCTCACCGCGAAGCCGCGGCCCAAAAGCCCGCGGTACGAGCAGGTGAACCTGGCCGTCCAGGCGGTCGTCCACGACGCGATGGCCCAGCGGCAGAGCCCGGCCGGCGCCCTGCGGCGGCTGAGGGCCGAACTCGACGCGATCGCCCGCCGCGGCTGACACTCCGCCCCCTCCCACCGAGGCTTCTACTTACTCGTTAAGTAGAAGCCTCTCCCTTTTCCTTGATCCACAACCCTGAACCCTCCCCATTTAGCGGACATATCGGACCAGTTATCCATCCGTTGCCTGCAGACTCGTTGACACCCGTTCGACACGCCTACTTAACATGCATGCACAACCGCGGCCGACTGATCGAGGCCGCAATCGAGTCAGACAGCCGCATTCGAGTCAGACAGGGCAACGGGACATGCTCATAGCCACGGCCGCCGCAACACAGCACTGGTGGCGGGATGCGGTGATCTACCAGGTCTACGTCCGCAGCTTCCTCGACAGCACCGGCGACGGCATCGGCGATCTCGCCGGGGTCCGGGTGGGCCTGCCGTACCTCAAGAAGCTCGGGGTGGACGGCATCTGGCTCAGCCCGTTCTACCCCTCGCCGCAGCACGACCACGGCTACGACGTCGCGGACTACACCGGCGTGGACCCGGTCTACGGGGACCTCGCCGAGTTCGACCTGCTGGTCGCCGACGCCCACCGGCTCGGGCTGAAGGTCCTCATCGACATCGTCCCCAACCACTGCTCCAGCGCCCACCCCTGGTTCCGCGAGGCGCTGGCGGGCGGCCCGGACAGCCCGGCCCGCTCCCGCTTCCACTTCGCCGCCGGACGGGGCGCGGACGGGGAACTCCCGCCGAACAACTGGCGGGCCATGTTCGGCGGCCCCGCCTGGTCCCGGATCACCGAGCCGGACGGCGAGCCCGGCCCCTGGTACCTGCACCTCTTCACCCCCGAGCAGCCCGACCTCAACTGGCGCGACCCGGCCGTGGGCGAGCACTTCGACGAGGTGCTGCGGTTCTGGCTCGACCGCGGGGTGGACGGCTTCCGCATCGACGTCGCCGCGGGCCTCCACAAGCACCCGGAGCTGCCCGACTCCCCCGACCCGGAGGCGGACGAGCGGTCCCGGGACTCGGTCAACCCGCTGGCCTGGAACCAGCCCGAGGTGCACCAGGTGTGGCGGGACTGGCGCGCGGTCTGCGAGGAGTACACCGCCCGCGACGGCCTGGACCGGCTGCTCGTCGGCGAGGTCTCGGTGCCCACCGCCCGCGAACACGCCGAGTACGTCCGCCCCGACGAGCTCCACCAGGCGTTCTTCTTCCACCTGCTCAGCGCCCAGTGGGACGTCGACGCGTTCCGCAAGACCATCTCCGAGGCGATGCGGGACATCGCGGGCACCGGCTCCACCGTCACCTGGGTGCTCAACAACCACGACCAGGTCCGGACCGTCACCCGCTACGCCGGCGAGCCCAGCGGGGAGGCGAGCGGCCTGGGCCCGGCCCGCGCCCGCGCCGCCGCGCTGCTGATGCTGGCCCTGCCCGGCGCCGCCTACGTCTACCAGGGCGAGGAGCTCGGGCTGCCCGAGGTCGTCGACCTGCCCGACGAGGTCCTCACCGACCCGATCTTCCACCGGACCGGCAGCCGCCGGTTCGTCCGCGACGGCTGCCGGGTGCCGCTGCCCTGGACCGGGCACGCCTCCCCGTTCGGCTTCACCTCCGGCGCCGGCGCCGCCCGGCCGTGGCTGCCGCAGCCGGAGTGGTTCGCCGAGCACGCCACCGACCGCGCCCTGGCCGACACCCGCTCGTTCTGGCACCTCTACCGCGACGGGCTGCAACTGCGGCGCAGCCTGCCCCAGCTGGGCGAAGGCACCCTGCGCTGGCTGGAGACACCGCCGCAGGTCCTCGCGTTCGTCCGCGGCGACGGACTGGTGTGCGCCGTCAACTTCGGGACGGAGGCCGCCCCGGCTCCCGTCACCGGCACCCCGCTGCTGGCCAGCGGCGACTGCCCGCCCGGGACACTCCCCGGCTCCACCGCCGCCTGGTGGATCAGCGACCCGTCCACCACCGCACCGCTCTTCCCACCCGCCTCATCCCCGAAGGGACCCACAGCATGAGCCGTACCCCGAGACGACGCACCGCCGCGGCCTCCGGCGCGCTGGCCCTCGGCCTCGCGCTGACCGCCACCGCCTGCGGCGGCACCACCGGCCCGGCGAGCTCCAAGAACCAGGAGCTCAAGGGCCAGAAGATCACTGTCGCCGGTGTCTGGACCGGTGTGGAGCAGAAGAACTTCAAGAAGGTGCTGGACGCCTTCGGCGAGAAGACCGGCGCCACCGTCAACTTCGTCTCCACCGGCGACAACGTCTCCACCGTCGTCGGCAGCAAGATCGAGGGCGGCAACGCCCCCGACGTGGTGATGGTGCCGCAGGTCGGCGTGCTCAAGCAGTTCGCCGAGAAGGGCTGGCTGCAGCCGCTCTCCGCGAACGTGTACGACAAGGCCGGGATCAACTTCGCGCCGGTGTGGCGGGATTACGGCAGCGTCGGCGGCAAGTTCTACGGCCTCTACTTCAAGGCCTCGCACAAGTCCACGGTCTGGTACAGCCCGGAGGCCTTCGACACGGCCGGGGTGACGCCCCCGAAGAGCTGGCAGGCGCTGCTGAAGACCGGGCGCACCGTCGCGGATTCGGGCCTGCCCGCCTTCTCCGTCGCCGGTGAGGCCGGCTGGCCGCTCACCGACTGGTTCGAGAACGTCTACCTCTCCCAGGCCGGCCCGGAGAACTACGACAAGCTGGCCGCCCACAAGATCCCGTGGACCCACCCCACGGTGGTCAAGGCCCTCACGACCCTGGGCAAGCTCTTCAAGGACAAGAACCTGGTCGCCGGCGGCGGTTCGGGCGCCCTGCGCACCGACTTCCCGGAGTCCGTCGAGCAGGTCTTCGGCAACAGCCCCAAGGCGGGCATGGTCTACGAGGGCGACTTCGTCGGCGGCCTGATCTCCGGGCAGTTCAAGAAGAAGGTCGGCACGGACGCCAAGTTCTTCCCGTTCCCGGCCGTCGACCAGGGCAAGGCCCCGGTGGTCGGCGGCGGTGACGCGGCGGCCGTGCTCAAGGACGGCAAGAACCCCAAGGCCGCCATGAAGCTCGTCGAGTACCTGGCGACGCCCGAGGCCGCGGAGATCTGGGCGAAGGCGGGCGGCTTCATCTCCCCCAACGAGAAGCTCGACCCCGGCAGTTACGCCGACGCCACCAGCCGCCGCACCGCGCAGTCGCTGGTGAAGGCGGGCGACTCGGTCCGCTTCGACATGTCCGACCAGGCCCCGGCCGCCTTCGGCGGAACCCAGGGCGCCGGTGAGTGGAAGGCCCTCCAGGACTTCCTGCGCGACCCCTCCGACCCCGCGGCCACGGCGAAGAAGCTCGAGGCCGCCGCGGCCAAGGCCTACAAGGACTGAGACCTCCCGATGCCAGCCACCGCTCCGCCCGACACCGCCGTGCCCGGCACGGCTGCCCCGGTGCCGCCCGCGACAACGGGCGGCACCGGGGGCGACCCCCGCCGGCGGGCCACCCGGCGACGCCGGCTCATCGCCGGACTGTTCCTGCTGCCCGCGCTGCTGCTGCTCGGCGCGCTGGTCGCCTATCCGATCCTGTTCACCGTCGGCCGCAGCTTCTTCGACGCCGGCGGCACCCGCTTCGTCGGCGGCGAGAACTACGCCGAGATGTTCCGCGACCCGGCCACCCTCACCGCGATCCGCAACAGCACCATCTGGGTCGTGGTCGCCCCGGTGCTGCTCACCGGCCTCGGCCTGGTCCTCGCCGTCCTCACCGAGAAGATCCGCTGGGCCACCGCGTTCAAGCTGCTGATGTTCATGCCGATGGCGATCTCCTTCCTCGCCGCGGGCATCATCTTCCGCGTCGTCTACGAGCAGGACCCCGAGCGGGGCGTGCTCAACGCGGTGGCCGTCGGCGTGCACGACTCCTTCGACCAGGGGGCGTCGTTCCCCACCGCCCGGCCCCGCCCCGGCCAGGGACTGACGAAACAGCAGGACGGCTCCTACCGGACGGCTCCGAACCTCGGCCCGGGCAGCACGACCGCCCTCGGCCTGGTCGGCGTCCCGCCGAAGGACCTCCCCAAGAAGGCGAAGCCGGCGAAGGGCGCCGCGTCCGCGAAGGCGTCCGGCAGCGAACTCCGGGGCGTCCTCTACGTCGACTTCACCCCCGGCGGCGGCGGAAAGCCGGGCCGGGTCGACCCGGCCGAGCGCGGACTGCCGGGCATGACGGTCGAAGCGGTGCGCGACGGCACCGTCGCCGCCAAGGCCACCACGGCCGCGGACGGCTCGTACCGGCTCACCGGGTTGCGGCCGGGCAGCTACGCCCTGCGGCTCCCGGCGGCGAACTTCGCCGAGCCCTACCAGGGCGTCGCCTGGCTCGGCCCCGCCCTCGTCACCCCCGCGATCATCGGCGCCTACCTGTGGATCTGGACCGGATTCGCCATGGTCCTCATCGGCGCCGGACTGGCCGCCCTGCCCCGCGAGGTACTGGAGGCCGCCCGGATGGACGGCGCGAGCGAGGGCCAGATCTTCCGGCGGATCACCGTCCCGCTGCTCGCCCCGGTGCTGACCGTGGTCTTCGTGACCATGGTGATCAACGTGATGAAGGTCTTCGACCTCGTCTACATCATCGCCCCCGGTCCGGTGCAGCAGGAGGCCAACGTCCTGGCCATGCAGATGTGGCTGGTGTCCTTCGGCGGCGGCAACAACCAGGGGCTCGGCAGCGCCCTCGGCGTCCTGCTGCTGCTCCTGGTGGTCCCGGCCATGGTCTTCAACATCCGACGTTTCCGCAGGAGCCAGAAATGACCACCCTCCACGCCACCCCCCGGAAGCGGCCGGCGGCCCGGCTGGCGCAGTGGGCCGGCGGCGGGCTGGTGCAGGCCGTCCTGGCGATCATCGGACTGCTGTGGCTGACCCCGGCGCTCGGGCTCTTCCTCGCCTCGCTGCGCTCCGAGGAGGACAACGCCACCACCGGCTGGTGGCACGCCGCCACCGACCCCGGCGGGCTCTCCTTCGACAGCTACACCGCGCTGCTCAAGGACGCGGGCATCGTCCAGGCGTTCTGGAACACCGTGCTGATCTCGGTGCCCACGACCGTGATCGTGGTCGTGGTCGCGGCCCTGGCCGGCTACGCCTTCGCCTGGCTGGAGTTCCCCGGCCGGGACTGGATCTTCCTGATCGTGGTGGGCCTCCTCGTCGTGCCCGTCCAGGTCGGGCTGCTGCCGGTCGCCAAGCTGCTCGGCGGGCTCGGGCTCTTCGGCTCCATCCCGGGCGTCGTCCTCTTCCACGTCGCCTACGGACTGCCGTTCGCGGTCTTCCTGCTCCGCAACTACTTCGCGGAACTCCCCCAGGAGATGCTGGAGGCCGCCCGGATGGACGGCGGCGGCGAATGGCGGATCTTCGTACAACTCGTCCTGCCGCTGGGCCGGCCCGCCATCGCCAGCCTGGCCATCTTCCAGTTCCTCTGGGTGTGGAACGACATGCTCGTCGCACTGATCTTCGCCGACAGCGACTCCCAGCCGCTGACGGTGGCCCTGCAGTCGCAGATGCGGCAGTTCGGCAGCAACATCGGCGTACTGGCGCCCGGGGCGTTCCTGTCCCTGATCGTGCCGGTGGCCGTGTTCTTCGCCTTCCAGCGGCACTTCGTCCAGGGGGTCATGGCCGGCTCGGTCAAGTGACCTTCCCACCGCCGCGCCGGGCCCGGTCCGCGACCGGGCCCCCGCGCCTCACACCTCCAGCAGCACCGTGAACGGGCCGTCGTTCGTGAGCGAGACCTTCATGTCCGCTCCGAACCGGCCCGTTTCCACCTGCGCGCCCAGCGCCCGCAGCTGCGCGACGACCTCGTCGACGAGCGGCTCGGCGACCTCACCGGGCGCGGCCGCGTTCCAGGTCGGCCGGCGGCCCTTGCGGGCATCACCGTAGAGAGTGAACTGCGAAATCACCAGGAGGGGTGCATCGAGGTCCGAACACGACTTCTCCCCCTCCAGGATCCGCACGGACCAGAGCTTGCGCGCCAGTTGGGCCGCGGTGGCCGCGGTGTCCTCATGGGTGACCCCGACCAGCACACACAGGCCCGGACCCACGATCTCGCCGACCGTCTCGCCGTCCACGACGACCGCGGCCCCGTTCACTCTCTGCACCACTGCACGCATACGGACCATCATGCCCTGCACCCGTCCGGGTCCCATCAGGTGCGGTGCCGATGCACGTGCAGCGCGCACAGTGGCACGATGCTCACAGGCGGTGCGCACGTCGGTGACCTGGCGCCGCACCGGACGAGGGGACGGATACGCATGAGCACACCTGGAGCCGGGAAGACACCCGGTCCCGTACCTACAGCCCGTACGACCACCACCACGCGCCCGCCGACGCAGAGGACCACCTCCTTGTCCGACACACCGCGGCACGAGCTCCGGGAGCTGCGCCTCCCGGAACTCCGGGCGCTCCGCCGCGAGTCGCAGCAGGAGGAGGCCGATCTCAGCTACGTGCGGCGGCTGCTGCAGGGGCGGATCGACATCCTCGGCGCCGAGCAGGGGCGGCGGGCCGCCCCGGAGTCGCCGGTCGTCGACCGGCTGCCGGAGATCCTGGCCGACGGCCCCGCCCGCAACCGCTCGGCCCGGCACGTCTCGCTGCGCACCCCGCACGGCGAGGAGGCCCAGCGGCTGGCCGAGGACATGCTGGCCGAGGTCGAACTGTCGGACCTGGAGTCCCGGACGGACGAGGAGCTCCACGGCGCGATGGGCCGGCTCGCCCGCTGCGAACAGCAGCTGTCCCGACGGCGGCAGCAGCTCCAGCGCACGGCGGACGACTGCAGCGCGGAGATCGCCCGCCGGTACCGGGCGGGCGAGGCCCAGGTCGACGACCTGCTCGCCTGATCACGGAACGGCCTGATCACGGACCGGGGGCAGGGCTGCCGGCGCCCGGGCCCGCCGATCCTGCGGGGGCGGACGCGGGGCCGGGCGGCGCCCGGAAAATCATGTGCTCGGGCGTGGCGGGCTCACCTAGCGTGGAGACATGAGCCTCGATATCCGGACCATCGCCGACTCCGATCTGACCGACTGGATACGCGCCGTGTTCACCGGGTTCCTCCGGCCGCAGGAGGGTGTGGAGGAGGAGGCCGAGGCCCGGCGGGCGGGCATCGACCCGGACCGCACCCGGGGCGCCTTCGACGCGGGCCGGTGCGTCGGCACGTTCCGCAGTTTCTCCCAGGAGCTCACCGTGGTGGGCGGCGCGGCCGTGCCGGCCGACGCGGTCACCAATGTGACCGTCTCCCCCACCCACCGTCGGCGCGGGCTGCTCAGCCGGATGATGGCCGAGGACCAGGCCCGCGCCAAGGAGCGCGGCGATGTGGTCTCCACCCTGATCGCGGCGGAGTACCCGATCTACGGACGGTACGGCTTCGGCCCGGCCACCTGGGCCTCCCGGTGGCGGATCGACGTCGGGCGGGCGGGACTGGACCCGCGCTGGTCGGGCCCGGACGACGGCGGCCGGGTGGACCTGGTGGACGGCACGGACGTCCGCAAGCTGGGCCCGGAGCTGCACGAACGGCTGCGCGCCCGCCAGCACGGCGCGGTCGACCGCGACGAACGGTGGTGGCGGATCAACACCGGCGACATCCGTCTCCCCTCCGCGCCGTGGAAGGAGCCGTTCCATGTGCTGTACCGCTCGGCGGACGGCCGGGTCGACGGGCTCCTCACCTACAGCACCGACGACCACTGGACGGACAAGCAGCCGCACTGCCGCGCCACGGTGAGCGACCTCGTCGCGGCCACCCCGGCCGCGGAACGGGCGCTGTGGCACTTCCTGCTGTCGATCGACTGGATCACCGAGGTCACCACGAATTTCCGCGCCCCGGACGACCTCCTCCCGCTGCTGCTGCCGGACCCCCGCGCCGCCCGGACCGTCGAAGCCGCGGACTGGCTCTGGATCCGGCTGCTGGACGTGCCGCGCGCCCTGGAGGCCCGCACCTACCCGGCCACCGGCTCGCTGGTACTGGACGTCCACGACCCCTTGGGCCTGGCCGCCGGACGCTTCCGGCTGGACGCCTCCCCGGAGGGCGCGACCTGCACCCCGACCACCGCCTCGGCCGATCTGACGCTGGGCATGACCGAGCTGGGCAGCCTCTACCTCGGCGACGAGTCGGCGGTCCGGCTGACGGCACTGGGCCGCGTCACGGAGGAGCGCCCGGGCGCCGCCGCCCTGGCGGACACCCTGCTGCGCACCCCGCGCCGCCCCTGGTGCCCCGACGTGTTCTGACACCGCTTCCGGCCCCGCGCGGGCCTTGTCCGCACCTCGTTCCGGCCTCGCGCCGGCCTCGTCCGCACCTCGTTCCGGCTGAGGCCGGGCGGGCTTCCGGCTGAGGCCGGGCAGGTTTCCGGCTGAGGCCGGGCAGGTTTCCGGCTGAGGCCGGGCGGGACCGGAGCCGGCCCTGCCCGGCCTCAGCCGTACTCGCTCAGCCTCAGCCGTGGTCGCTCAGCCTCAGCCGTGCTCGTCCAGTGCGGGGACCGCGGACTCCAACACCACGTCCAGCGCCCGCTCGGGATCCGAGGCGTAGAGATGGCTGAACCACGCCATGTTCGCCTCCACCACCGCCCACTGGGCCTCGAGTCCCTGGCGGCCCAGGACCCGGCCGACGTCCAGCACACAGGCGCGCGGCAGCGTCCACCCGTGGGCGGCCAGCAGCTCCTGGACGAAGCCCTCCACCTCCGCGCGCTCCGGGCAGGAGGCGAGCGGAGCCGGATCGAGACGCCCGTACGTGGCGTAGCGGCTGCCGGTGCGGATCTCACCGTCGAGGAGGAAGAGCCGGAACTCGGCGGCGAAGGTGACGATCTCGCTCACCTGGACCGGCGTGCCGGCCGGCAGATGGTCCGGCAGGGCCTGCCCGTCGGGGTAGACGTCCGCCGCGAAGGTCTTGTCCACCGGCGGCTTGGCGAAGAACGCGTGCGGCAGCTCCCGGGCCGTTGAGAGCGGGAGTTCGCGGATGGTCCGGCCGGTGAAGCGGCGCGGCAGGGAGAGCAGCCAGTCGGCGGCCGGTTCGAGGAGCGTCACCCCGAGCTGCGGGGCCACGGCGGCGGCGAACAGCGGACCGCCGTAGAGGTGGGCCGGACGCAGCTCGCGGAGGCGGTCCGGAACCGTACGGGACGGCGGCAGTTGCTCGACCGCCAGCCCGCGGCCCGCGGCGGCCTGCGCGAGGAGCGCTCCCGTGGAGGTGTACTGCGGGGTGAGGACGAGCAGTCCCGGTTCCGCGCCCACGGCACTCATTCCGCGCCCGGCCACGTCCGCCGGGCCGGTCCCGGGCCGGCGGCCGGCCGACCCGGACGATGCCGGCGGCCGGCGACGTCCGGGCGGACCGCAACGGCCGACATCTCGAGGCCCGGCGGGCGACCCGGGGCGGGAAACGGCGTCCGATCGCTCATGAGCGGATCCTATGCAGGCCCCCCGCCCGGCCCCCCAGGGGGTTTGTGCCCCTGGGGGCCACAGCCGCCGACGCGGGCAAGCCGCATCGCGGTCACCAGCAGTCCCCTACCGGCCACCTGCGACCCCCGCAAACAAGCCAACTACCATGATCGCGCTCATACTTGACCGAAGAGAGGGCGCACACTCGCATGAAGAAGATCATCCGCGGGGCGGCGGTGCTGGCCGCCGCGACGGGACTGGTGCTGGGGACGCAGACCGGCGCGCAGGCCGCGGACCGAACGGGGAGCATCACCGGCGGATCGTTCGCCTACATCGACAAGAGCAACACCCTGACGGTGACCGACACCAAGACCGACAACGCCTGGGCGGAGGTCGTCGTGTTCAACAAGCGGTGGCCGGGCGGGGCCCTGGAATGCAAGGCCGAAGGCGCCGGGAAGACCAAGCGGTGCAGCCTCAACGGCACCGACACCCGGAAGAACGAGAAGATCGAGCTGTGGCTGCGGGTGCTCAACACCCACGGCAAGTTCAGCTCCAAGCGGTACTACACGACAGCCTGACCTGCCCCGGGACCACGGTCCGCCCCGGTCGGCCGGCCCCCCACGGCCGGCCGACCGGAGCGGTCACACCGGGAACGGCACCGCACGCGAACAACACAGCCCCGGACAGGAGCCTCCACTCGCCCGTCCGGGAACACAGCGGTCCCACCCGTGCGAACGAGCGGGACCGCCCACCGGACCGGGTCACCCGATCTTTGCGCTGCCGCAGGTGAAGGTCGCCTCCTGAAGGAGTTCCGGTGTGATGCGGACGCCGGCCAGATGCTCGGCCGGCGCGAACGCCGCTGGTGCGGACAGGTTCTGCGCGGTGTCGGAGGTCTCCTCCCAGAACTGGAAGCCGATGTCGTGCATGACCTTCAGGAGTTCGTCGGGGGCCGTTCCCCATCGGCTGTCGGGGAATCCGGGCTCGAAGGCCAGGCGGTTCATCGTGTCCTCGGCCCAGAGAAACGAGTCGGCGCCGTTGATGTCGACGAAGTGCGAGATCCAACTGGTGCCGGCGGATGCCGGCAGGGCTTTCTCCTCGGTGACGCCGAGACAGCCGCTGGGCTCGATCAGCAGCGTCCAGTCTCCGATGGCCGTCATAGCGATCAGCTGCCGGGCGTCGTCGGAGTCCAGGAGGCCGAAGGCCGCCTCCACCAGCTGCTCCGCCCCGGTCCGCGGAGACTCGTCCCGTCCCTGGAGACGGCGGAGAACCTCTGAAGGCCGCAACCTGTGCACCAGGGTGAAGCAGTATGCCTCCGCGAGGTCGGGGAAGCGTTCCTCGAACCACACCGTAATCGGCAGCGGACGACGTCATGCCCGAGATCCTCGCTGATGCCACCGACATCGGTGGCCAAGGCTGGGCCTGCGGGGGGCTGCCCACACCTCGCGGAGGCAGGACAACCACACCCGACCGCCCCGGAAACACAGCCGTCACACCACTTTTGCAAGCGCCTGCTTGCAAAAGTTAGCAAGAGTGAGGCAGCATCGAGGCATGGCTTCACTCAACGTCGGCAACCTCGGCGAGTTCCTGCGGGACCAGCGGCGCAACGCGCAGCTGTCGCTCCGCCAGCTCGCCGATGCCGCGGGGGTGTCGAATCCGTATCTGAGCCAGATCGAGCGCGGCCTGCGCAAGCCGAGCGCCGAGATCCTCCAGCAGCTGGCCAAGGCGCTGCGGATCTCCGCCGAGACCCTCTATGTACAGGCCGGGATCCTGGACGAGAAGGACCGGGACGGGCTCGAGGTGCAGAGCGCGATACTCACCGACCCGACGATCAATGAGCGGCAGAAGCAGGTGCTGCTGCAGATCTACGAGTCCTTCCGCAAGGAGAACGGGCTCGTGACGGACGACGAAGCCACCCGACCCTCGACCTGATAGCAGGAGGACCATCTCCATGGCCATCACCGACGACCTGCGCAAGACGCTCACCGACCCGACCCCCCTCTACGCCGCCGCCGGCACCGCGGACCTCGCGGCCGAGAAGCTCAAGGAGGTGCCGGCGCTGCTCGAGAAGTTCCGCGCCGAGGCCCCGGAGCGCATCGCGGCCGTCCGGTCCACCGACCCCAAGGCCGTGCAGGAGCGGGTGACCAAGCAGGCCAAGGAGGCGCAGGTCACCATCCAGAGCAAGGTCAACGAGGTGTGGGGCTCGCTCGACTCCGACCTGAAGAAGTTCGGCCAGAACGCGCAGGACTTCGCCCTCCAGGGCGTCGGCCGCGCCGCCGAGTACGCCGTCAAGGCCCGTGAGACCTACGACGAGCTCGCCGAGCGGGGCCAGCGCGCCGTGAAGACCTGGCGCGGGGACGCCGCCGAGGAGATCACCGAGATCGCGGTGGCCGTGGAGCCGGAGCCGGAGCGCAAGCCCGAGCCCACGGTCGGCGCGGTGGTGGCCTCCGAGAAGGCCAAGCCCGGCCCGGCCAAGAAGCCCGCGGCCCGCAAGCCCGCCGCGGCGAAGAAGCCCCAGTAACCCGCTGGGACGACGGACGAGCCGGGCACGCACTGCGTGCCCGGCTCGTTGTCCGGGTACGGTGACGGCGAGGGTCACGACTCGAGGTGGAGGACGGCGTGCTGGTACAGGGCTTTCATGACCTACTGAGCTGGCTCTACCTGGCCATCCTGCTCTTCACCGTGTTCGCCTTCGGTGACGCGGCCTTCCGCCGCGAGGACGCCTTCCGCGCCGCGGACAAGCAGACCAAGCCGTTCTGGCTGATCATTCTCGGCCTCGCCGTCGTGGTGAACCTGATCCCGGCGGGCCTGTTCTTCCTGGTGATCATCGGCCTGATCGCGGCCATCGTCTACATGGTCGACGTCCGCCCGGCGGTCCGCCGGGTCACCGGCCCCCGCAAGGGCCGCCGCGGCAGCAGCTCGGACGGCCCGTACGGCCCCTACAACGGCGGCCGCTGACCTCCACCGCACCGATAACTCAACAACCACTGGCCGAGCACCCACGTGCTCGGCCGGTGGGCGTTTCAGAGGCCGGACAGGAATCCCCCGACGCAGAGACTCACCCTCCAGCGGCGGCCCCGGGTGGATGGCATACGGACGAGGTGATCACCGACGCACGGGGCGCAGGGCGAGGCGAACGAAGAGACGCGGTGCCACCGGCCCAGTGGTCCGCACGTCAGGGGGGCCCCAGGACAGGGTGAACGCCAGGGCGCGGTGCCGCAGGGCAGGGTGAACGCAAGGGCGCGGTGCCGCCGACCCAGCAGTCCGGACGAAGCAGGTAGGGGCGCAGGGCCGGGTGAAGGCAAGGGCGCGGTGCCACCGCCCCAGCGGTCTGGACGCAAGGGAATGGGGCCGCAGGGGCCGGGTGAACGTCAGGGGGTGGGGGCGCAGGGGTGG
>NZ_JBYITE010000068.1:0-29304 GCF_057709105.1 Streptomyces sp. bgisy100
GTTATGGTTCCGGGGACCCCGGCTTTTCTGCGTTCCTGGGCAGTTTTCCGTATTCGGACGCTCAAGGTCCTGCCTGTGAATCACAAGCCGACGGAGTATCCAGAGCATCCAACAGCTGACTGGAGCGCCGTAGGCCGATGCGGAGACGCTGGTGGCCCACCGCCCGTGTCGCTCCATCTGCTCTCCGCGAGTGAAGGCCGACGCCGTCGGAGGCCCGCGCCTCGGTCGGCTGCACCTAGGTTGACCGCAGCGCAGGGCGCCGCAGCAGGAAAAGCCGCCCTCTGCACAGGAGAACATGCGGAACATGAGGCCGCCGGAAGCCTGATCCATCGCCGTCGAAGCTGCACATGCATGATCAAGCGACGCACGCCACCCCGGCCGCACTGCGCGGTAGGGGATGCCTTGGTCAGAGGCGGCCGGCGGCCTTGAGGGCGAGATAGGCGTCCGCTAGGGCGGCGGGCAGCTCGTCGGGGGTGGCATCCACGACGCGCACGCCGTGCCGAGCGAGCCGGTCCGCGGTGCGACGGCGCTCGGACTGGGCATGCGCCCCCGCGGCGGCCTCGTAGACGCCGTCCAGCGAGCCACGCGCTGCTGCCATCTCCTCGATACGCGGATCGGCGACCGAGGCCAGCAGAACCGGGTGGCGGTGCGTGAGCTGAGGGAGGACCGGCAGCAGCCCTTCCTCGACTGGGGCGGCATCGAGGCCGGTGATCAGAACGATGAGGGACCGACGGTGAGCCACCCGGAGCACGGTGGCCACGAGCCCTCGCGCGTCGGTCTCCACCAGCTCCGGTTCGAGGGGGGCCAGGGCATTGACCAGAGCCGGGAGCAGATCACCGGCCGCGCGCCCTTGGAGCGACGCCCGGATGCGCCGGTCGTATGCGAGGAGATCGACGCGGTCTCCCGCCCGTGTGGCCAGGGTGGCCAGCAGCAGCGCCGCGTCCATGGCGGCGTCCAGTCGCGGCGCGTCGCCCACCCGCCCAGCCGAGGTTCGTCCGGTGTCGAGGACGAGCAGGATGCGCCGGTCACGTTCGGGTCGCCAGGTGCGGACGGCGACGGAGGACCGACGCGCTGTGGCACGCCAGTCGATGGACCGGGTGTCGTCGCCGGGGACGTACTCGCGGAGGCTGTCGAACTCGGTGCCCTCGCCCCGGGTGAGGACGCTCGTGCGACCGTCGAGCTCCCGGAGGCGCGCCAGTTTCGACGGCAGGTGCTTGCGGCTGGTGAAGGGGGGCAGCACGCGAACCGTCCACGGGACCCGGTGGTGCCCCTGTCGTGCTGCCAGCCCCAGCGGGCCGAAGGAGCGGATGGTCACCCGTTCGCAAGCCTGGTCCCCGCGTCTGCTGGGCTGGAGAACCGTGGTCACCCGGCGCCGCTCGCCGGGCGGGATGCTCAGCCGGTGCCGGGACGCTGTGCCGTCGGCTGTGCCGGCCTGTAGGCAACTGGGGGGCCAGGCGTCGCGCAGCTGGGCCCGCAGCGGCCGGGTGGACGGGTTGGTGGCGGTCAGGTGCACCTGGGCCTGTTCACCGAGTCGAACTGATGTGTCACCGGTTCGGGTGAACTGGAGCGTTCGTACTGGCGCGGCGAATGCGAGGTCGCACAGAATTGCCAATGACAGCAGGGAGTTGAAGGCGACGATGCCGGTCCAGTTGGGGAGCAGAAGACCGGTGAGAAGGGCGCCGACGGCGGCGATCAGGGCGGTGCGTCCGGTGAGGGCCATGGATCGCTTCCGTCGGTCAGCGGGGCACGGGGACGTTGGCGAGGACCGCGGTGATCACGGAGTCCGCGGTGACGCCTTCCATCTCGGCTTCCGGTCGCAGTTGGATCCGGTGGCGGAGTGTGGGGAGAGCGAGAGCTTTCACATCGTCAGGAATGACGTAGTCACGACCGGTGAGCCATGCCCATGCGCGTGAGGTGGCCAGCAGGGCCGTGGCCCCGCGAGGGGACACGCCCAGGGAGAGCGAGGGGGATTCACGAGTGGCACGGCAGATATCGACGACATAGCCGGTGATCTCGGGGGACACGGTCGTCCGGGCGACGGCGGCGCGGGCGGCCTCCAGATCGGCAGGCCCCGCCGCGGGGCGCAGGCCCGCCCCTTCGAGGTCGCGGGGGCTGAACCCTTCGGCATGCCGGGTGAGCACGTCGATCTCGTCCCGACGGGACGGGAGCGGCACGGTCAACTTGAGCAGGAACCGGTCGAGCTGGGCCTCGGGGAGCGGGTAGGTGCCTTCGTACTCGACCGGATTCTGTGTGGCAGCCACGAGGAAGGGGTCGGGCAGGGGACGGGGCGTGCCGTCGACCGAGACCTGGCGCTCCTCCATGGCTTCGAGGAGGGACGCCTGGGTTTTCGGCGGTGTGCGGTTGATTTCGTCCGCGAGGAGGAGGTTGGTGAAGACCGGCCCCGGCTGGAAGGAGAACTCCGCGGTGCGTGCGTCGTAGACCAGGGAACCGGTGACGTCGCTGGGCATCAGGTCGGGTGTGAACTGAACACGCTTGGTGTCGAGTTCGAGCGAGGCGGCGAGAGCCCGCACGAGCAGTGTCTTCGCGACTCCGGGGACGCCCTCCAACAGCACGTGGCCGCGGCACAGCAGGGCGACGACCAGCCCGGTCACAGCGGGGTCCTGGCCGACCACGGCCTTGGCGATCTCTGTTCTCAAGGACTCCAGGGCGGAGCGGGCACTGTCGGCGGTCGGGGCGGTCACGGAGTGCGGTCCCTTTCAGTAGGGGGTGTTGCTTCAGCCGGAGATGGTGCGGAGTGCGGCTCCTGCTCGGTGCCGGACGTGATGCGGCGTTCCAGGGCGTCGAGGTCGTCGGGGAGCCGGACGAGCGCCCGGTCGTCCGCGGGCGGAGGGCCGAAGAGCAGGGCGGCGGCATCCGTCGAGTGGTCGGTCAGATGCCCGGTGATGGCGGGGACCAGCGCTTCCGGGTCGTGAGCCCGGGCGGCCGGGACACCCACGAGCGGGGCGAGCCGGGAGCGTGCCGCGGAGCGGAGGGCATCGGCTGCGCGGTCGCGGGCGTCGGCTTGCCGGTAGAGGCGGGCGCGGCCCTCGGTGGCCTCCGAGGCGTGCACGGTGACCGGCAGAGGTTCGGTCACCAGGGGGCCGAGCCGGCGGGCACGCCAGAGCGCGGCGAGGGCCGCCGCGATGGCGAGCTGGAGGAATGCCCACATCCAGCCCGCTGGGACGAGGTCGAAGAAGCTGCGGTCGTTTCCACCGGCCGCGCTGTCTCCAACGGAGGGGAGGTACCAGACGAGATGGGGCTGCGAGCCGAGGAGCTGCAGGGCGAGCGAGGCATTGCCCCGTTCCGCCAGACGGTCGTTGTAGAGGATGTCGGGCGCCCCGAGGAGGACCGTGTCGCTGCCGTTCGCTCCGGGGATCCGGAGCAGGGTCGGCAGTCCGCGGCTGGGGTAGCAGGCGTCGGTACCCGGGGCGGACGAGTCGTAGCGGATGCCGCCCAGTTCCGCGTCGCCGGCGCGTTCAGCGGCGGCGAAGGAGCAGTCCGGGGGACGGATCGTCACATCGGTGCGGGTAGCGGCCCGTACACCGGGGGCGAAGGTGTCGGCAGGGTCGTCACCGGGGGCGAGGAGCACCGTACGGCCGGTCGAGTCGGCGAGGACGTTGTGCAGCCTGGACTGCTGACGCCGGGTGAGGCGGTCGGGGTCGCTCACCAGGACGGTGGTGCGGGGTCCCGCTGCGGCCAGGGCCTCCTGAGTGGTGGTCACGACCTGTGTCGTGACGCCCCGTTCGGCGAGGAGCCGGGCGACGGCCCGGCTGCCGAAGCGGTCCGCGGAGCGGGGGTCGAGCCGGCCGTGCTGCTCGCCGGAGCGTACGGCGGCGAGTGCGATGCCTGCGACGACGAGGATGGTGAGAGCGATCAGCAGCCCGCGGGACCGTCTCCACAGCTGTCGGGCAGTGGGGGAGGCCGCAGTGGGGGAGGCCGAGGTGGAGGGGCCGGTGGTCGCGGTCATCCGGTGCCCCCGGTGGGGACCTCGAGCCGGGGCCTGGTCCGCTGGATCTCGAGATCCAGGCTGCGCACGCGCTGGTATGTCTCCCTGGTGGCGCGGCGGCCGCCGTATGTGACGTCGTCGAAGTCACGGGCCGCGGCGTGGAGGCGTTCCTCGTGGCCGGGCAGAGCCTGTCCGGCTTCGGCGGCTGCTTCGTCGGCAGTTCTGCCGGGGCGTGGCAGGAGCAGAGCGCGTTCCTCCAGGGACCGGACGAGAGCGCGCATGCTCTCCTGGACCGCCTGGTCCCATGCCTGGTCGGCGGCGTGGCGCTCGGCGGCGGCGCGATGGTCGGCCGCTGTGCGGGCCCGTTCGTCGAAGAGCGCGCCGGTACCGGTGGGGGTGCGGCGCAGCGGGCCGAGGCGCAGTCTCAGGGCGACCACGAGGAGGACGACGGCAAGGATGATCACGACCAGGCCCACCGTCCCGCCGGGGGAGGCCCCGGACGCGGCGGAGAGCAGGTCGTCGAGCCGGTCCCAGGACCAGTCCAGGGCCCGCTGGAACAGGCCTGGCTCGTGCTCCTGGTACCTGGGGTCGGAGAGTTCCCGCTCGGCTGCTTCCCGGGCCGGGGCGCGCGGGATCGTCACCGGTACGTCGTCGTCTCCGTGGCTGTTCAGCAGTCGCGCCGCGGCCGTGCCCCCCGTCGTGATCACCGCATCAGCCCCCCGGCGTGGCGTTGTGCGCCTGGGGAGCCGGGGGCTGTTGCTGAGGGCCGTTCTCGGGAGTTCCGGCGGCGCGGATCAGCTCCAGGTCGAGCGCCTCACGCCGGATGCGCTGGTCCATGTAGAGGAGGGCTGTGACTCCGGCGCTGATCGGGAAGGTGATGGTCGAGCTGATCACCGAGCCGATACCGACGACGATCAGGAAGGTCCAGCTGGTGGTGGTGTTCTCCCCGGTCAGCCAGTCCATGGCGCCCTCGCCGCCCACGACCATGGCGATGATGCTGGTGACGATCTCGATGGCGGCTCCGACACAGAAGATCAGAACCAGGGTGAGCAGCTGGATGCCGAAGATGCGCCACCAGGCACCGCGGACGAGCTTCGCGGAGCGGCGCATCGAGGCGATCACCCCTTGCCGTTCGAGGATCAGAGCGGGGGCGGCGAGGCTGTAGCGGATCCAGATCCAGACGGCTGCCGCGAGGGCCGCGAAGGCGCCGAGCACGATGAACGCGGCGGCGGCAGTCCGGCTTCCGCTGACGGCGAGGATGAGACCGGGGGCCATCGCCACGGCCGCCACGGCGGTGACGAGCAGGGGCAGCAGGAAGAGCAGGCCGAAGAGCCGGGGCAGCTGGCCGCGGGCGCTGCGCCAGGCGTCGCCGGTGGACACGGACCGCCCGAGGACGGCGCGGCTGACGACCATGGTGAGCATCGCGGTGGCGATGATTGTGCCGAGCACGCTGATCAGCCAGGTGACGCCACTGCCGGCGAGGGTGCCGCCGACGGCGTCCAGTGTCTCGTCGAACGTCGGGTTCGGGTTCTTCTCCAGCCCCTGGAGGCTGCCCGAGCCGCGGAACCAGAGGCCGGTCGTCAGCGTGGACGCGGTCTGCGTCACGACGGCGACGACCAGGGAGATGCCGAGGACGGTCCGCCAGTGCGCGCGCATGGTGGAGACCGCGCCGTCGAGGATCTCGCCGACACCGAGCGGACGCAGCGGGATGATGCCGGGCTTGGCCGCGGCGGGCGGCTGGGCCCAGCCGGAGTTCCAGCCGGGTTGCGGGCCCCCGTGGCTCGGGCTGCCCCAGCCGGGAGCACCGCCGGTGCCGGCCGTCGCGCCGGGCGGGCTGGGCGCGGTCCACTGGCCGGGGGGCGGTTGCTGCTGGGACCAGTTCACCGGGGGTGCACCGCGGTCCTCGGGAGCCGATGGGCCCTGACCCTCTGCGTCGGGCCGGTCGCCGGAGCCGTCCCGGGCCGGCTCGTCGGAGGGGGAGGATCCGGGCGAAGCCCAGCCCGGAGAGTCGTTCATCATCGCTCCTTCACGGTGCCCGTCCGCGGTCTCGACTGGGCTCACGCGGCAGGGGGATGCCCCCTGGGTCGAGCACAGCAACGGTCGGTTCGCTGCCATCGTGCCACGGTGTCCCGGAGTTCGTACCGTGCCCTGTACCCGGCGTGCACCTTCAAATACCCCTGCCGTACGGGGCAGACTGGGCGGATGGCTGATCAGGACGCGGTACCTCCCGTAGTTGCTGCACCACCCGCTGTTCCCGCTCTGCGCTGGGACGAGCCGCCCGAGGGGCCCGTAGTGGTGCTCCTCGACCAGACGCGGCTTCCCTCGGAGGAGGTCGAGCTCGTCTGCACCGATGTGCCGGCGCTGGTGGAGGCGATACGGACGCTCGCCGTGCGCGGGGCCCCCCTGCTCGGCATCGCCGGGGCGTACGGAGTGGCGCTGGCCGCGGTGCGCGGCTACGACGTGGACGAGGCGGCGGAGCTGCTGGCCCACGCCCGCCCGACAGCGGTCAACCTGAGCTACGGGGTGCGCCGGGCCGCACAGGCCCACCGGAGAGCTCTCGAGGAGGGCCGGGACCGCGACGGAGCTGCCGCGGCGGTGCTCGCCGAGGCCCGGGCCCTCCACCGGGAGGACGCCGAGGCGAGCGAGCGGATGGCGGAGCACGGGCTGGCGCTCCTCAAGGAACTGGTGCCGGGCGGCGGGCACCGCCTCCTCACGCACTGCAACACGGGCGCACTGGTGTCCGGCGGCAACGGCACCGCGTTTGCGGTGGCGCGGGCCGCCCACCGGGCCGGTGAGCTGCGGCGGCTGTGGGTCGACGAGACCCGGCCCCTGCTGCAGGGCGCCCGGCTGACCGCCTACGAGGCGGCGCGCAGCGGGATGGCGTACACCCTGCTCACGGACAATGCCGCGGGCTCGCTCCTGGCCGCCGGTGAGGTGGACGCCGTGCTCATCGGCGCCGACCGGATCGCGGCCGACGGCTCTGTCGCGAACAAGGTGGGCAGCTACCCGCTCGCCGTGCTCGCCCGCTACCACCATGTGCCGTTCATCGTGGTCGCGCCGATCACCACGGTGGACCTCGGTACCCCGGACGGGACGGCGATCGAGGTGGAGCAGCGACCCGGCCATGAAGTGACGGAGATCACACCTCCGGGTGTTTCTGGCGCGGTCTCGGAGGCAGGCAACGGGATACCGGTGGCGCCGCTCGGGACGACGGCTTACAACCCCGCATTCGACGTCACGCCACCGGAGTTGGTGACGGCGATCGTCACGGAGCGCGGGGTGGTTTCCCCGGTCACGAAGTCAGGGCTCGCCGAGCTGTGCGCCAGGTCACGCCAGGTAACGATTAGCTAATGGGATGATGTCGATTATGAAAGGACGCGTCCTGGTCGTCGACGACGACACCGCACTGGCAGAGATGCTCGGCATCGTGCTGCGCGGCGAAGGCTTTGAACCGTCGTTCGTATCCGACGGGGACAAGGCGCTTGCCGCCTTCCGCGAGGCCAAGCCGGACCTGGTGCTGCTCGATCTGATGCTGCCCGGCAGGGACGGCATCGAGGTCTGCCGGCTCATCCGGGCCGAGTCCGGCGTGCCCATCGTCATGCTGACCGCCAAGAGCGACACGGTCGACGTGGTGGTCGGACTGGAGTCCGGCGCGGACGACTACATCGTCAAGCCGTTCAAGCCCAAGGAGCTCGTGGCACGGATCCGGGCACGGCTGCGCCGTTCCGAGGAGCCGGCGCCGGAGCAGCTCGCCATCGGGGACCTGGTGATCGACGTCGCCGGTCACTCGGTGAAGCGGAACGGCCAGTCGATCGCGCTGACGCCGCTGGAGTTCGATCTTCTTGTGGCGCTGGCCCGGAAGCCGTGGCAGGTCTTCACCCGCGAGGTGCTGCTGGAGCAGGTCTGGGGTTACCGGCACGCGGCGGACACCCGGCTGGTCAATGTGCATGTACAGCGGCTGCGCTCGAAGGTCGAGAAGGACCCGGAGCGGCCGGAGATCGTGGTGACCGTGCGCGGTGTCGGCTACAAGGCCGGACCGGGCTGACATGTCCGGGAACGGCGCCGCTCCGGAGTCCGGAGTTCCGGGGACCGGGTCCCCGGAGGACGTGCGTGAGGGGCGGCCCGTCCCCCCGGTGGGCCGGATTTCCTTGTTCGAACGTTTCTGGCAGGGCGGCAATCTGCTGCAGGACGGTGCGCCGGGCGGCCCGGTGCACCCGGTGCTGCGGCTCCTGGTGCGCTGGGTCCGCAGGCCGCTGCTGCCGGCGGTACGGCTGTGGCGGCGCAACATCCAGCTGCGCGTCGTTGCCACGACCCTGCTGATGTCACTCGGCGTGGTGCTGCTGCTCGGCGTGGTCGTCATTGGCCAGGTCCGCAACGGGCTCCAGGACGCCAAGCAGGGAGCGGCGCAGAGCCAGGCCGCGGGCGGATTCAACGTGGCCCGGGAGAAGGCCGACACGGACGGGCGCGGCCAGAACGGCGGACCGGTCGGCAGCCGGTCGGCGCAGAACTCCAGCGAGTGGCTGACCGACCTGGTGCAGCAGCTCGGCAGTGGCGGGCAGGGCGTGTACACGGTGATGGCGCTCAGCTCCGACACCGAGCAGCCGTTCGTGGACGACAGCCGTGGCACCCGTGCACCGCGGGCGTCCGGTGTGGTGGACCCGGAGCGGAGTGTGCCGGAGGAACTGCGGCGCTCCCTCGACGCGGAGCCCGGTACCTACGAGCAGCACACCCGCATCTTCCGTGGCGCCGGTGACGGCGGAGAGCCCGCGCTGGCCATCGGCAAGCAGTTGAACGACGTCAACGGCCACCCGTACCAGCTGTACTACCTCTTCCCGTTCACCCAGGAGGAGAAGTCCCTGAGCCTGGTGAAGGGGACGCTCGCCACCGCCGGGGTCTTCGTGGTGGTGCTGCTCGGGGCCATCGCCTGGCTGGTGGTGCGGCAGGTCGTCACCCCCGTACGGATGGCGGCCGGGATCTCCGAGCGGCTCGCGGCGGGCCGGCTGCAGGAGCGGATGAAGGTCACCGGGGAGGACGACATCGCCCGGCTCGGCGAGGCCTTCAACAAGATGGCGCAGAACCTCCAGATCAAGATCCAGCAGCTGGAGGAGCTGTCCCGGATGCAGCGCCGGTTCGTCTCCGACGTCTCGCACGAGCTGCGGACGCCGCTGACGACGGTGCGCATGGCCGCGGATGTCATCCACGAGGTGCGGGACGATTTCGACCCGGCGACCAAGCGGTCCGCGGAACTGCTGCGCGGCCAGCTCGACCGGTTCGAGTCGCTGCTCTCGGACCTGCTGGAGATCAGCCGGTTCGATGCCGGAGCGGCCGCGCTGGAGGCGGCCCCGGTGGACCTGCGGGACATCGTCCAGCGCGTCATCGAAGGGGCCGAGCCACTTGCCGAGCGCAAGGGCGGCCGGATCGTGGTGCGCGGCGACGAGCAGGCGGTCATGGTCGAGGCGGACGCCCGGCGTGTGGAGCGGGTGGTGCGCAACTTGGTCGTCAACGCGGTCGAGCACGGCGAGGGCCGTGACGTGGTGGTGCGGCTCGGCGCGGCCGGAGGCGCCGTGGCGGTTGCGGTGCGGGACTACGGCGTGGGGCTGAAGCCCGGTGAGGCGACCCGGGTCTTCAACCGCTTCTGGCGGGCGGACCCGGCGCGGGCGCGCACCACCGGAGGCACCGGTCTCGGGCTCTCCATCGCGGTCGAGGACGCCCGGTTGCACGGTGGATGGCTGCAGGCGTGGGGTGAGCCCGGTGGCGGTTCGCAGTTCCGGCTGACCCTGCCCCGTACGGCGGGTGACGCCCTGCGCGGCTCGCCGATTCCGCTGGAGCCGGAGGACTCCCGGCGCAACCGCGGGCTGAACGACGCGGGTCTGCCGAACGGCGGCCCGGCGCGGACGCCCCCCGTCCCGGCCCAGCCGCGGACCCCGGCCCCCACCGCCGATCCGGCCGCCCTGCCGGGGAACGGCGCACGGGTGGTGCCCCGCGGAGGGGGCGCACCGGACGGATCCGCGCCGCCGGGTGGCGCGCAGCGACAGATGCAGCAGGACAACCGACCCGAGCGGGAGGGCGGGCCTCGTGGGCTCTGACCGGCACATCAACCGTCGATGGCGCCCGCTGCGGGCCTTTGCTCTGCTCGGCTGCGGAGCTCTGGTGGCGACGGGCTGCGCGTCGATGCCGGACAGCGGTGAGGTCCACCGGGTCGACGCCTCGCAACGGGCGGACGCCGACGCGCAGGTGCGTGTGTTCGGGGTGCCGCCCCGGTCGGGGGAGCAGCCGAACGACATCGTCAAGGGCTTCCTCGAGGCGACGACGAGCGACGAGGTGGACTTCAAGACCGCGCGCCTCTACCTCACCGAGGAGGCGTCGAAGAACTGGAAGCCCTTCTCCAGGACCACGGTGCTCCAGGACGGGCCGATCCCGCGTACGGGCGTCCCCGCCGGGGAGCAGGCCGCCCGGAGTGAGGGCGCGACGGCCGAGCTCTCCGGCAGGCAGGTCGCCACGGTCGACCAGAAGCAGGCGTACACCCCGGGCGGGGGCGCCTACCGGACGACGATCCACCTCACGAAGGTGGGCGGCGAATGGCGCATCGACGTCCCGCCGGACGGCCTGGTGCTGGGCAAGGCGGACTTCGAGCGGATCTACCGGTCGGTCAACAAGTACTACTTCGCGCGGACCGATCCGGACGAGAAGGCGGCAGGAGCACAGAAGGAGGTGCTGGTCGCCGATCCGGTATATCTGCGCCGCCGGATAGATCCGCTGACCTCGACGGTGAAGGCGCTGCTCCAGGGCCCCACGCAGTGGCTGAGCCGGGTCGTCGGCACCACGTTCCCGCGCGGCACGGCGGTGGTGGACGACACGCTGTCCCTGGACGATTCGAACGGTCTGCGGGTCCGGCTCAACGACCGGGCGGCGCGGGTCGCGGCACCGCAGTGCGACCGGATGGCCGCGCAGCTGTTGTACACCGTCCAGGACCAGGCGTCGGCGAAGATCAGCAGAGTGGAGCTGGCCCGCAAGGACGGCAGCGAGCTGTGCGTGCTGAAGCCGGGCGAGGCCGCCGCCTACGCACCGGCGGGCCTGAGGACCCACTCCGAGCACCAGTACTTCGTCGACTCCGAGCACCGGCTGGCCAGCCTGTCCGACGGCAGTGACGAGCCGAGCCGGGTGGAGGGACCGTTCGGGGACGGTTCGGTCCAGCTGGGGTCGGTGGGCGTCGACCGCAGCGAGCGTTTCGCGGCGGGGGTCTCCCTGGACGGCCGGTCGCTGTACGTGGCGCCCATGAGCTCGGGGGCCGAGCGGGGCGAGGCCAGGCTGCACAGCTCGGCCAAGCGCGAGCGGGACGCCCTGACGGCGCCCAGCTGGGACGGGAACGGCAATCTGTGGGTCGCCGACCGTGACCCGGACCGCCCGCGCCTGCTGCGGCTGTCCGCCGGGACCGGGAAGCCCCAGGAAGTGGAGGTGCCCGCGCTCGGCGAGGGACGGATCGAGGGCCTGCGGGTCTCCTCGGACGGGGTGCGCATCGCCCTGCTGGTCACCCGGGACGGCCACACATCGCTGGAGCTGGGGCGCGTCGAGCGGACCGAGACCCGCGGGGGCGAGGTGTCGCTCCTGGTGAGAGATCTGCGTTCGGTGGCACCGCAGCTGCAGCACGTGAAGGCCGCGTCGTGGGCCGGCAGCAGTCGGCTCGTCGTGGTCGGCACGGAGGCGGGGGGTGTCCAGCAGCTGCAGTACGTGGAGACCGACGGTTCGTCCTCCAACACTCCGACGCTGCCCGGCATCAACGACGTCCGGGCGGTCGCGGCCTCCGAGGACAAGAACAAGCCGCTGATGGCCCATTCGAGTGACGGGATCGTCCGGCTGCCGCTGGACGCCAACTGGAAGCTGGTCACCCGGAAGGGGTCCGCGCCCGTCTACCCGGGTTGACGGATATCGCTGCCCGCCCCCGACCGTGCGCCTCTGCCGGCCGGGGGCGGGCAGCGATGTCCGTCCCCGGCTCGCCCCCTGTCCTGCCGCGCGGCGGTCGCTGCCTCGGTCGGCCTGCGTGATTTGTGCAGGTCAGAATGATCCCCGCAGGCCAGGGCTGACTCCGAAGGTCGGAGTGTCTCCGCAGCTCGGAGTGTCCCCCGAGTCCGGAGTGCTCCCCGCAGGCCAGGGCCGTGACCGACGGCCGGGGCGCCGGACTCAGGCGCAGGTGTCCACCTCGCTCGCCCGCCCACCCCACCGACCGCGCGGGCTCCGCCGACGAGCCGGGGCACGGTCCTCGGCGGAGCCCGCGCGGCTCCCCGCTCGGCGGCTCCGGTGAGCGGGGCGGCCGTTGTCCACAGGGGTGGTGCGGCAGGGCCCGACCGGCCACCGTGGAGCCATGCGGGGATGGTGGGAGGAGATCTCGGGGCTGGTGCTGCCGGTCGGCTGTGCGGGCTGCGGACAACCCCGGGTGGTGCTGTGCGACCGGTGCCGGTCGGCTCTGAGCGGCCGACGGTCATGCAGGGTGCGCCCAACGCCGGTCCCGGCGGGGCTGCCGCCGGTCCATGCGGCGGCGGTGTACGCGGACGAGGTGCGGGCCGTGCTGCTCGCTCACAAGGAGAGGGGAGCCCTGGGGCTGGCGGGGCCGCTGGGAAAGGCCCTCGCCGGGGCGATCCGGGCCGGATGCGGACCACCGGGCGGCAGGGGGCTGCTGATCGTTCCGGTTCCCTCGGCCCGGCGTGCCGTGGCGGCCCGCGGCCACGACCCGACCCGCCGGATCGCCTTCGCCGCAGCGCGTGAGCTGCGGCGCGAGCGCCGTCCCGCGCGGGTGCTGGCGCTGCTCCGGCAGCGGCGCGCGGTGGCCGACCAGGCGGGGCTCACCGGCCCGCAGCGCCGCGCTAATCTCGCGGGCGCCCTGGTGGTCGCGGCCGGGTCCGCCAGGCTGCTCCGGGCCGCTCCTGTGGTCCTGGTGGACGACCTGATGACGACGGGGGCGTCGCTGGCGGCGGCAGCCGAAGCGGTGACGGAGGCGGGCGGCCGGGTGGCGTCGGCAGCGGTGGTCGCCGGCCCGCTCGGAGCGTGCTGACCCGCTGACTGTCGCCGATCCCGGGCACTGGTGCGGCCTCCCGGTGCGTTGCCGAGGGAGCCCAGCGGGTGCGGCCTCCCGGCCGCTCTCCCCGTTCCTCCGGCCGCTCCTCGGGCCACCGGCCGGGGGCCGTCGCGGACCGTCCGCCCGGGGTGCCCGGACGGAGTGGGTCCTGTGGTGGAACTGGCGGAGAACGCCCAGCGTTGCAGGGGTGAGAGCGGAATGACTCCGGAACCGAGGTACGCGCCGGTAGGGGGTGCCGACAACTGTCGGGTGGAGCTATGTTCGGTGTGAGGAATGGCGGAGGCTATGCCTTATATGTCGGACAAGCGTGCTTCATACTTCGGACGAGCGTGCTTAGGGACTTTTCCGCCGTCCCTGAAGTCGATGGGGTGAAACCCTGCCGACTGGGGAGAAGGAGGTGAAAGTCGCAGCGCCGCGACTCCGGATGACGCCCCGGCTTCGTGGCGGTGCAGCAGACGCAGTGCCGACGGTTCCTCCCGTTGCGGGGAACCCGCCGGCCCCAGGCAAGAGGGATGTGCTCCGCCTCCGGGCGGGGTGATCCGGGAACGGAGTTCTGCGTGGACATCGTCGTCAAGGGCCGCAAGACTGAGGTGCCCGAGCGCTTCCGTAAGCACGTGGCCGAGAAGCTGAAGCTGGACAAGATCCAGAAGCTCGACGGCAAGGTGATCAGCCTCGACGTCGAGGTGTCCAAGGAACACAATCCCCGTCAGGCCGACCGCGCCGACCGCGTGGAGATCACGCTGGTGTCGCGCGGCCCCGTGATCCGGGCGGAGGCCTCGGCCGCCGACCCGTATGCCGCACTCGACGCGGCGACGAACAGGCTCGAAGCCCAGCTGCGCAAGCAGGCCGACAAGCGCCGCGTACACCGCGGCGGCGGCCGGACGCCGGTGAGCGTCGCAGCCGCCACCGCCCCCCTCGCCGCGGCCCTCAACGGCGAGACGCCCACCGCGAACGTCGCGGAAGGCGTGCCCACGACGAGGATGGGCTCGCTGGAGGTGCAGGGCGAAGGCCCGCTGGTCGTCCGTGAGAAGACCCACGCCGCGGCACCGATGAGCCTCGACCAGGCGCTCTACGAAATGGAGCTGGTCGGGCACGACTTCTACCTCTTCGTCGACTCCGAAACCAAGCAGCCGAGCGTGGTCTACCGGCGGCACGCCTACGACTACGGCGTCATTCATCTGGAGCACGACCCGCTGGTCGCCGAGGCGCCGCACGGCGCCGGCGGGGCACTCGGAGGCTGACGGCAGGACGACGCACCACACGACTCGATGCCCCCGGGAGCGCCTGTGCGCCCCCGGGGGCATCACTGTGCGCCCACGGGAGCGCCCCACTGCCGACCGGGCATGAAATCATGACGACCGCGGCCAACCCGTGTTCCATGGAGTGCGGTTGGCGGCAGGGCACGCAACCAAGGCCACGGCCTTCAGGGGGAGGAACGATGGCGCACAGCTTCGGGCCCGGTTCCGACGAGGACGGCCAGGGAGTCGTCGGAGCGGGTGCGGACGCGGAGGGGGCACGCAAGGAGCCCATCCGGGTCCTCGTGGTGGACGACCACGCCCTCTTCCGTCGTGGTCTGGAGATCGTCCTCGCCCAGGAGGAGGACATCCAGGTCATCGGCGAGGCGGGGGACGGCGCCGAGGCGGTGGAGAAGGCGGCCGATCTGCTGCCCGACATCGTGCTGATGGACGTACGGATGCCCAAGCGGGGCGGTATCGAGGCCTGCACCTCCATCAAGGAGGTGGCTCCCAGTGCGAAGATCATCATGCTGACGATCAGCGATGAGGAGGCCGATCTCTACGACGCGATCAAGGCGGGGGCCACCGGCTATCTGCTCAAGGAGATCTCCACCGACGAGGTCGCCACCGCCATTCGCGCGGTCGCCGACGGCCAGTCGCAGATCAGCCCCTCCATGGCCTCCAAGCTGCTGACCGAGTTCAAGTCGATGATCCAGCGCACCGATGAGCGGCGTCTGGTGCCCGCCCCCCGGCTGACCGACCGCGAACTCGAGGTGCTCAAACTCGTCGCGACGGGCATGAACAACCGTGACATCGCGAAGGAGTTGTTCATCAGCGAGAACACGGTGAAGAACCACGTCCGGAACATCCTGGAGAAGCTGCAACTGCACTCCCGGATGGAGGCCGTCGTCTACGCGATGCGGGAGAAGATCCTCGAGATCAGGTAGGCCGTGACCGGGGAGCCTGCCGGGATCGCGGCATGGCAGCGGTGCCCCGGTGCCGTTTCGCGGGCCCCTCCCGGTGGGCCCCGGATACACAAGGGCCGCCGGCTCACTGGCTCCCGGGCCCAGCGGAATCCCGACCCAGCAGAATCCGGACCCAGCAGAACCCCGAGTCAGCGGAACCCGGCTCAGGAACTCAGCGGCTCAGGGCTTCGGTGAGCGGCGCCGAAAGCTCCGGCTGCATGATCCGCTCGACCCGTACCTCCTCGCAGCCCACCCATGCGGCCGCCTCCCGCAGAGCCTCCGCCATCGGCCGTACCGCCCCGTGGCCCTGGAGCGAGAGCTGCCGTGCCACCAGCGTCGTCCCCTCCCGGGCGGGATCCACCCGGCCCAGCAGCCGTCCGCCCGACAGCAGCGGCATGGCGAAGTAGCCGTGCACCCGCTTCGGCTTCGGCACGTACGCCTCCAGCCGGTGGGTGAAGCCGAAGATCCGCTCCGTGCGTTTCCGGTCCCAGACCAGGGAGTCGAACGGGGAGAGCAGGGTGGTCCGGTGCCTGCTCCGGCGGGCCGCGTCCGCGAGCGCCGCCGGATCGGCCCACGCCTCGCCCGCTCCCCGCGGGCCGGACCCGCCGGTTCCGTTCGCCGGCCGCCCCCAGCCCTCCACCCGTACGGGGACGAGCCGCGAGTCGGCGATCACGGCATCCACCTGCTCGCCCTTGAGTCGGTGGTAGTCGGCCAGGTCGGCCCGGGTGGCGACCCCCATTGCGACCCCCGCCTGCTCGACCAGGCGGCGGATGCATGCGGAGTCGTCGAGGTCGTCGTGGAGCAGGCGGTCCGGTACGGCGCGTTCCGCGAGGTCGTACACCCGCTTCCAGCCCCGCCGCTCGGTGCAGACGACCTCGCCGGTGTCCAGCAGCCACTCGACGGCGATCTTCGTCTCGGACCAGTCGTACCAGGGGCCGCCGTTCTTGGCGCCGCCCAACTCCGTTGCGGTCAGCGGCCCGTCGGCCTTCAGCCGGTCCCGCACCGCCGCGCACGAGCGCTCCGAGTCCTCCAGCACATGCCAGCGGTGGCCTTTCGCCCGGCGGGCCCGGCGGCGGAAGGCGAAGTGCGGCCACTCCTCGATCGGCAGGATGCACGCCGCGTGCGACCAGTATTCGAAGGAGTGGGTGTCCGTCCAGTACGCCGCCTCGACGGCGGGGCGGCCCACCGGGCCGAGCCGCGCGTAGGGCACCAACTCGTGGGATCTGGCCAGCACCGAGATCGTGTCCAGCTGTATCGCGCCCAGATGACGCAGTACTCCCCGCACCCCGGCCCGGCGGTCCGGGGCACCCAGGAGCCCCTGGGCGCGCAGGGCGATCCGCCGTGCGTCGTCGGCGGAGAGTTCGATGGCCGGCCTCGGCAACGTGGTCATGGCCGCACCCTAGATGCCGCCACTGACAGCCTTGCCGTCCCGGTCGGGGCGCGGTCCCCCTGCCGACGGCTTCCGTAGGCGCGTGCGCGGGCACTGCCTTCCGGCCGCGCCCGCGCCACCCCGGGAGCCTCCGCAGCGGAGAGCGGACTCTCACCGTCCGAACGGTCGGCCCCCTTGGAGCGGGCACACCGATGAGGGGCGGGCCCTCGCGCCCGCAGCCCAGGATCACCCGCAGCGCAGGGACCGCACTCCGGCCGCGCGGATGATCAAGCCCGGGGACCGCACTCCGGCCGCGCGGATGATCACTGTTCGGTGCACAGGAGGCCGGGCCCGGCCCCACCGGAGCGGACCGCGCGCCGGAGCGGGGCCGCCTCGCGCCGGGCCCCGGTCCCGCGCCGGGGCGGTCGTGAGGCGGTTGCGGGGCACCTTCCGGGGCGCTCGTACGTTCTCCTTACGGGTGACACCGGCCCTTCCGGCAGACGGACCTCCCGGCGCGGCGGGGTCCTGACTTACGATGGCCGTTGCGGCGGGGCCTGCCCCTGCCGTGCCCGCGCACATGAACCGTGCCAGGCCCGACCGGCAAGGAGACCAACCTACGTGTCCGTCTTCAACAAGCTCATGCGTGCAGGCGAAGGCAAGATCCTGCGCAAGCTGCACCGCATCGCGGGCCAGGTCAACTCCATCGAAGAGGACTTCGTCAACCTCTCCGACGCCGAGCTGCGGGCACTCACCGACGAGTACAAGCAGCGGTATGCCGACGGTGAGAGCCTGGACGACCTGCTCCCCGAGGCGTTCGCGACCGTCCGCGAGGCGGCCAAGCGTGTCCTCGGACAGCGCCACTACGACGTTCAGCTGATGGGTGGCGCCGCGCTCCACCTCGGCTACGTCGCCGAGATGCGTACCGGTGAGGGCAAGACCCTCGTCGGTACCCTCCCCGCCTACCTCAACGCGCTGTCCGGCGAGGGCGTGCACCTGATCACGGTGAACGACTACCTGGCCGAGCGCGACTCGGAGTGGATGGGCCGGGTGCACAAGTTCCTCGGACTCGAGGTCGGCTGCATCCTGGCCAACATGACGCCCGCGCAGCGCCGCGACATGTACGCCTGCGACATCACCTACGGCACCAACAACGAGTTCGGCTTCGACTACCTGCGCGACAACATGGCGTGGTCGAAGGACGAACTGGTGCAGCGCGGCCACAACTTCGCGATCGTCGACGAGGTCGACTCGATCCTCGTCGACGAGGCCCGTACCCCGCTGATCATCTCCGGCCCCGCCGACCAGGCGACGAAGTGGTACGGCGACTTCGCCAAGCTCGTCACCCGGCTGACCAAGGGCGAGGCGGCGAACCCGCAGAAGGGGCTGGACGAGACCGGCGACTACGAGGTCGACGAGAAGAAGCGCACGGTCGCCATCCACGAGTCCGGTGTGAGCAAGGTCGAGGACTGGCTGGGCATCGACAACCTCTACGAGTCGGTGAACACGCCGCTCGTCGGCTACCTCAACAACGCGATCAAGGCCAAGGAGCTCTTCAAGAAGGACAAGGACTACGTCGTCATGGACGGCGAAGTCATGATCGTTGATGAGCACACCGGCCGTATCCTCGCGGGCCGCCGCTACAACGAGGGCATGCACCAGGCGATCGAGGCGAAGGAAGGGGTGGACATCAAGGACGAGAACCAGACCCTCGCCACGATCACCCTGCAGAACTTCTTCCGCCTCTACAACAAGCTCTCCGGCATGACCGGTACGGCCATGACCGAGGCCGCCGAGTTCCACCAGATCTACAAGCTCGGCGTGGTGCCGATCCCGACCCACCGCGACGTCCAGCGGATCGACCAGTCCGACCTGATCTACCGCACCGAACCCGCGAAGTTCGCGGCCGTGGTCGAGGACATCGCCGAGAAGCACAAGAAGGGCCAGCCGGTCCTGGTCGGCACCACCTCGGTCGAGAAGTCCGAGTACCTCTCGAACCAGCTGGCCAAGCGCGGTGTGCCGCACGAGGTGCTCAACGCCAAGCAGCACGACCGGGAAGCGACGATCGTCGCCCAGGCGGGCCGCCGGGGCGCGGTCACCGTGGCCACCAACATGGCCGGCCGCGGTACCGACATCAAGCTCGGCGGCAACCCGGACGACCTGGCCGAGGCGGAGCTGCGCCAGCGCGGTCTCGACCCGGTGGAGCACCCCGAGGAGTGGGCCGCCGCGCTGCCCGCGGCCCTGGAGAAGGCCGAAGCCGCGGTCAAGGCCGAGCACGACGAGGTCAAGGACCTCGGCGGGCTCTACGTGCTGGGCACCGAGCGCCACGAGTCCCGGCGTATCGACAACCAGCTGCGGGGTCGTTCCGGCCGCCAGGGCGACCCGGGCGAGTCCCGCTTCTACCTGTCGCTGGGCGACGACCTGATGCGGCTGTTCAAGGCGCAGATGGTCGAGCGCGTCATGGCGATGGCGAACGTCCCGGACGACGTGCCGATCGAGAACCGGATGGTCACCAAGGCCATTGCCTCCGCGCAGTCGCAGGTCGAGCAGCAGAACTTCGAGACACGTAAGAACGTCCTGAAGTACGACGAGGTCCTCAACCGGCAGCGTGAGGTCATCTACGGCGAGCGGCGCCGCGTCCTGGAGGGCGAGGACCTGCACGAGCAGGTCCGGCACTTCATGGACGACACCATCGACGCGTACATCCAGGCGGAGACCGTCGAGGGCTTCGCCGAGGAGTGGGACCTCGACCGGCTGTGGGGCGCGTTCAAGCAGCTCTACCCGGTGAAGGTCACCGTCGAGGAGCTGGAGGACGCCGCCGGGGACCGGGCCGGGATCACCTCCGAGTTCATCGCGGAGTCGATCAAGGACGACGTCCATGAGCAGTACGACGCGCGGGAGAAGGAGCTCGGCTCGGAGATCATGCGTGAGCTGGAGCGGCGCGTGGTCCTGTCGGTGCTGGACCGCAAGTGGCGCGAGCACCTCTACGAGATGGACTACCTCCAGGAGGGCATCGGCCTCCGCGCGATGGCCCAGAAGGACCCGCTGGTCGAGTACCAGCGCGAGGGCTTCGACATGTTCACGGCCATGATGGAGGGCATCAAGGAGGAGTCGGTCGGCTACCTGTTCAACCTGGAGGTCCAGGTCGAGCAGCAGGTCGAGGAGGTTCCCGTCACCGACGCCGAGGCGAAGGCCACGCTCGAGAAGGAGCCGGAGGACGCCGTTCCGGCGGCTGCCGTCGGCCGTCCCGAGATCCGGGCCAAGGGCCTCGAGGCGCCGCAGCGTCCCGACCGGCTGCACTTCACCGCCCCGAAGGTGGACGGCGAGGGCGACATCGTCGAGGGCGACCTGGTCGGCGACGACGGCCCGCCGCGCTCCGAGGCGGACGGTATGACCCGCGCCGAGCGCCGCAAGGCGCAGAAGGCCGCCGGCCGCCGCCGCAAGAAGTAGCCACGCGTAGCAGTCGCGGCTCGGAGTAGTCGCGGCTCGGACCGACGAACGGGCCGGGGCGGAACACCACACGGTGTTCCGCCCCGGCCCGTTCGCACGTTCCGGGGCCGGGGCCGGGGCCGGGGGCCTGGCCTGGCCCGTGGCGCGGGGTTCCGGGGCGTGCGGTGTCCGGGAGGCGGTGTCCGGGGCGGGCCTCGTTGGGGCCGGAGCGGAGCCGGTCCTGCCGACGTTCGGGGTGGACGGCCGCCCGGCTGGTCAGGCATGTCGCCGGTCCGGTCACGCCGACGGCTCGGTCATGTCGTCAGCGCGGGCAGGCCGAGCTCCACGGCGGAGCAGCGCCAGCGGTCGTCGGGGCCCTGCTCCAGCCGGAACGCCAGCGCCCGGACACGGTCCCCGTACACGATCCGGGCGAACGCCTCGATCACATCCGGCTCCGGACGGTATTCGTCGCAGCGGCCGACGTACGGCGCCGGACCGGGCGACCCGGGACCGGGCGACCCGGGACCGGGCGATCCGGGACCGGGCGATGCGGGACCGGACGGCCGCAGCGGGGCCAGCGGGGCCAGCAGCACCAACTGGTCGTACGCGCCGCCCAGGGTGTGTCCCAGCATCCAGTGGACGGGCTTCTGGCCGCTCAGGGTCAGCAGCAGCCGGTCGGCGAACCAGTACCGGGGCTGCCGTTCCCGCTCCCGCCGCCGCAGGGCCGCCAGCGGTGCCGTGCCAGGGGCGCCGGGCCGACGTGAGTCCCGGCGCCCCGGCGGCACGCTCCCGGCGGTGCGCCGCCGCCCGGGGCCCTGGCTTCCGGTGGTCCCGCTCCCGGCGGTCCGGTTCCCGGCGTTCCGGCGGTCGGCGGCTCGGCGGTCGGCGGTCCGGCGGTCCGTCGTACGAGCCGAGGTCCTGTTCCTGTGGTGATCCATGTGTGCCCCCGCGGCATCGGCCCGGTGCGTATACCGGGCGGTAGCTTCGATGCGAAGACTTCTACGGGCCTGCTCGACGCCCTGCAAGGACGGAGGCCCCGACCGATCCGCACCGATCGGATTCACCTATCCGGGTGACGAGGGGCTCATCGGACGCCGCGGTACGGCACGCCACCGCACGTCGGCGGCGTGGGCGCCTGAGGAAAGCCGGTCGGCCGTACGGTGCGGCAAGGGGCGGAATGCCGCGTTCAGGGCCGGTCGCGGCCCGGCCGGGCCCGCCCCGTGCACCCCGAAGGGGGACCATCGCCCGTATGCTGGCGGGGCGTTCCACTCGCTCACCGCTCCAGCGCCCTCACGAAAGCGACAGCCATGCGCGTCTACGTCCCCATGACCCTCCCCGGCCTCGCTGCGGCGCACAAGGCGGGCGAGCTGGGGCCAGGTCCGCTGGACGCCTTCGCCGTGACGCCCGCACTGCGCGAGTGGTACGTCTCCGACGACATCGAGGAGCTGGAGTACGCGGCGCTCAGCCGCGCCGCCCAGGCCTCGCTCCGGCAGCTCGCCACGGACCCGCAGGTTCCGCGCCGCCGGGTCGTGGTGGCCGTTGACGTCCCGGACGGCGCCGCCGTCGCCGACCCCGACCGCGGCCTGGACCCGTCTGCGCTCGGCGCCGTCCGCATCGCCCAGCCGGTCGCCCTGGCCAAGGCCGCCGCGGTGCACCTCGACTCCTCCGACGCGGAGCGGGACGTGACCGCCGCTGCCGCGGCCCTGGGCGCGGCGGACCTGGGGGACGACGACGCGCAGTTCACCGTGGACGGCGCCGAGGACCACGAGCTGCTCTGGTACGCGGTCCAGGAGATCCCCACGCTCCTCGGCTGACCGGCCGGACCGCCACTGGCTCCACCGGACCGGACCGGACCGGAGCCAGGTGTCGGGGCCGGGGCCGGTACCGGGGGCCGACCGGCCGGTGCCGGACTGGAGTGTCGTACCGGCTGGGTACCGTTCTGGGCATGGGGAAGCACGGGACGCACATCGTCTGGGACTGGAACGGGACGCTGTTCCACGACATCGACGCGGTCATCGGGGCGACGAACGCCTCGTTCGCGGAGATCGGTCTGCCGCCGATCACCCTCGCCCGCTACCGGGATCTCTACTGCGTACCGGTGCCGCGGTTCTACGAGAGGCTGATGGGCCGGGTGCCCACCACGGAGGAGTGGGAGGTCATGGACGCCGCCTTCCACCGGCACTACTGGACCCGGGCGGAGAGCGCGGCCCTCACCGAGGGCGCCGAGCAGCTGCTGGCCGACCGGCAGGCCGCCGGGCTCACGCAGTCGCTGTGTTCACTGGCGCCGCACGAGGAACTGATACCCATCGTGCGCACCCACGGCATCGAGCAGCTCTTCCTCCGGGTGGACGGCCGGATCGGACCGTCGCACACCGGCAAGGCGCAGCACATGGAGCGGCACCTCGCCGCCATGGACGGTGCTGTCCGGCAGCGGATCGTGGTGATCGGAGACGCGGTCGACGACGCGATCGCGGCGGCACACGTGGGGGCCAAGGCGGTGCTGTACACGGGAGGCTCGCACAGCCGGGCCAGTCTGGAGACGGCCGGCGTTCCGGTGGTCGACAGCCTGTCGGAGGCCGTCGAGGCAGCGGAGGATCTGTACGGCTGAGACGGGCGCGGCGGTGCGCCTGGGACTGAGCGGGCCCGGAGCCCGGAGGTTCGGGGCCCGGGGACCGCGCTCCCGGAGGATGCCGTCGATCGGGAACCTCGGCGGGCCGAGCGGTGTACCAGATATGTCGGCGCTTCGAGGGGGAGCGTCCGGGACATCGGGAGGTCCACGTGATCAGGACGTACGGGGGATCCGCAGCCGGCTGTGCGGAGCGCGGGGAGGACGGCGCCGTCCTCCCGGGCGAGCGGGCTCCGTGGCGGGTGGCGGGCGGTCGTCCTCTGCCGGGGGCATCCGGCGCCGTGGGCGGGTCGGCCTGCTCGGAGGGGGCCGGCAGCGCCGCGGTGGCTCGGGGCGTGAGCGGTGCGGAAGGCGCTGGTGGCGCCGGTGGCAGCAGGGGAGCCCCGCCCCGTCCGCGGCCCGTCACGGCGAGCCGGCGAGCGGGGAACCGACCGTGCGGGAACGCACCGGAGCCGAGGCACGCAGGCCCGCGCGGGTCCGGGACGACAGCGCGTCCGCCGGTGTCCGGGCCGTGCGCGCGGGCGGGGCGGAGCGCCTCAGGAGGACACGGGGGCCTTCGTCCGGAGCACGGCCAGGAACTCGCGCATCCACGCCGGGTGGTCCGGCCAGGCCCGGGCGGAGACCAGCGACCCGTCGACCACCGCCTCCGCGTCCTGGAAGGAGGCACCGGCCATCTGCATGTCCAGCTCCAGAGCCGGATAGGAGGTCACGCGCCGTCCGCTGAGCCCGTCGACGGCCGCCGTGAGCAGCGGCCCGTGGCAGATCTGCGCCACGGGCTTGTCGGAGTCGAAGAACGCCTTGAGAACCTTCCGCAGCTCCGGGTCGTTACGCAGGTATTCCGGTGCCCGTCCGCCGGGGATCACCAGTGCCACGTACTGGCTCGGCTCCACCTCGGAGAAGGCCAGGTCGGCGGGCCAGGTGTAGCCGGGCTTCTCGGTGTAGGTGTCGAAGCCCTCCTCGAAGTCGTGCACCACGAAACGCAGCCTCTTGCGGCTGGGAGCCGCGATGTGGACCTCGTAGCCTTCCTCACGGAGCCGCTGGTACGGGTAGAGCACCTCCAGGGACTCCGCCGCGTCACCGGTCACGATCAGGATCTTGGCCGCCATGGCTCCCACCTCCGGGCTGTCCGTTTCGTTCCCCTCGAGGCCCAACCTGCACGCCGAAGGTGGGTTTGCCAAGAGGGCCCACGTCGCTGTCCGGAACGTCAAACTTCCAGTCCAGGTTTTGTACACAAACGGCCCATGACGGCTCCCCGGGGAAGGGCGATAGCCTTGTCCCGTGATCAGCGCGATATGCCCTCCTCCCCCCGCAACGGGGTGGAGGGGCCTTCGCAGGGGCAGCGAAGCCCCTGTCATGAGCCCGGTGTGCCACCGTGCCCGGGCGGTCGCTGATTCCCTGGGCCGGGGCCACACGACGAGAATCGCCCCTTCCGGCCCGTTCACCTTTCATCAAGGCATACCGTCGACACCGAGCGGACATCCCGCGTCGCGACGTGATGCCGATTTCCGCAACCAACGTCACGCAACGGCGCGCGACAGGAGCCAGAGGACATGCAGACCAAGCTGGACGAAGCCAAGGCCGAGCTGCTCGAAAGGGCTGCCCGGGTAGCTGAGAACAGCCCGGCCGGGAGTCAACAACCGGTTCAGGGCCTCACCCCGGAGGCCCTCGCGGCGTACCTCCAGCGCTACTACCTCCACACGGCTCCCGAGGACCTCGCAGGCCGCGACCCGGTGGACCTGCTGGGTGCCGCGCTCTCCCACTACCGGCTCGCGGAGAACCGCCCCCAGGGCACGGCGAACGTCCGGGTGCACACCCCGACCGTCGAGGAGAACGGCTGGACCTGCACCCACTCCGTCGTCGAAGTCGTGACCGACGACATGCCCTTCCTCGTCGACTCCGTCACCAATGAGCTCTCCCGCCAGGGCCGCGGCATCCATGTGGTGATCCACCCCCAGATGGTCGTCCGCCGCGACGTCACCGGGAAGCTGATCGAGGTTCTCGACAGCAGTGGTGACGTCCACTCCGACCGCGCCACCCGCGAGCTGCCGCACGACGCGTCCACCGAGTCGTGGATCCACGTCGAGACCGACCGTGAGACCGACCGCGCCGATCTCAAGCAGATGACCGCCGATCTGCTCCGGGTCCTCTCCGACGTCCGCGAGGCCGTCGAGGACTGGGAGAAGATGCGTGAGGCCGCCCTGCGGATCGCCGAGGGGCTGCCGGGCGAGCCGCGCGCCGACGACCTGCCGGTGCAGGATGTCGAGGAGGCCCGTGAGCTGCTGCGCTGGCTCTCCGACGATCACTTCACCTTCCTCGGTTACCGCGAGTACCAGCTGACGAGCGAGGCGACGGACGGTTCCCAGGAGGACGTGCTCACCGCCATCCCGGGCACCGGGCTCGGCATCCTGCGTTCGGACCCGTCCCACAAGGGCAGCGAGGGCCACCCGGTCTCCCCGTCCTTCAACCGGCTGCCGGCCGACGCCCGGGCCAAGGCGCGTGAGCACAAGCTGCTGGTGCTGACCAAGGCCAACAGCCGCGCCACGGTGCACCGCCCCTCGTACCTCGACTACGTCGGCGTCAAGAAGTTCGACGAGCAGGGCAATGTCGTCGGTGAGCGCCGCTTCCTCGGGCTGTTCTCCTCGGCCGCGTACACCGAGTCCGTCCGGCGGGTCCCGGTGGTGCGCCGCAAGGTCGCCGAGGTGCTGGCGACCGCCGGGTTCTCCCCGGACAGCCACGACGGCCGTGACCTGCTCCAGATCCTCGAGACCTACCCGCGCGACGAGCTGTTCCAGACCCCGGTCGACAAGCTCCGCGAGATCGTCATCAACGTCCTCTACCTCCAGGAACGCCGGCGGCTCCGGCTGTTCCTGCGCCAGGAGGAGTACGGGCGCTACTACTCCGCGCTGGTCTACCTGCCGCGGGACCGCTTCAACACCACCGTCCGGCACAAGCTGACCAACATCCTCAAGGACGAGCTGGGTGGCTCCAGTGTCGACTTCACGGCCTGGAACACCGAGTCGGTGCTCTCCCGGCTGCACTTCGTCGTCCGGGTCGAGCCCGGCACCGTGCTGCCGGACCTGACCGAGGCCGACATCGAGCGCATCGAGGTCCGGCTCGCCGAGGCGGCCCGTTCCTGGGAGGACGGCTTCGCCGAGGCGCTCAACGCCGAGGTGGGCGAGGAGCGCGCCGCCGAGCTGATGCGGCGCTACGCCAATGCCTTCGAGGAGGGCTTCAAGGCGGACCACACGCCGCGCGGCGCGGTCTCCGACCTCCAGCACCTGGAACAGCTCACCCCGGCCGGCGGCGAGCGCGACTTCGAGCTCAGCCTGTACGAGCCCGTCGGCGCGGCCCCCGGAGAGCGGCGCTTCAAGATCTACCGGAGCGGTGAGCAGGTCTCGCTCTCCGTCGTGCTGCCGGTGCTCAACGGGCTCGGCGTCGAGGTCGTGGACGAGCGGCCGTACGAGCTGCGCTGCGCCGACCGCACCTCCGCCTGGATCTACGACTTCGGGCTGCAGCTCCCCGCGCCGACCCAGAACGGCGGCGACTACCTCGCCGACGACGCCCGTGAGCGCTTCCAGGACGCGTTCGCAGCCGTCTGGAACGGTGAGGCCGAGAACGACAACTTCAACCAGCTGGTGCTGGGGGCCGGGCTCACCTGGCGGCAGGCCATGGTGCTGCGGGCCTACGCGAAGTACCTGCGGCAGGCCGGTTCCACCTTCAGCCAGGACTACATGGAGGACACCCTCCGCACCAACGTCCACACCACCCGGCTGCTGGTGAACCTCTTCGAGGCGCGGATGTCGCCGGAGCGGCAGCGGGCGGGCCTGGAGCTCACCGACGCGCTGCTGGAGGAGCTGGACGCGGCACTGGACCAGGTGGCGAGCCTGGACGAGGACCGCATCCTGCGCTCCTTCCTCACCGTCATCAAGGCGACCCTGCGCACCAACTACTTCCAGCTGGGCGACAAGACGGGCAAGCCGCACAGCTACCTCTCGCTGAAGCTCGACCCGCAGGCGATTCCGGACCTGCCCGCGCCCCGCCCGGCGTACGAGATCTGGGTCTACTCGCCCCGCGTCGAGGGCGTCCACCTCCGCTTCGGCAAGGTCGCCCGCGGTGGTCTGCGCTGGTCCGACCGGCGGGAGGACTTCCGCACGGAGATCCTCGGCCTGGTCAAGGCGCAGATGGTCAAGAACACCGTGATCGTGCCGGTCGGTGCCAAGGGCGGCTTCGTCGGCAAGCGCCTGCCGGATCCGTCGGTGGACCGCGACGCCTGGCTGGCCGAGGGCATCGCCTGCTACAAGACGTTCATCTCCGGTCTGCTCGACATCACCGACAACCTGGTCGGCGGCGAGGTCGTGCACCCCCGGGACGTCGTGCGGCACGACGAGGACGACACCTACCTGGTCGTCGCCGCGGACAAGGGCACCGCGACGTTCTCCGACATCGCCAACGAGGTCGCCATCGCCTATGGCTTCTGGCTCGGCGACGCGTTCGCCTCCGGTGGTTCGGCGGGCTACGACCACAAGGGCATGGGCATCACCGCCCGCGGTGCCTGGGAGTCGGTCAAGCGGCACTTCCGGGAGCTGGGCCACGACAGCCAGACCGAGGACTTCACGGTCGTCGGCGTCGGCGACATGTCGGGTGACGTGTTCGGCAACGGCATGCTCCTCTCCGAGCACATCCGGCTGGTCGCCGCCTTCGACCACCGGCACATCTTCATCGACCCGAATCCGGACGCGGCGGTCTCCTACGCCGAGCGGCGTCGGCTGTTCGAACTGCCGCGCAGCTCCTGGGAGGACTACAACACCGAGCTGCTCTCGCAGGGCGGCGGCATCCACCCGCGGTCCGCGAAGGCCATCCCGATCAACGCGCAGATCCGGGCGGCGCTCGGCATCGAGGCCCGGGTCACCAAGATGACCCCGGCGGACCTGATGAAGGCGATCCTCCACGCCCCGGTCGACCTGTTGTGGAACGGCGGCATCGGGACGTACGTCAAGGCGTCGACGGAGTCCCACGCGGACGCGGGCGACAAGGCCAACGACGCCATCCGGGTGGACGGCCAGGACCTGCGGGTCAAGGTCGTCGGCGAGGGCGGCAACCTGGGTCTGACCCAGCGCGGCCGGATCGAGTTCGCTCTGTCCGGTGGCCCCGACGGCAGGGGCGGCAAGATCAACACCGATGCGATCGACAACAGCGCCGGTGTGGACACCTCCGACCACGAGGTGAACATCAAGATCCTGCTGAACAAGGTCGTCGAGGACGGCGACATGACCGTCAAGCAGCGCAACAAGCTGCTCGCGGAGATGACCGACGAGGTCGGTGCGCTGGTACTGCGCAACAACTACGCGCAGAACGTCGCCCTGGCCAACGCCGTGTCGCAGGCGCCCAGTCTGCTCCATGCCCACCAGCGCTTCATGCGCCGGCTGGAGCGGGACGGCCGGCTCGACCGTGACCTGGAGGCCCTGCCCAGCGACCGGCAGATCCGGGAGCGGCTGAGCGCCGGGCGCGGGCTGACCCAGCCGGAGCTCGCGGTCCTGCTCGCCTACCTCAAGATCACGGTCGCCGAGGAGCTGATCACCACTGATCTGCCGGACGACCCGTACCTGGTGCAGCTGCTGCACGCCTACTTCCCGAAGGCGCTGAACGAACGGTTCCTCGAACACATCGACAACCACGCGCTGCGCCGGGAGATCGTGACCACGGTCCTGGTGAACGACACGGTCAACAGCTCCGGTACGACCTTCCTGCACCGGATGCGGGAGGAGACCGGCGCCTCGACCGAAGAGGTTGTGCGCGCCCAGACCGCGGCTCGCGCGATCTTCGAGCTGGGCCAGGTCTGGGACGAGGTCGAGGGTCTCGACAACCGGGTTCCCGCCGATGTGCAGACCCGTATCCGGCTGCACGCGCGGCGGCTGGTCGAGCGGGGCACGCGCTGGCTGCTCAACAACCGTCCGCAGCCGCTGCTGCTCGCCGAGAACGTCGAGTTCTTCAGTGAGCGGGTGCAGAGCGTCTGGGCCGAGTTGCCCAAGCTGCTCAAGGGGTCCGACCTGGAGTGGTACCAGGCGATCGTCGACGAGCTGACCGAGTCCGGGGTGCCGGGTGAGCTGGCGCAGCGCGTCGCCGGTTTCTCCTCCGCCTTCCCGGCGCTCGACATCGTCGCGATCGCGGACCGCACCGGCAAGGCGCCGCTGGACGTCGCCGAGGTCTACTACGACCTGGCGGACCGGCTGCGGGTCAGCCAGCTGATGGACCGGATCATCGAGCTGCCGCGCGCCGACCGCTGGCAGTCGATGGCGCGGGCCGCCATTCGCGAGGACCTGTACGCGGCGCACGCCGCACTGACCGCGGATGTGCTCGCCGCGGGCAACGGCAGCTCCACCCCGGAGCAGCGGTTCGGTGCGTGGGAGCAGAAGAACGCCGCGCTGCTGGGCCGTGCCCGGACGACCCTGGAGGAGATCCAGAACTCGGACGACTTCGACCTGGCCAACCTCTCGGTGGCGATGCGCACGATGCGGACGCTGCTCCGCACGCACCAGTAGGAGGCCGGCTCCCCGCACCGGTCCCGGCGGAGTACGGCCGGCCTTCTCCACGGATTCGTTCGTGGTGCGGCCGCTGTTCCTCCCCACCGGTCCCCGTCTCACCGTGGTTGCACGCAGCGGAGGGCGGG
>NZ_JBYITE010000069.1:0-26787 GCF_057709105.1 Streptomyces sp. bgisy100
TCCGGAACCCCCCACCCCTGCGGCCCCGGCCCCCTCACGCCGGTGGTTCGTCCATCGGTGGACGTTGGTGTCCGGCGGTGGGCGTCCGTCGGAGTCCTCCCCGCTTTGGCTTCCTTGCTTCCGTGGGCTACCCCCGACGGCTGTCGGCTGGGTGGCGGGACGGGAAAGCCCGGTATTTCCGTCTCGGAAATACCGGGCTTTCCTGTGTGGTGTCAGCTGTGTTCGCGCCAGCGGTTGGTGATCGGGAGGCGGCGGTCCTTGCCGAAACCTTTCGCTGAGATCTTCGTGCCCGGCGGGTACTGGCGGCGCTTGTACTCGGCCGTGTCGACCAGGCGCAGGATCCGGGTCACGAGTTCGGGGTCGAAGCCCGCGGCCACGATCTCCGCGCGGCCCTGGTCGCGGTCCACGTACCGTTCCAGGATCTGGTCGAGGATGTCGTAGTCGGGCAGCGAGTCCGTGTCGACCTGGCCCGGCCGGAGCTCGGCGCTCGGCGGCTTGGTGATCGAGTTCTCCGGGATGGGGGGCGTCTGCCCGCGCTCCTCGGCGGCCTGGTTGCGCCACATGGCCAGGCGGAAGATCAGGGTCTTGTAGACGTCCTTGATCGGGCCGTAGGCGCCGACCGAGTCGCCGTACAGCGTGGAATAGCCGCAGGCCAGCTCGGACTTGTTGCCCGGGGCGAGGACGATGTGGCCCTCCTGGTTGGAGATGGCCATCAGCGTGGTGCCGCGCAGCCGCGACTGGAGGTTCTCCTCGGCGAGGCCGGTGAGGCCCAGGGCCGTCATGTAGCTGTCGAACATCGGGCCGATCGGCACCGTGCGGTAGTTCAGCCCGGTGCGGCGGGCGAGGTCGGCGGCGTCGTCCTTGGAGTGCTCGGAGGAGTAGCGCGAGGGCATGGAGACGCCGTACACGTTCTGCGCGCCGAGGGCGTCGCAGGCGATGGCCGCGACGAGCGCCGAGTCGATGCCGCCGGACAGGCCGATGAGGACGCTGCGGAAGCCGTTCTTGGCCGCGTACGCCCGCAGGCCGACGACCAGGGCCGAGTACACCTCCTCCGCGTCGTCCAGCCGGTCGGCGTAACCGCCGGCCAGCTCCGGGTCGTAGGCGGGGAGCGGGTCCGGGGAGAGCGTGACGTGCTCGATGCGCAGGCCGTCGTCGACGGTGCCCGACGGGGGCTCCGGGACGGCCGCCGGCAGGTCCAGGTCCAGGACCACGCAGCCCTCGGCGAACTGGGGGGCGCGGGCGATCACGTCGCCGTCGGGTGCCACCACGATGGAGTCGCCGTCGAAGACCAGCTCGTCCTGGCCGCCGATCATCGCCAGGTAGGCGGTCGTGCAGCCCGCCTCCTGCGCGCGCTTGCGCACCAGCTCCAGGCGGGTGTCGTCCTTCTCCCGCTCGTACGGCGAGGCGTTGATGGAGAGCAGCAGCCCGGCGCCGGCGGCGCGGGCGCCCGGGACACGGCCGCCGTCCTGCCACAGGTCCTCGCAGATGGCCAGCGCCACATCGACGCCGTGGACCCGGACGACGGGCAGGGAGTCGCCGGGGACGAAGTACCGGAACTCGTCGAAGACGCCGTAGTTGGGCAGGTGGTGCTTGGCGAAGGTCAGCGCGACCTCGCCGCGGTGCAGCACCGCCGCCGCGTTCTGCGGGGCACCGGCCGGCTGGCCGTAGCGCGGCTGGGCCTTGCCGGACCGGTCCAGATAGCCGACCACGACCGGGAGTTCACCGAGTCCCTCGTCCGCGAGCCGGGCCGCCAGCGCACGCAGCGCGGCGCGCGACGCCTCGACGAAGGAGGAGCGCAGGGCGAGGTCCTCGACGGGGTAGCCGGTCAGCGCCATCTCCGGGAAGGCCACGAGGTGGGCCCCCTGCTCGGCGGAGTGCCGGGTCCAGTGGACGATCGTCTCGGCGTTCCCGGCGAGATCGCCGACGGTCGAGTCGATCTGATTCAGGGCGAGACGAAGTTGAGGCACCCCGTCAGTGTAATCGTCTTTCTGACGCGATCAGGGTGGGGAACCTCACCGAGCAGGGGGCACACTGCGGAGTCCCGCCGTCCGCACCCTCGGAACGACGTCGTTGAGCTGCGGCAATAGCATGGCGTCCACTATGTCCCGTGCCTCGCGCCTCATCGCCGCCCTGCTCGCCCTCGGAGCTGTCGCCTACACGGCCTGGACGCTGGAGGTGGTCCTGGCCACCGGCCTCGACCCCGCGGAGACCTACGTCAGCGAGCTCGCGGCGACCGACCAGCCGCTCGGCGCGCTGTTCCGGACCACCGATCTGATCGCCGGGCTGCTGTTCCTCGCCGCCGCCGTCACCGCGCTGCTCCAGGGGGACCGCGGGCCGCGGTGGACCACGGCCGGCTGGGTCGGCATGGCCGTCTTCGGCGCCGCCACGGCCGTCGACTCGCGGTTCCCGCTCAGCTGCGCGCCGATCGACGACCCCGGCTGCGCGGCACGGGAGCGCGCCGGACTGGTGCCCTTCACCCACGTGGCACACACCGTCAGCAGCTCGGTCGCGATAGGCGGCGCGCTCGTCGCCCTGGTGGCGCTGACCGTCGCCGCGCGCCGCTACGGGCGGTGGGCGCCGGTGGCCCGCTTCGGCCCGAACCTCGTCGCGGTCGAACTTCTCGCCAGTCTGTGGACCCTGGTGGCCGTCGCCGCGGTCGAGGTCGGCCGCGGTCCGTGGTTCCTGGGCGCCGGCCAGCGGCTGCAGGTGCTGCTCATCGCCGTCTGGACCGCCCTGCTGGCGTACGCGCTGGCCGGGCGGGAGCGCGCCGGGTGACCCGCCCCGGCATCCCCGGGCGGATGCTGCGGATCGACGGGCTGCCCACCCACGTGCTGTGCGAGGGATCGGGCCCGGTGACCGTGCTGACCGGCGGACTCGGCAGCCCGTGGTTCGACTGGGACGAGGTCGTCCCGCTCCTCGCGCCGTACCGCACCGTCGTCCGGTTCGACCGCCCGGGCCTCGGGCTGAGCGCCCCCGCGGTGCGGGTCCCGACCGCCGCGGGCGAGGCCGCCCGGATCCGCCGCGTCCTGGCCGCCCTCGGCCTGACCGGACGCTGCGAGGTCGTCGGGCACTCGCTGGCCGGCTTCCACGCCGAGGCCTTCGCCCGGCTCCACCCGGAGCGGACGGCGGGCCTGGTCCTGGTGGAGAGCAGCGTCGTGGAGGACGGCCCCTCCCCCTTCCCCGCCGGGCTGCGCATCGGGGCCGCTCGCGCCCTGGGCACCGCGCTCTCCGCCGCCGGCCTGCCCCGGCTGCTGGCCGGCACCGCCCGCCGCCTCACCGTCCGCACCGCGACCGTCCGCCACCATGACCCCGTACCGGACAGGCTGGTCCGCCGCTGCTACGGCACCAGCCGGACCCTGCACACCGTGCTGCTGGAGAACGCCACCTACCGCGACCTGGTGACCGAGACCGTCGCGCTGCGCGCCCGCCACCCGCTGCCGCCCGTTCCCGTCACCGTGCTCGCCGCGTACGACGCGAGCGACTCCCCCCACGAGCTGCGCTGGCTCGACCAGCAGCGCCGGCTCGCCGCACTGCTCGGCGGGGAGTTCCGGCTGTCCGCCCCGGCCGGTCACCAACTGATGCTCGACGATCCGGCGGCCGTGGCACGGGCCGTGCTGGGCACGGCCCCTCGATAGGTCCTCTCGGACGGGGCACGGGGTGACGCCGGGTACGGTCGGTCGGGTGGGGAAGGCGCCGGACCGCGGGATCCGCGGCGGGGAGCGGCGCCGCGGCCGGATTGAGCGGCCTTCCAGCCGGACGCGTAACCTGCTGGAAACCGCCCCCGGTGATACTGATGGTGGCCCCGCGATGTGACCGCCGGCGGTGCTGAACAGGCCGTCCGACCTGCAAGGAAGTAGCGATGGACAAGCAGCAGGAGTTCGTGCTCCGCACGCTCGAAGAGCGCGACATCCGCTTCGTACGCCTGTGGTTCACCGATGTCCTCGGGTTCCTCAAGTCGGTCGCCGTGGCCCCCGCCGAGCTGGAGCAGGCCTTCGACGAGGGCATCGGCTTCGACGGGTCCGCGATCGAGGGCTTCGCCCGGGTCTACGAATCGGACATGATCGCCAAGCCCGATCCGGCCACCTTCCAGATCCTGCCCTGGCGCGCCGAGGCCCCCGGTACGGCCCGGATGTTCTGCGACATCCTGATGCCGGACGGCTCCCCGTCGTACGCCGACCCCCGCTACGTCCTCAAGCGGATCCTGGCGAAGACCTCCGACCTCGGCTTCACCTTCTACACCCACCCCGAGATCGAGTTCTTCCTGCTCAAGGACAAGCCGGTGGACGGGCGGCGGCCGATCCCGGCGGACTCCTCCGGCTACTTCGACCACACCCCGCAGAACGTCGGCATGGACTTCCGCCGACAGGCGATCACCATGCTGGAGTCCATGGGGATCTCGGTGGAGTTCTCCCACCACGAGGGCGCGCCCGGACAGCAGGAGATCGACCTGCGGTACGCGGACGCCCTGTCCACGGCCGACAACATCATGACGTTCCGGCTGATCATGAAGCAGGTCGCGCTGGAACAGGGCGTGCAGGCCACCTTCATGCCGAAGCCGTTCTCGGAGTTCCCCGGCTCCGGCATGCACACCCACCTGTCGCTGTTCGAGGGCGACCGCAACGCCTTCCACGAGTCCGGTGCCGAGTACCAGCTCTCGAAGGTCGGCAAGTCCTTCATCGCGGGCCTGCTGCGGCACGCGGGCGAGATCGCGGCCGTCACCAACCAGTGGGTGAACTCCTACAAGCGCATCTGGGGCGGCTCGCAGCGCACCGCCGGCGCCGGCGGCGAGGCCCCCTCGTACATCTGCTGGGGCCACAACAACCGCTCGGCCCTCATCCGCGTGCCCATGTACAAGCCGGGCAAGACGGTCTCCACCCGGGTCGAGGTCCGCTCCCTGGACTCCGGTGCCAACCCCTACCTGGCGTACGCGGTGCTGCTCGCCGCCGGGCTCAAGGGCATCGAGGAGGACTACGAACTGCCGGCGGGCGCGGACGACGACGTGTGGGCGCTGAGCGACGCGGAGCGCCGCGCCATGGGCATCGAGCCGCTGCCGCAGAACCTGGGCGAGGCCATCTCGCTGATGGAGCGCAGCGAACTCGTCGCGGAGACGCTGGGCGAGCACGTCTTCGACTTCTTCCTGCGCAACAAGAAGCAGGAGTGGGAGGAGTACCGCTCCGAGGTCACGGCGTTCGAGCTGCGGAAGAATCTGCCGGTGCTTTAGGAGCAGGTCAGGGCGTTCACGCGTCTTTTGCAGCTATCGGGGCTGCCGGTCGAGAGCCGGCGGCCCCACTGCGCATGGAGGGGTGCTGGGCCGTGTGTGGGCCGTGAGCGTTGGCAGACACGAGTTACTCGCGGCCCAGCGTGAACACGTGCATCTCTCCGGCCAGTTCGATGGAGCGCCAGTAGCTCCAGCGACGCGCTACGTACGCTCTGCCCTCTGGGCTCATCAGCTCAACCTTGGAGAGCGCCGCCGATGGATCCGCGATGGCTCCACTCAGCAGCCCAGGTAAGTTAGAGGTCGAAGGGGATGGCGGAGCCCGGCTCGTCCTTGAACCTCTCTTCTTCTACCCAATATGAATTACGCAGTCTTTGGTAGTCGAAGTTGCTTCCCTGGGGAGTTCGTTGGACCGTGAGGAAACCGTGACGCTCAAGCTCTTTCCGGGCTTTCGTCCAAGTGTTGTGGGAGAATCCGTAGGAGTCTCGCCGCTCTTTTGGTATGTAGCGAGCCTGCTTGTAGCCTCCTTGGGATTCAAGGAGTGCAAACAGGACTGCTATTCCCGTTGCGCTCAAGTGCAGAATCCAGCCGCGCCGCCAGAACTCCATTGGGATTCCTACGTATCGCCCCTGTGTGCTGGCGCGTACATACGGGCCTCCGGTCTCCTCGGTGGAGATCAGTTTGATCGCGGGGGTATTCCCGCGCCTGGGCTCCAGTTCAATGAAACCGTTAGCGCTCAACCACTTTAGGTTGTTGTTTATTCGCCGAGGTCCAGTCTCGGGCGGTAGAGCGAGCATGCGTGCCCATGCATGCGGTGCTGGCGGTTGCCGGATGTCGTACGGCTTGGCTGTGGCCATCATCGTGATGCACAGGTAGAGCTTGAGGCGGATCTCGCCACCTCGCCCGCCTTGGATGAGGCGGGCGAGGGGTGGCTCCACGCCGTCCACCTGTGACCTGACGAAGCCAGGCGCGAAGGGCACGTTTCCGCGTCGGGCGGCCCGGTCGACCGCCCGCTCAAGCTGCCTGACTGCGGACGGGTGAAGAGGGTTGGGCAAAGTCGTCGACCTTTGTGAAGTAGAAACCGGGGGTACAGGGGTCCCAGGGGTACCAGGGGTCCAGGGGGTACTTCCTTATACCTTGCTGCGAGAGTGCGCATGGAGTCATTTGCAAAAGCTGTAGCTCTCCCTTGAGTCTGCTGAAACCGTCCAGTGCAGCGGTAGAAGCTCTCCTTCAGAAACGTCATTCAAGCGCTTTGACCTGCGGTTTTGCCTCTGTCACCTTGGAGTTGCCTCGCCAGGGGGGCGTAGGCGAATGAGGTAGCTCAGCGCGGCAGCGCTGAGGGGAGGAGATCAGTTGAACGGGAACCACCCTTCCCAGAAGGGCATCTGGCTGGCACTCATCCTGCTTGCCGGCCTGGGCGTAGCCGCCGGTGCCGCGGTGCTCTTCTACGTGGCGGGGGCCGCGGCGACGACTGTTCTGGGAGCTGGCGGGGCGTCCTTCATGGGTGCTTCCAGCCTCGGTCTCGCCGCGCACCGCTTCATGGTCGAGTGAGCCTTACGGCTCTGACCGTGCATGAGGCGTGAACGGTGAAGCGTTGCTGTGTACCACTGGTCAGAGGCGTCGCAGGTCAGCGGGCGAGCATCCGGCAGGCTGTGAATGCGCGGTGTTGGGGAGGGGCGTTCCTGGGCCGTCGCTGGGCCGTCAAAGGGCGGCCCGGAGCGACCAACGACGACCATCAACCGCTACCGCTTAGCAGATCAGGAGGGCTCCGCAGCGGATCGCCGCAGTCCGCCGGAAGTGCTCATCAATTCCTGCGCAACAAGAAGCAGGAGTGGGAGGAGTACCGCTCCGAGGTCACGGCGTTCGAGCTGCGGAAGAACCTGCTGGTGCTCTGATCGCGGGCCAGTGCGTACGCGCTGACCGCTGACCACTGATCCGGGCCGATGGCGGAATGCCCTCGGCCCGGAGCCGTTTCTGCGATGAGCCGCTCTCCGATGATGATCTCCGGTCCCGGACCCGGAGTCCGGCGCGAGCCCAGGACGACCTGCGGGAAGTCCTGGGCGACCCCTGTGTCCGGGCCGTTCCGCTGCGTTATGTTGGAACGTCAGGGGCACGGGGGGTGCCTCGCGGCACAGGGGGAGGAACGGTGTCGGAGGATCAGGAACTGCCGGACGCGGGGGCGTCGGACCCGCAGTCGTCGAATCCCGCGTCGTCGGGCCAGCAACCGTCGGGTCAGCAACCGTCGGGCCAGGAGCCATCGGATCCGGAGTCGTCGGCCCCGGAGGAGCCGGAACTGCCCTACCGGGAGACGTCCGATCCGGAGTGGAACCAGGTCGCGGCCGGTACGGCGGCGGTGAGTCTGCACCCGGACGAGCTGACGCCCGAGGTGATCGTGGTGAGCGGGCCCTGCCCCCGCTGCGGGCATCCGAGTGTGTTCTCCGAGCGGCTCGTCGCCTACTCCAGCGCCATCATGTCCGGCGGCGGACTCCGCCGCGGTCTGCTGGCGCGGGCACTGCACCGGGCAACGGCCCAGCAGGGTGCCCGGCAGGTCGAGGTGATCTGCGGCTGCCGCACCGACCACGACGAGACGGGGGAGCGCAAGGGCTGCGGCGCCTCCTGGGTGCTGCACGTCGAATGGGGTGTGTGACATGGCGATCCGGGTCACGCCCGGCATACCCAGTACGCCCGCCAGCCGGCTCCGGGCCGACGAGGCCCGCCGGCTGCTGGAGGACGAGCTGACCCGGGTCCGCGCACAGGCGGAGAGCTGGCGCAACGGTCTCGCCGCGCTGCTCGCCCTGCTGACATCCGTCGGCGTGGTCAAGGGACCGGACCAGGTGCACACGCTGACCGGCTGGTCGCGCGGCGCGGTGGGACTGCTGCTGCTCACCGGCCTGCTGCTGTCGGCGGCGGGCGCGTTCTGGGCCATGCGGGCCGCCTTCGGACTGCCCCGGCGGCGGGTGGCGGAGAGCTCGCTGGAGGAACTGCTCACCCGTCAGCGGCTCAGTGTGCGCCGCGCGGTCACGGATCTGCGCCGGGCGATCGTCGCCGGGTTCACGGCGCTCGCGGTGGTGGCCGCGGGCGTCGGGCTCACCTGGTACGGCAGCCGGGCGGACAAGGCCGGATTCCGGGTCGTCGACACCCGGGGCACGGTGCTCTGCGGCCCCCTGGTGCGCTGGGACGCCAAGAAGGGCGTGCGGGTACGGGTCCAGGGCGTGGAGCGGAACGTCCCCATGCCGCGGGTCGCCTCGGCGAAACCGGTGAAGAGCTGCCCGTAGCGGGGGTGTTCGGGTGGCGCGGGCTGCCGCCCCGTTCCGGAAACAGTCCCGGCCATTCCGTCACCGGCGAACCCGTCCCTGACAAACCGTCCCCGGGAATGCCGGTCCTGCAATCGGTCTTCGGAAAAGCCCGCCCCGGCCATGCCGTCACAGCCAGCGGGCGTCCGGCTGTGCACCCCGGCGGTGCAGCTCCAGGACCGCCGGAGCGGTGTTCTCCCACAGCAGGTTCACGATGTCCTGGATCCCTGTGCCCAGCATGATCGCCGACTCGGCGTGCTCCTCGGCGTTCTGCTGGAGGTTCATGCGCAGCAGCTTGCGCCGGTCACTGGCCGGCGGGTGCGTGGTGGCCGTGCCCACGGTGTCCTCCCCGCGGATGAGCAGGGACAGCGCCCGGTTCAGCACCTCGTAGGCCGAGAAGAACAGCTCGACGCCGGCGTGGCTGAGCGCGACGTCGTGGCGCTTCTCCACCATCGCCGACACCGACAGGGACCAGCCGATCAGATCGGCGATGAACTCCTTCTCCCAGCTCCAGGTGGCCTCCGACACGGCGGGCCCCGCGGTGCCCAGCAGTCGCCGGGCAGCGGTGCCGTCGGCGAGATGGCCGTCGGCGACATGGCCGTACTCGTGGCCCAGGACGAACAGTTCCAGCCCGTTGCGGAGTGTCGAGGCCAGGGGGTTGAGCTCGGGCGGGACGAAGTACTGCGGGGCGGCCCCCGGCGAGCCGCGCAGCACATAGGCGAGGACGACTTCGCGGAACCGTTGCAGCGCCTCGGGCGCGTCCCGGAGGTGGCGCCGCACGCTGTCGATGCCGTGGGAGAACGCCAGCCCCCCGTCCTTCGTCTCTTCGAATGGGATCGCCAGGGCCACGGCCTTGCTGAACAGGTTGGCGAAGTTGAGGAGTTGGTCCTCGAAGACCACGAGATGCGCGTCGGAGTCGGGAACGAGAATCGTGACGGCGTTGATCTCGCCGGTGGCCAGCGTGCCCAGCATGGGCCGGGTGAAGGGCGACGGAACGTGACGTTCCAGGACGTCCGCGAGGGAGTGGATCAGGTGGTACCACTCCCACGTCTCATGCGGACCGAGCGGCGGCCAGTGATCCGGAACGTGACGGGCCGCCGCGATGACGGCGTCCAGTTCCTTCTCGGTCGCATTCGGGGCGATGCCCCGGGCCATGGTCCGCAGGGCATCATCGGAGTGCCCGCGCTCGGACGGGCCGTCACCCCGGGCCTCGGCAATGGTCGCCTGGAGTTTCCAGAGGAAACTCCGTGCGCGGTCCGGCTCATTCGTCAATGCTCCGCCCCCGTTCATCAGTTGTCCCCAGGGCTTGAATGCGTGTGGTGACGCAGGGACGTCAGTCCTTGCTCCGCTGAATACCGGGGGCGGGGCGCCCTTTTGGCGTGCGGCCGGCGGGCCTCGGCGCCGTTGTCATGCGAGCGCCCCGCTCCGGAAATGCCCTCACAGCCAGCGGATGTCCGGCCGCTCGCCCCGGCGGTGCATTTCCAGGACCAGGGGAGCGGTGCTGTTCCAGAGCGTGTCCACGATCTCCTGGATTCCGCCGGCCAGGCCGATGGTCGACTCGGCGTGCTCCGTGGCATTCTGCTGAAGGTTGACGCGCAGAAGTGCACGCCGGTCACCGGCCGGCGGGTGCGTGGTGGAGGTCCCGACGGTCTCCTCCCCGCGGATGAGCAGCGCCAGGGCCCGGTTCAGGACCTCGTAGGCGGAGAAGAAGAGCTCGACCCCCGCATGGCTCAGCGCCACGTCGTATCCCTGCTCGGTCATGGCGGAGACAGCGAGATGCCAGCCGATCAGGTCGGCGATGTGCTCGTTCTCCCAGCTCCAGGTGGCCTCCGCGACGTCGGGACTCGCCGTCCCCAACAGCCGCCGGGGCGCCGAGCCGTCGGCCAGATGGCCGCCGATGACATGGCCGTACTCGTGGCCCAGGACGAAGAGTTCCAGGCCGTCACGGAGGATCGAGGCGAGTCCGCCGACTTCCGCGGACGCGAAGTACTGCGGTGCCCTGCCCGGCTCCCCGTCCAGCAGATAGGCGAAGACGACCTCGCGAAAGCGCTGCACGGCCTCCGGGGATTCGGCGATGTGGCGCCGCACCTCGTCCATGTCGAAGGAGAACTGCAGCATCCCGTCCTCGGCACTCCTGAACGGCAGAGCCAGGGCCACGGCCTTGCTGAACAGGTTGGCGAAGTTGAGCAGCTGGTCCTCGAAGACCACCAGATGCGCGTCCGACCCGGGTACGAGGAGCGTGATCGCATTGATCTCGCCGGTGGCGAGGGTGCCCAGCGTCGGCCGCACGAAGGGCGGCTGGATATGGCGCTCCAGGGTGTCGGCGAGTTTGTGGATCAGCCAATGGCCACCCATGTCCGCATGCGGCCCCCTGGGCGGCCAGTGCTCGGGGGTGTGGTTCGAGGCGTCGATGAGCGTCTTGAGCTGGTCCTCCGTGGCGCCGGGCAGAACGCCCTTCGCGACGTAGCGCATGAGTGCGTCGGTATCGCTGAGTGTCGGCCCCCGGCCGCGGGCCTCGGCGATCCTTGCTTGCAGCTTCCACAGAAAGGCCTGTGCTTGCTCGGTTTCCGGCATCAACTCTCTGCCCCCCGTTCCTTGCTCTCAGTATTGTCCGACAGCTGGGTCGGCATGTCTGCTGTTGCCGGAAAGAGATGTGACGGGCGACAGTTCTGCTTGCGCTTGCTTCCAGGCGTATCGCGCGGATTGCCGTTTCCGGAGGGTGTTGGGGGAGTGAACGGGGCTGCAGTGGCTTTCCGGCTGTCGACTTCAGTGAGTTGACTGGGCTTGAACGGCAATCGACCAGGAGAACGGACATGTCGCCGAAGGCGGTGACGGGGGCGTGGGGTGCAGTCGCCGCCTGGCATCGGTGACGCCGCGGCGGTCCGCGCCCCCTCGGTCTGTGATGAGCCCCGGAGGTCCGCACCCCCACATTCCCTCCCCTCCCGGGGGCGGTGCTCAGCCCGGGGGTGGTGCTCACGGCTTCTCCCGGAGTCGTCCGCACCCGCTCACACCGGCCCTCGCCCCGTCGCACCTCGGCGCACCCGGCCCTCCTCGTCCGCCCTCTCGCCTTCGGCGCTCCCGTCCCCGGCCTCCCCGCCCCCGACACCCTCAGCCCCCACCGCACGACCCCTCCCACAAGGTGATCGATCATGGAATCCCCGCACGTCGAAATATGCTGGGAACACCGCCCCGGACACCCGCCGGGCGCGCCGCGCCGGACGGGTCCGGACGGTTAGGCTCGTGACCGGTCCCGTCCGGGTTCCGCACGGGACACGGGCACGACGGCGCGGGCGACGGTGCGGGCGCCGGCGCCCGTGACGGCACCCGGGAGCGACCGGCACCCGGGAGCGACCGCACCCGGGAGCGGCCGGGGCGGAAGGCGGGCCGGGGCCGGGCCGGCGGCAGGTCGGCCCCATGGGACGGGAGGCGGCGGTGGTGCAGGTACCGCAGGGACGCAGGAGCAGCACCTTCACCCGGCTGCTCCGGCACGGATTCACCGACCCCTCGGCGGCGGAGCGGCTGCTCGACGCCCCCGAGTTCTCGGCCTTCAGCACCGACCCCGTGCTGCTCGACGCGCTCGGCGCCACCGCCGACCCCGATCTGGCGCTGATGGGCCTGGTGCGGCTCGTCGAGGGGCTGGCCCTGCGGGACGAGGTGCGGGCCGCCTCCGGCGAGAACGGCGGGCCCACCGAGACGCGGACCCTGCTCGACACCCTGATCGGCGCCAAGCCGCTGCGCGACCGGCTGCTCGGGGTGCTGGGCGCGTCCGAGGCGCTCGGCGACCACCTGTCGCGGCACCCCCTCGACTGGCACGCCCTCGTCACCTACGAGTCCGCCGACCTGCACCCCGGCGTCGACGAGTTCGAGCGGATGCTGGACGAGGCCCGGGACGCCGACACCCTCCGCGCCGCCTACCGGCGCTGTCTGCTCACCATCGCCGCCCGCGACGTCTGCGGCACCATCGACGTCGCCGACAGCGCCGCCGAGCTGGCCGACCTGGCCACCGCCACGCTGCGCGCCGCGCTGGCCATCGCCGAGGCCCACGAGCCGTCCGACGCCCGGATGTGCCGCCTCGCCGTGATCGCCATGGGCAAGTGCGGCGGCAACGAGCTCAACTACGTGTCCGACGTGGACGTCATCTTCGTCGCCGAGCCGGTGGACGGCGCCGAGGAGTCCAAGGCGATGCAGGCCGCCACCCGGCTCGCCTCCCACATGATGCGGATCTGCTCCGACACCACCGCCGAGGGCACCATCTGGCCGGTCGACGCCAACCTGCGCCCCGAGGGCCGCAACGGCCCGCTGGTCCGCACTCTCTCCAGCCACCTCGCCTACTACCAGCGCTGGGCCAAGACCTGGGAGTTCCAGGCGCTGCTCAAGGCCCGGCCGGTCGCCGGCGACATGGCGCTGGGCCAGGAGTACCTGGACGCGGTGGACCCCCTGGTCTGGCAGGCCGCCGAGCGGGAGAACTTCGTCCCCGACGTGCAGCAGATGCGCCGCCGCGTCGTCGACAACATCCCCCCGGCGCAGATCGACCGCGAGCTGAAGCTCGGGCCCGGCGGGCTGCGGGACGTGGAGTTCGCCGTCCAGCTGCTCCAGCTCGTGCACGGACGCACCGACGCCACCCTGCGCCGCGGCGCCACCCTCGACGCCCTGGCCGCGCTCGCCGCGGGCGGCTACGTGGGGCGCGCGGACGCCGCCTCGCTCGACGCCGCGTACCGCTTCCTGCGCTCGATGGAGCACCGCATCCAGCTGTACCGGCTGCGCCGCACTCATCTCGTCCCCGAGGACGAGGCCGACCTGCGCCGCCTCGGCCGCTCCCTGGGCCTGCGGACCGAACCGGTCACCACCCTCCGCAAGGAGTGGAAGCGCCATGCGCGCGAGGTGCGGCGGCTGCACGAGAAGCTCTTCTACCGGCCGCTGCTCGACGCGGTCGCCCAGCTCGACCCGGGGGAGGCCCGGCTCAGCCCGCGGGCCGCCCGGCAGCGCCTGGAAGCACTCGGCTACGCCGACCCGGGCGCCGCGCTGCGGCACTTGGAGGCGCTGGCCTCCGGGGTGACCCGCAAGGCGGCGATCCAGCGCACCCTGCTGCCCGTGCTCCTCGGCTGGTTCGCCGACTCGGCCGACCCGGACGCCGGGCTGCTCAACTTCCGCAAGGTGTCCGACGCGTTGGGCCGGACACCCTGGTACCTGCGGCTGCTGCGGGACGAGGGCGCGGCGGCGGAGAACCTCGCCCGGGTGCTGTCCGCCGGGCGGCTCGCCCCCGACCTGCTGCTGCGGGCCCCCGAGGCGGTCGCCCTGCTCGGCGATCCGGAGGGCCTCAACCCCCGCGACCACCGGCACCTGGAACAGGAGATCCTCGCCGCCGTGGGCCGCGCCGACGGGCCCGAGGCGGCCGTCGCCGCGGCCCGCGGGGTGCGGCGCCGGGAGCTGTTCCGCACCGCCGCGGCCGACCTCATCGGCTCCTACGGCACCGAGGGCGGCCCCGCCCAGGACGCCGGCTACTCGCTGACCGGCGGCGGCGCCGTGGACCTGGTCGGCGGCGCGATCAGCACCATCAGCGCGGTGACCATCGCGGGCGCGCTGCGTGCCGCCGTCCGCGCCACGTGGGGCGACGAACTGCCCACCCGCCTCGCCGTGATCGGCATGGGCCGTTTCGGCGGCCAGGAGCTCAGCTACGGCTCGGACGCCGATGTGCTCTTCGTCCACGAACCGCGCGAGGGGGTCGACGAACACGAGGCCGCCCAGGCCGCGTTCGCCGTCGCCAACGAGATGCGCCGGCTGCTCCAGCTCCCCACCGCCGACCCGCCGCTGCTGATCGACGCCGATCTGCGGCCGGAGGGCAAGTCCGGTCCGCTGGTCCGCACCCTGGCCTCGTACGCCGCCTACTACCGGCGCTGGTCGCTGATCTGGGAGAGCCAGGCGCTGCTGCGCGCCGAGCCCGTCGCGGGCGACCCGGATCTGGGCCGGCGGTTCATCGAGCTGGTCGACCCGCTGCGCTACCCGGCCGAGGGCCTCGGCGAGGACGCCGTACGGGAGATCCGCCGGCTCAAGGCCCGGATGGAGTCCGAGCGGCTGCCCCGGGGCGCGGACCGGACCACCCACACCAAGCTGGGCCGCGGCGGCCTCTCCGACGTCGAGTGGACCGTCCAGCTGCTGCAGATGCGGCACGGCTGGGCCGAGCCGGGCCTGCGGACCACCCGCACCCGCGAGGCCCTGCACGCCGCGCACGCCGCCGGGCTCATCGCCACCGAGAACGCGGAGATCCTGGACGAGGCCTGGGTGCTGGCCGCCCGGGTGCGCAACGCGGTGATGCTGGTGCGCGGCCGGCCCGGGGACACCTTCCCCACCGACGGGCGGGAGCTCGCGGCGGTGGGCCGCTACCTGGGGTACGAGCCGGGCCACGTCGGCGAGATGCTGGACGACTACCGGCGGATCACCCGGCGGGCACGCGGCGTCGTGGAGGAGCTGTTCTACGGGGCGTGACGGCCGGGGGCGGCCCACCGGCGGACGGCGGCATCAGGCACGGGCAGGGCTGTAGGGGCAGGACGGCCGGACCGGTCACGGTGGGCAGATCCCGCACGGGGCCCGACGGCCACCGGAAGCCACCGGCACGGGGCGGCCGGCGTCGGCCGCCCCCGCTCAGACCGGGCGCAGCTCCGGCTGCACCGGCACCTTGCGCGGCAGCCGGTACGCCATCGTGCCGTACCAGGCGTACGACAGCGCGAAGCCGAAGGCCAGGCACATCAGCCCGCCGACCGCGTCCAGCCAGAAGTGGTTCGCGGTGGCGACGATCACCACCAGGGTGAGCGCCGGATAGGCGATGCCCACCACCTTCAGCCACATCGGTCGGGCCAGCATCACGATGGTGATGCCGCACCACACCGACCAGCCGATGTGCATCGACGGCATCGCCGCGTACTGGTTGGACATGGCGGCCAGGTTGCCGGAGGCCATCGACCCCCAGGTCTCGTGCACCAGCACGGTGTCGACGAACCCGCCGTTCGGCACCAGCCGCGGCGGCGCCAGAGGATAGAGGTAGTAGCCGAGAAGCGCGACCCCGGTGGTGGCGAACAGCACCAGCCGGGTCGCCGCGTACCGCCCGGGATGCCACCGGTACAGCCACACCAGGACCACGACGGTCACGACGAAGTGCAGCGTCGCGTAGTAGTAGTTCATGCCGACGATCAGCCATTCCACCGAGTTCACGGCATGGTTGACCGTCCTCTCCACGGCGATGCCGAGGACTTCCTCCACCCGCCAGATCCAGTCGGCGTTGCGCAGGGCCTCGGTCTTCTGCTCCGGGACCGCGTTGCGGATCAGCGAGTACGTCCAGTAACTCATCGCGATCAGCAGGATCTCGAACCACAGCTGGGGATGGCGAGGAGTGCGCAGCCGGACCGTCAGGGTGTGCGTCAGTGCGGGGCGGTCCGAACGCTCCTCGATGGGTGGCGGGGTGGTGGCCGACCTGCGGCCTTCCAAAGTCCTCACAGATACTTCACCCATAGCGCGACAGTCTGCCAGATCGTCGCCTCCGACAGATCATTCGCCGGTCGGTTCCTCTTCACTCACGCTACGCCTGGAGGAGGAGGTCTGCCCGCCCGGAGCGGCCGCCGTGGAACCCCGCACCACGAGCTCCGGAAGGAAGACGAACTCGTTGTGCAGCGGCTCCGGGGCACCCCCCTGAGCCGCCCCGGAGAGGGTGCCGCCGATCTCCTCCAGCAGCGCCCGCACCGCCGCCTGGCCCATGGCCGGCACCGGCTGCCGGATCGTGGTCAGTGGAGGATCGGTGAAGGCGATCAGCGGGGAGTCGTCGAAACCGATCACCGAGATGTCCCGCGGCACGTCCAGGCCGCGCTGCCGGGCGGCGCGGATCGCGCCGAGCGCCATCATGTCGCTGGCGCACACCACGGCCGTGCAGCCGCGGTCGATCAGCGCGGAGGCCGCCGCCTGGCCGCCCTCCAGGGAGAACAGCGAGTGCTGCACCAGGGCCTCGGCCCGGGCCGCGGAGTAGCCGAGCAGCTCCTCCACGCTCTGCAGGAAGCCCTCTATCTTCCGCTGCACCGGGACGAACCGCTGCGGCCCCAGCGCCAGCCCGACCCGCTCGTGGCCGAGCGCCGCGAGATGGGTGACCGCCAGCCGCATCGCCGCCCGGTCGTCGGGGGAGACGAACGGCGCCCTGATCTTCGGGGAGAAGCCGTTGATCAGGACGAACGGCACGCCCTGGCCGCGCAGCTGCTCGTAGCGCTGCGCGTCGGCGGAGGTGTCGGCGTGCAGCCCGGAGATGAAGATGATCCCGGCGACCCCGCGGTCCACCAGCAGTTCGGTCAGCTCGTCCTCGGTGGCGCCGCCCGGTGTCTGGGTGGCGAGCACCGGCGTGTACCCCTCGCGGGTCAGCGCCTGCCCGATCACCTGCGCGAACGCCGGGAAGATCGGGTTGTCCAGCTCCGGGGTGATCAGCCCGACCAGCCCGGCGCTGCGCTGCCGCAGCCGGACCGGCCGTTCGTAGCCCAGCACGTCCAGCGCGGCCAGCACGGACTGGCGGGTGGTCGCGGCCACGCCCGGCTTGCCGTTGAGGACCCGGCTCACCGTCGCTTCGCTGACCCCCGCCTGGGCTGCGATATCAGCAAGTCGCGCGGTCACGGGATGGGACTGTACCGGTCGCATCTCAGACCGCCCACCACACACAGGAATCGGCCGGAATACGGACGGTTCCTTCCGCGCTGCGTCCCTCGGGGATCAGGATGGCCAGCGGCGAGGTGGACAGCAGCGGACGGCCCGGCACCGGCAGTTCGACCTCCCGGTCCAGGGTGTTGAGCGTGCACACGAATCCCGGGCGGGACACCGCCAGCACTCCCTCCGGTGCGTCCAGCCAGGCCATCGGGCCGTCGCCCAGCCCGGGCAGCTCCCGGCGCAGCACCAGCGCCGAGCGGTACAGCTCCAGTGTGGACCGCGGATCGCCGGACTGCGCCTCGACCGACAGCTCCTGCCAGGCCTCGGGCTGCGGCAGCCAGCTGCCGCCCGGCCCGAAGCCGTACGGGGCCCGGTCGCCGGACCAGGGGATCGGCACCCGGCAGCCGTCCCGGGTGCCGTCCTGGCTGCCCGCCCGGAAGAACGCCGGGTCCTGGCGCACCTCGTCCGGCAGGTCCACCACCTCCGGCAGCCCCAGCTCCTCGCCCTGGTAGACGTAGGTGGAGCCGGGCAGGGCGAGCATCAGCAGCGCCGCCGCGCGGGCCCGGCGCAGCCCCGGCTCGCCGCCGCCGTAGCGGGTGGTGTGCCGGACGACGTCGTGGTTGGACAGCACCCAGGTGGTGGGCGCCCCCACCGAGGCGGTCGCCGCCAGTGACGCGTCGATCACCGTACGCATCGAGTCCGCGTCCCAGTCGCAGGTCAGGAACTGGAAGTTGAACGCCTGGTGCAGCTCGTCCGGCCGGACGTACAGCGCCAGCCGCTCCGAGGTGGGCGCCCAGGCCTCGGCGACGCCGATCCGGTCGCTGCCGTAGGAGTCCAGCAGCTTCCGCCAGGAGCGGTGGATGGCGTGCACCCCGTCCTGGTCGAAGAACGGCAGCACCTGGGCGCCGATCAGCTTGGCCTGCTCGCTGCGCCCGATGTCGGGCAGCCCCGCGGCCTTGACCATGCCGTGCGCGACGTCGATCCGGAAGCCGTCCACGCCGAGGTCCAGCCAGAAGCGCAGGACCGACTCGAACTCCTCCCGCACCTCCTCGTTGTCCCAGTTGAGGTCCGGCTGTTCGGGGGCGAAGAGGTGCAGGTACCACTCGCCGGGGGTGCCGTCCGGGCCGGTGACCCGGGTCCAGGCCGGGCCGCCGAAGACCGACTCCCAGTCGTTGGGGGGCAGTTCGCCGTCCGCACCCTTGCCCGGCCGGAAGTGGTAGCGGTCCCGGGAGGCCGCGCCCGCCCCCTCCGCGAGCGCGGCCCGGAACCACACGTGCTGGTCGGAGGTGTGGTTCGGGACGATGTCCACGATCACCTTGAGTCCGAGCTCGTGCGCCGTGCGCACCAGGTCGTCCGCGTCCGACAGGGAGCCGAACAGCGGGTCCACGGCACGGTAGTCGGCGACGTCGTACCCGCCGTCCGCCTGCGGCGAGGCGAAGAACGGGGTGAGCCACACGGCGTCCACCCCGAGCTCCGCGAGGTACGGCAGCCGCTCCCGGATGCCGCGCAGGTCACCGATGCCGTCGCCGTCGCTGTCCGCGAACGAGCGCACGTACACCTGGTAGATGACGGCACTGCGCCACCACCCCTGGGTGTGCGGCCCGGCCGTCTGCTCGCGGACGGAAGGGGCGAGGTCCTGGGTCATGGTGCGTTCCCCATCGGGTCGGCCCGTCAACGGGCTTCATGTGCAAGGAGTCGTCGGTCCGGCGCGCCGCGCGGACCGGGGATTCGGGCGGGTCAGCCCTTGGTGCCGCCCGCCGTGAGGCCGGCGACGAGGTGTTTCTGGGCGAAGAAGAACATCAGGCCGGCCGGCACGGTGATCAGCACCGAGGAGGCCGTCATCAGGCCCCACTCGGCCCGGTGCGGGCCGACGAAGGTCTGCAGTCCGACGGCGAGGGTGTAGTTCTCCTCGCTGGACATGAACTGGGTGGCGTAGGCGACCTCGCTCCACGCCGTGATGAAGGAGTAGAACGCGGTGACCGCCAGGCCGGGCCGGGCCAGCGGCACGATCAGCCGCCAGAAGGTGCCGAACGGGGTGAGCCCGTCGACCCGCCCCGACTCGTCGATCTCCGCGGGCACGGTGTCGAAGTACCCCTTGAGCATCCAGGCGCAGAACGGCACGGACACCGAGCAGTAGGTGAGGATCAGCCCGCCGTAGCTGTCCAGCAGCCCCAGCTTCCCCAGGGTGTTGTACAGCGGCACGATCAGCACCGCGACCGGGAACATCTGGAACATCAGGAACGACCACATCAGGGGCTTGTGGCCGGGGAAGCGCATCCGGGACACCGCGTACCCGGCGCTGGCCGAGATGAGCACCCCGACCACCGTGGTGCCGCCCGCCACGACCAGCGAGTTGCCGAACCAGGTCAGGAACTCCGTCTCGCCCAGCACCCGGCTGTAGTTGCCCAGCGAGAAGCCGGACATCTCCATGGGGTGCGTCCAGCCGTTCTCCCCGCGCAGCGACACCAGGACGATGAAGACCACCGGGAACAGCGCGATCAGCGCGGCCAGGGCGAGGGCGGCGTGCAGGGCGACCGACGAGGCCCGGGAGCGCTCCCCGCGGCCCCGGACGCGTACGGCTGTGGTGCTCATCGGGCGGTCTCCTGACGGGTCAGCATCCTGCGGTAGAAGACGGAGAAGACCAGCAGCAGGGAGAGGATGACCATGCCGTAGGTGGCCGATCCCGCGTAGTCGCGGACTCCCTGGAACGCCAGCCGGTAGGCGTAGGTCACCAGGATCTCGCTCTCGGTGCCGCCGGCCTGCCCGATCACCAGGTAGATGATCGGGAACATGTTGAAGGTCCAGATGGTGCCCAGCAGGATGACGGTGCTGCTGACCGGGCGGAGGCCGGGCAGGGTGACGTTGCGGAACCGCTGCCAGGGCGACGCCCCGTCCATCTCGGCCGCCTCGTGCAGCTCCCGGGGTATGGACTGCAGACCGCCGAGGATCGCCACCATCATGAACGGCACACCCAGCCAGACGTTGACCCCGATCACCGAGATCTTCTGGATCACCGGGTCGCCCAGCCAGTCCACCGGGCCCGCCCCGACCTTCGCCAGCAGGGCGTTGAGAACCCCGTTCTGGCTGTTGTACATCAGCTTCCAGGCGAACGCGGCGACGAACGCCGGTACCGCCCAGGGCAGGATCAGCAGCACCCGGTAGAGCGAACGGCCCTTCAGCGGCCGGTTGAGCAGCATCGCCAGCCCCAGACCGATGCCGTAGTGCAGGAACACACAGCTCGCGGTCCAGATCACCGTCCAGCCCAGCCGCGGGTAGAACGACCCCTCCTTGCCGGAGAGGATGTTCCAGTAGTTCTCCAGGCCCACGAACGAGTAACTCGCCGGCACCTCGAAGGTGCCGATGGTGCGGCCGATGTTGGCTTCGTCGGCGTCGGTGAACGACAGGTAGAGGCCGCGGCCGAGCGGATACCCGACGAGTACGGCCAGCACCACGACGACGGGCAGCACCATCGCCCAGGCGTACCAGTGGGTGTCGAACGAGCGCCGGGCCCGGGTGAGCGGCCCGGGGCGCGGGCCGCGCTCCGGGGGCCGGGTGCTCCCGGCACCGGCGGTGCTCCGGGGCGGGGTGACGGCTGTGGTCATGGCTCCAGGGCTTTCTGCGAGCGGGGCGGGCGGGAACCGGCTCGGCCGGCCGGGCGCGTGGGGTCCGCCCACGCGAGCGGGGTGGACCCCCGGCCGGCCGAGCCGGAGACTGTCACTCGCCGGTCTTGTAGTCCTTGATCAGCTTGGTCCGCCACTCCTTCGCCAGGGCGTCGAGCCCGGCCTTCGGCGACATCTGGCCGCGCAGGATCTTCACGTAGTGCTGGTCGTAGGCGACGAAGAGATCACCGACACCCGGGATGGCCGGACGCGCCTTGGAGGTGGCGAGCGCGTCCTGGAAGGCCTTCTTCACCGGGTCGGCCGTCACCGCCGCGGTGTACGCCGACTTGCGGGTCGGCAGGGTGCCGAGCTCGGTGGCGGTGTACTCCTGGCTCTTCCTGGAGGTCATGAACTTCACGAAGAGCAGCGAGGCGTCGAGGTTCTTCGTCCCCCGGTAGACGGTGTAGTTGTGGCCGCCGATGGGGGCCGCGCCCTTGCCCGAGGAGCCGGCCGGGATCGGGGCGATGCCCAGGTTCTTCTTGTCCTCGAACGCCTTGCCGGTGTAGTCCTCGGCCGTCGACCAGGGGCCGTTGACGACCATGGCGACCTTGCCGTCCTTGAAGGCGGTCTGCATGTTGACGTAGCCGTCGGTGGTGGCGGGCTTCAGCGAGACACCGGACTTCACCATCTTCAGGGCCGTCTCGATGCCCTTGACAGCCTCGGGGGAGTTCACGGTGATCTTCTTGTTCCCGACGTCGAGCATGTCACCGCCCTCGCCGTAGACGAACGGCAGGGAGAAGTAGCCCTCGGGGTTGAGCTGGGTGCCCGCGACCCCGGTCTTCTTCTTGATCTTCTTCGCGGTCTCCGTGAACTCCTCCCAGGTGGCCGGGGGCTTGCTGATCCCGGCCTTCTTGAAGAGCTCCTTGTTGTAGAGGAGACCCAGGGTGTCGGTGACCTGCGGGACGCCGACGGTCTGCCCCTTGTAGCGGGCGGTCGACAGCGGACCCGGCAGGTAGTCCTGCTTGCCGTCGAGAGCGACGGTGCCGTCCAGTGGCTGGAGCAGCCCGAGGTTGGCGAAGCCGGCGGTCCAGCCGACGTCGGTGCGCATCACATCGGGTGCGCCCTTGCCGGCCTGGGCGGCGGTCTTGAACTTCTGCTCGGCGGCGTCGAAGGACACCGGCACCCGCTTGACCTTGATCTTCGGGTACTTCTTCGCGAAGTCCGCGATCAGCTTCTCGTACGCCGGGCCCTCGGCCTCGTTGGAGGTGTCCCACCAGGTGACGGTGCCGGACACGTTCCCCGGGTCCTTGGCGGCCTTCGAGCCGTCGCCGCCGGTGTCGGCCTGGTCCCCACCGCAGGCCGTCGCCGCCAGAGCCAGCACGCCGGCCACCGCGGCGACCGATATGCCTCGACGCATATGGATCTCCTCAATGAGTGTGACCCGGCGAGTCCCTGGGTGGTCCGGGCTGGGCAGGAACGTAACAGGCTGAAATCTCTTGCGAAAGACCTTGCAACGAGAAAACGGCGTGATTTCACCGTTGTGACCTCCCTGTGTCCCGGGGGTTGACCCCGCAGGTCGGGGCTCGTACGGTCTCGACCGCAGCACGGCGGCTGCCGTCTTGCTGCAAGAACCATCACTCAATGGCCTTACGGGCAGGGCGCGTTGCCGCAAGGCTGCACCGTCACCCCCCACCTCCCGAAGGAGGAGGCCCCCCACATGGCCAGTACCGTCAGCAGGTCTCTCGCCGTCGCCCTCGCCGTCACGGCGGGGGTGGCGACCGCCGTCGTCGCCCCGGGCACCGCCCCGCGGGCGCAGGCGTCCCCGCCGGGGGACAAGGACGTCACCGCCGTCCTCTTCGAGTGGCGTTTCGACGACGTCGCCCGGGAGTGCCGGAAGACCCTCGGCCCCGCCGGATACGGCGCCGTCCAGGTCTCACCGCCCCAGGAGCACATCCGGGGAGCCCAGTGGTGGACCTCGTACCAGCCCGTCGGTTACAAGATCGCCGGACGGCTCGGCGACCGCGCCGCCTTCAAGGCGATGGTCGGCGCCTGCCACTCCGCGGGCGTGAAGGTCGTCGCCGACTCCGTGATCAACCACATGTCCGCCGGCGCCGGGACCGGCACCGGCGGCACCGCCTACACCAAGTACGACTACCCCGGCACCTACCGCCCGCAGGACATGGACGACTGCCGGTCGGAGATCGGCGGCTACGGCGACCGGGCCGAGGTGCAGAACTGCGAACTCTCCGGCCTCGCCGACCTCGACACCGGCGAGGAGCACGTCCGCTCCCGCATCGCCGGCTACCTGAACGGCCTGCTCTCCCTCGGCGTCGACGGCCTGCGGATCGACGCCGCCAAGCACATACCGGCCACCGACCTCGCGGCCGTCAGGAAGAAGCTGAAGGACCCGGACGCGTACTGGAAGCAGGAGGTGATCCATGGCGCCGGGGAGGCGGTCTCCCCCGACGAGTACCTCGGCACCGGCGACGTCCAGGAGTTCCGCTACGCCCGCGACCTCAAGCGGGTCTTCACCGGCGAGCGGCTGTCGTACCTGAAGAACTACGGCGCCGGCTGGGGCTATCTGGACAGCGGCAAGGCCTCGGTCTTCGTCGCCAACCACGACACCGAGCGGGCCGGCGACACCCTCAGCTACAAGAACGGCGCCGACTACACCCTGGCGCACGTCTTCATGCTGGCCTGGCCCTACGGCTCCCCGGACGTCCACTCCGGCTACGAGTGGTCCGACAAGGACGCCGGACCGCCCAACGGCGGCTCGGTGAAGGCCTGTTACTCCGACGGCTGGAAGTGCCAGCACGCCTGGCCCGAGATCGCCCGCATGGTCGGTTTCCGCAACACCGTGCGCGGCACCGCCGTCACCCACTGGTGGGACAACGGCAACGACGCCATCGCCTTCGGGCGGGGGAACAAGGGCTTCGTCGCCGTCAACCACGAGAAGAAGGCCCTGTCCCGGACCTTCACGACCTCGCTCCCCGCCGGCGACTACTGCGATGTGCAGAGCGGGCGGAACGTCACCGTCGACGGCTCCGGAAAGTTCACCGCCACCCTCGGCGCCGACACCGCGCTCGCCCTGCACACCGGGGCGCGCCGCTGCTGACCGCCTGAATCACCCCGGCAACCGACCAGGCCGCCCGGCGCGCGCCCGCGCACCGGGCGGCCTCCCGTATCCCCTCGAGGAGACCGTCCGTGATCCGCCCCTTTCCGCGCAGAACGGCGGCCGTCGTCGCGGCCGCCCTGTGCGCGGCCCTCGCACCGGCCGTCCCGGCCACCGCCGCACCGGACCTGGACCTCGGCGCCTCCCGGGCCCAGTGGATCGACCGCTCCACCGTGGTCTGGAAGGAGCAGGCCACCGGCACCGCCACCCGGCAGCTCGTCTACGCCCCGCACGGCGGCATCACCGTCGAGAACGGCGAACTGTCCGACGCGGGCCACCGGCTCCACCTGAACCCCTCCACCCTGACCGGCGCACAGCGCGCGAAGTACCCGCACCTCAAGGACTATCCGGCCTTCACCGTCGCCCCGCGCGACCGGGACCGCGTCCGCGCCGCCCTCCGCGGCCAGCTCGTCGCCACCCAGCGGTCCGCGTCCGGCACACTCCTGGCCGCGACCGGCGTCCAGACACCCGGCGCCCTGGACGACCTCTACGCAGCGAACGCCGCCCGCGCCGAGCTCGGCCCGGTCTTCACCGGCGGCCGCCCCACCCTCTCCGTCTGGGCCCCCACCGCCCGCACCGTCACCCTCGAACTCGGCGGCCGGACGCACCGCATGCACCGCGACGCCCGCACCGGCGTCTGGTCCGTGACCGGCCCGAAGAGCTGGACGGGCGAGCCGTACCGCTACGCGGTGACCGTCTGGGCCCCGACCGTGCGCAAACTCGTCACCAACCGGGTCACCGACCCCTACTCCACCGCCCTGACCACCGACTCCCGCCGCAGCCTCGCCGTCGACCTGGACGACCCCCGGCTCGCGCCCCCGGGCTGGTCCACGCTGCGCAAGCCCGCTCCCGTGCCCCTGCGCGCCGCCCGGATCCAGGAACTCCACATCCGCGACTTCTCCGTGGCCGACCGCACCAACCGGCACCCCGGCGGCTACCTGGCCTTCACCGACCGGCGCTCCGCCGGCGTCCGGCACCTCCGGAAACTCGCCGAGGCCGGGACCTCGTACATCCACCTCCTCCCGGCCTTCGACATCGGCACCATCCCCGAGCGCCGCCGGAACACCCCCGACTGCGACCCGGCCGCCTACCCCACCGACTCCGAGCAGCAGCAGGAGTGCGTCACCCGGGGCGCCGCCGACGACGCCTACAACTGGGGCTACGACCCGCTGCACCACACCGTCCCCGAGGGCTCCTACGCCACCGACCCCGACGGGCCCCGCCGCACCGTGGAGTTCCGCCGCATGGTGCAGGCCCTCAACCGCACCGGGCTGCGCACCGTGATGGACGTCGTCTACAACCACACCGTGGCCAGTGGGCAGCACAACAAGTCGATCCTGGACCGGATCGTCCCCGGCTACTACCAGCGCCTGCTGGCCGACGGCTCGGTCGCCACCTCCACCTGCTGCGCCAACACCGCGCCCGAACACACCATGATGGGCAGACTCGTCGTCGACTCGGTCGTCACCTGGGCCAAGCAGTACAAGGTCGACGGCTTCCGCTTCGACCTCATGGGCCACCACCCGAAGGCGAACATCCTCGCCGTCCGCAAGGCCCTCGACGCGCTCACCCCCGCCGAGGACGGCGTCGACGGCAAGAAGATCGTCCTCTACGGCGAGGGCTGGAACTTCGGCGAGGTCGCGGACGACGCCCGCTTCCCCCAGGCCACCCAGCGGAACATGGCCGGCACCGGCATCGCCACCTTCAGTGACCGGGCGCGCGACGCGGTACGCGGCGGCGGCCCGTTCGACGAGGACCCGCGGGTGCAGGGCTTCGCCTCCGGTCTCTTCACCGACCCCAACGGCTCACCCGCCAACGGCACCCGCGCCGAACAGCGGGCACGGCTCCGCCACGCCCAGGACCTCATCAAGATCGGCCTCACCGGCAACCTCGCGGACTTCACCTTCACCGACTCCTCCGGCACCCGCGTCAAGGGCTCGGAGGTCGACTACAACGGCGCCCCCGCCGGCTACGCCCGGGCCCCCGGCGACGCCCTCGCCTACGCGGACGCCCACGACAACGAGACGCTCTACGACACCCTGGCCTTCAAACTCCCGCAGCGCACCACCGGCGCGGACCGGGCCAGAATGCAGGTCCTGGCCATGGCCACCGCCGCCCTCTCCCAGGGCCCGGCGCTCTCCCAGGCCGGCACCGACCTGCTGCGCTCCAAGTCGCTGGACCGCAACTCCTTCGACAGCGGCGACTGGTTCAACGCCATCCACTTCAGCTGCGGCCCGGCGGCCAACGGCTTCGGCCGCGGCCTGCCCCCGGCAGCGGACAACAAGGCCAAGTGGCCCTACGCCAAACCGCTCCTCGCCGACCCGGCCCTCCGCGCGACCTGCCCGGACATTCGCTCCGCCGGGGCCGCCTACCGCGACCTGCTGCGGATCGCCACCAGCGAGAAGTCCTTCCGCCTGGCCACGACCGAAGCCGTCCAGTCGGACCTCTCCTTCCCGCTCTCGGGCATGGAGGAGACCCCGGGCGTGATCACCATGCGCCTCGGCAAGCTCCTGGTGATCTTCAACGCCTCCCCGGACCGCCAGGAACAGCACCTCACCACGGCCCGCCCGTACCGCCTCCACCCCGTCCAGGCCCACGGCAGCGACCCGGTCGTGAAGACCGCAACCCACACCCACAACACCTTCACGGTCCCGGCCCGCACGGTCGCGGTGTTCCGGGCGGACTGACAACGGAGCCGGGCAGCTGCTGCAGCGCGGCCATGACCGCAATGCCGCCGACGGACGGGCCGAACCAGCGAACACCGTCGGGGCCGACAGCCCACCGAGGGGCAGCCGCCGACGCACGGGAGGGGGACGGGGCCGGAGGGGTGGGGGGTTC
>NZ_JBYITE010000070.1:0-26241 GCF_057709105.1 Streptomyces sp. bgisy100
CCCCCCCCCCCTCCCCCCCCCCCCCCCCCCCCCCCCCCCCCCACGGTCGGGTCCACCGCCTGGGCCTGGAGCAGATCCCGAATGGCGTCGAGCGGGAGACCGAGCTCGCGGTACACGACCGCACGCTGGAGACGCGCGATGTCCGTGGCGGTGTAGAGGCGGTATCCGCCGTGCGTCCGCAGTGACGGGGAGGCCAGGCCGATCTCGTCCCAGTGGTGCAGGGTGCGCACGGTGACGCCCAGCCGCGACGCCGCCCGACCGACGGTCATCCCGGAGGTCTCGGCGGCGTCCACGGGCAGGCTCATGCCTCACATTCTCCCATCAGCGCTCGTCATGACTTCGGCGATCGTCATGACTTCGGAGGAGTGATGCCGACCGCTGCCAGATCGCGGGCCTCCTGGCTCTCAGGATCGAAGGGCTTGGCGGCAGTGAGGATCACCCGCGCGTTCTCCGGCGTGACCACCTCGACGTCAACGGTGTTCCAGGGGGTGTGCCTCGGGCCTTCGGTGCAACCCGGCCGCAGCGCCTCGCAGGCCTCGACGATCCGGTCGATCTCGCTGAGTACGCACGAGAAGCTCACGCTCGCCGCCGGCGTCGACGTCACCTTGTCGGTCGCGGGCACCAGAAGCGCGTCCTGGAAGGCCCACCGCCGCAGGTGGGTGACCTGATCGGGGATGCTGAACAGATCGATGAACCCGAATCCGTTGACCCAGAAGTCCACCGACGCGGCCAGGTCCGGTGTCGGGATCGTGACGAACATCGGCATCCCGTAGATGCCCTGGAACGGCTCCGGCGGAACCGCATCCACCGCTGGGTCAGGGACAGGGCTGATCTCGAAGGCGTTGTAGTAGTCGCTCATGACTGAAGCCTGAACCCTCACGCAACGTGAGGGTCAAGCCGCGGCCTCAGGCGGCGGCAGCAGCGAACGACGGCGCCCCGGCTGCCGGTTCCCACCGGCCGCTGGGGCGCCACGTCACCACCAAGCCTCAGCCCCGCGCGACGAACTCCACGAACGCCGCCCACTCATCCACGGCGAACGACAGCATCGGCCCGGACCTGTCCTTCGAATCCCGCACATGCACAGCACCCGGCCGGGCAGCCACCTCCACGCACTGGCCGCCCTCGCCACTGCTGTGGCTGCTCTTGAACCAGACGAGCCCGTGCATGGTTCCGATGGCCTCTTCCATGGTCATCCATCTCCCAGCAACTTCTCGACGAAGGCCAGCGACTCACGTGGCGTGAGGGCCTGAGCCCGGATGATTCCATACTGTGCTTGCAGTTCCCGTACCTTCTCGCGCTCTGTTTGCAGACGGCCCACGTTCTGGACCTCCACGTATGCGACGCTCCGTTGAGCTGTGGTCTCGATCAGAGTGAACGGCCCCGCCAGTCCGGCGTGCTCCTCCCGACTCGTGGGCATCACCTGAATCTCGACGTTGCGCTTGAGACCGATCTCCACGAGGTGCGCCCACTGCTCTCGGAGGACGGCTGCACCTCCCACGGGACGTAGTAACGCCGCCTCTTCGATCACGAAACTCATCAATGGCGCGGGACGGCGGTCCATCACCTCCTGCCGCGCCAGCCGCGCCGTCACCCGCTGCTCGATCGTCTCCTCGTCCAGCAACGGCCTCCGCATCGAGAACACCGCTCGGGCGTACTCGTCCGTCTGCAACAGCCCGTTCACGATGTGGGTGTCGTAGACGTGCAGCTCCACCGCCTCCGCCTCCAGCCGCGCTGCGTCGCGGAAGAAGGCCGGGTACCGCGTCCGGGCCACTTCTTCCTTCATCGCCACCAGCACCCCGCCCGCCGCCAGCACCTCGTCCGCCGTGTCGATGAGGAAGGGCTTGGGGATTCTCCGGCCCTGCTCGACCGCCGAGACCTGGTCCTCGCCGTACCCCAGGCGAGCACCCAGTTCGGCCTGTGTCAGCCCCGCCTTCTCCCGGAAGAGTTTCAACTGCCTGCCGAAGCACCGGAGAAAGGCTCCCGAGCCGTCTCCGTCCGGTTGCTCCGGTCGCCCTGTACCGGCCAACGTCGCACCTCCGTCGTACCCGTGTCGTCGGACCACGCCCCCGCCCTCCTGCACCAAGGCCCGCGCAGCCCCTCGATGACCGGATTCGACGGCCACCTCAAGGACCAACGAACGTCCCCGGCACGGACACGGCCGACAGCCCCGACAGGAATCCCCTCGGCCCACGACAAGGAGCACTCGCCGCGTTTCGCGCCCCTGCCTGCTTCCAGAGCGGCCGGGACTCCGTGGGACTCCGCCATAAGTCGAATCGACATATGGCGTTTCGACGCTCTACGCTGTGCGCCATGTCCGGCATGTTGGATCTCGCCGTCCTGGGCTTCCTTCACGAAGCTCCCCTGCACGGCTACGAGTTGCGCACCCGTATCGCCCGGCTGACCGGGCACGCCCGCGTCATCAGCCACGGCACGCTCTACCCGGCCATCAAGCGCATGGAGCGGGCCGGGCTGCTCCGGCGCGAGTCGCAGCCGGGCGCGGCTGCCGCGCCGCGCCACATGCTGAGCCTTACCGAGGACGGCGAACGGGCACTGCAGGACGTGCTGCGGGAGCCCGACGAGCCGTTCATCACCGACGAGAATCGCTGGTTCACCCTGCTCGCGTTCCTCCGCCATCTGCCGGACCCCGCCGCGCAGGCGGACGTACTGAGCCGGCGGCTCGCGTTCCTGGAGGAACCGAGCAGCTTCTTCTACCAGGGGGACCGGCCACTGCGCGCCGAGGACGTCGACGACCCGTTCCGCCGCGGGGTGCTCACCATCGCCCGGGCGACCTCCCGGGCGGAACGGGCCTGGCTGGCGGACACACTGACCGGACTCCGGGCGCAGCAGAGCTGAGACCGGTGTCGGCACCGGCACCGGCACCGGCACCGGCACCGGCAGGCAGCGACACAACGAGGAGTGGCACCGTGCAGCCCATGACCGACACCGAGTGGCAGGCGTTCGTCCTTGCCGGAACCCGCACCGGGAAGCTGGCGACGAACCGTAAGGACGGCCGCCCCCATGTGACCCCGGTGTGGTTCCTCCTCGACGACTCGGACGCCCCGACCCGTGTCGTCTTCTCCACCTGGCACCAGTCGATGAAGTACACCGCACTCCGCCGGGAGCCCCGTTTCTCGCTCTGTGTGGACGACCAGGAGGCGCCGTACAGCTACGTCATGCTGGAGTGCACCGCCGAGTTCACCGACGACCCGGACGAGATGCGCACCTGGGCCACCCGCATCGGCGGCCGCTACATGGGCCAGGAGAATGCCACCGCATACGGCGAACGCAACTCGGTGCCCGGCGAATGGCTGGTACGTGCCCGCATCGACCGGGTCATCGCCTTCCACGGCATCGCGGACTGACCGACGCGCACGACACCGCACGCGCGGAGGCCTCCGAAGGTGCGGGTCCGGGAACCGGGGACAGACGAAGAGGTGCGGCCGACACCGGCCGCACTGTTGAGCCACAACTCACGTACTCGCCAAGGACATTGAAGACGCGCAGCGGAAGGCACCTACCACTCCTCCCGGGCGTTCCGGATGAGTTGCGCCCCATGGGAATGCCATGTCTCAGATGCTGGGCGCGCGTTGACGCACTCCCTCACGCCGACTTCCATGATCACTACACGGACACCGCACCAGACCGCGCCGTGAGGGGAAATGCTGGGGCAGGTCGCGTTCTTCACATGCCGTTCCGATGTGGGCCGACGCGCCCCACACGCGCAACGCCCCGGGGCGGACACCCGAAACGGGCGACGCGCCATCACGACCTGAGGCGCACGGGGAACGCCTTCGGTCGGCTTCCCGGGCCGCGCGAGGCGCCAAGACCGGGTGCGGGCTCCACCGCAGGCACCGCTTCACCGAACTCGAGAGCAAGGAACGCCATGCATCGTGATGTCACCACCAGCAAGTGCGTGATCGTCGTCAACAGCGCATTGCCGACCGGTCTGATCCTGAACGCGGCCTCGGTCACCTCCCTCACCCTGGGACAGCAGGTGCCCGAACTGATCGGCACGGATGTCAAGGACGCCGATGGCGGTGTGCACCTGGGCATCACCTTCATTCCGGTACCGATTCTCCAGTCCACCGCCGAGGACCTCTCGCGGATCCACCAGGAGGCGGGGTCCGACCCGGAGGCCGTGGTCGTGGGCTTCAGTGACCTGGCCCAGTCCTCCCGCACCTACGAGGAGTACGGCGAGCGCATGGCCACCACGCCCGCGCAGGAGCTGACGTATGCCGCGGTGGGAATCTTCGGTCCGAAGAAGCTGGTCAACCGCCTGACCGGCAGCCTGCCCCTGATGCGCTGACCTCCCGTGCCGGCTCCCCTGCTCGCCACCTCCCCCAAAGGAGCCGGCAAGACCCCGGTCCGCGGTCCCGATCACGAGGGACCCTCCTTCGCTCGTCTCAGCGATGTGCGGCCCGCCGCCGGCTGGAAAGTTGGGTCCGGCCGGCCGGACAGGCCGCACGGGCACGGATGTTCCGCGCCGACGGAACATCCGGGACGGACGGAACAGAGGGAGTGGACGACATGCGCACCAGAATCGGCGCCGTCGCGTGGGTCGTGGGGACCGTGCAGTTCCTCGTCGTGCAACTGGTGGTGGCGGCAGCCTGGCGCACCCCGTACAGCTGGGGCAGCAACAACATCAGTGATCTGGGAAACGTCCACTGCCAGGTCTGGGACACCTCACGTCCGCGCTATGTGTGCTCACCGCTGCACAGCATGATGAATGTGTCCTTCGCCGTCCACGGGGCGTTGTTGCTGGCCGGCATCCTCCTGACCGGCTCCTGCTGGGGCCGCGGAGGGGTCGCCCGGACCGCCCGGATCCTGTGCGGCACCGGCGGAGCCGCGTTCGTCGTGGTGGGTCTGGTCCCCGCGGACGTCGACGAGAACCTGCACGTCCTGGCCGCCTTGTTCATCATGGGCGTCGGCAACGTCGGACTGCTCTGTGCCGGATTCGTCCGCCGGGACTCCCTCTTCGGCCGGCTGCGCCCGGTGAGCCTGCTCGCGGGTGCGGTCGCGGTGCTCTCGGCCGGCCTGTTCTTCGCACAGCTGGATCCCGGGATCGGCCTCGGGGGCATGGAACGGGTGGCGGTGTTCACGCTCGATGCCTGGGCGCTCGTCATGGCCGTGGCCATCCGGCGCAGCCGTGGGGACGCCACCGTGCCGGCCTCCCGGGACACTGTCGCCCAGGCCTGAGCCGCGTAACCATCACCCGTGCGGAACGCACCCCGGGAGCAGTCAGCGCATGAGCCCCGCCGCGTGGTCCGGTACGTACGTCTGCAGGTCGCGCGGCGGGCGCTGATAGCCGGTGGACGGCGGACGCGGCGGCAGTTCCAGCGTCGCACTCGGCACCGCCCGGTACGGCACGGTCGACAGCAGGTGGGCCATCATGTTGAGGCGTGCCCTGCGCTTGTCGTCGCTCTCCACGACGTACCAGGGGGCCTCGGCGGTGTCGGTGTGCACGAACATGTCGTCCTTGGCCCGCGAGTACGCCTCCCACCGGGTGATGGACTCCAGGTCCATGGCGGAGAGCTTCCAGCGCCGCGCGGGATCCTTCAGCCGCCGCCGGAAGCGCTCCTCCTGCACCCTGTCGCTCACCGAGAACCAGTACTTCCGCAGCAGGATCCCGTCCTCGATCAGCATCCGCTCGAAGATGGGGCACTGCCGCAGGAAGAGCTGGTGTTCCTCGGGGGTGCAGAAGCCCATGACGTGCTCCACGCCGGCGCGGTTGTACCAGCTGCGGTCGAACAGCACGATCTCCCCGGCCGCTGGCAGATGTTCCACATACCGCTGGAAGTACCACTGCCCCCGCTCCCGCTCCGTGGGCCGGGGCAGCGCGACGATACGGGCCACCCGGGGGTTGAGCTGCTCGGTGACCCGCTTGATGGTGCCGCCCTTCCCGGCCGCGTCCCGCCCCTCGAAGACGACGACCAGCCGGGCGCCCTCGGACCGTACCCACTCCTGCAGCATCACCAGCTCGGTCTGCAGCCGGATCAGCTCACGCTCGTAGACCGGTCGGGGCACCTTCGCCGGCGGGCTCCCCGGAGCCCCGGAATCCCCGCCGCGGGCGCGGCGCCCGGGGTCGTCACCGCCTGACTTCTCGCCCACTGTCCCGCCTCCCGAGGTCTGTCGCTGCCTGAGGTCTTCCTGCTGCCCGACTGTCTGCTGCCCGAGATCTGTCTGCCGCCCGAGGTCGCTCGTGCAGCTCGTTCCGCGGGCCCCCACGCACGCGGCAAACGAGCCTCACGCGCAGAGCAGCCGGACACCGCTGAACGATTCCGCACGGATCGTCCGTATCACAGGTCGTGCCGTCCGTTCCGGACGACACCCAGGGCGCTGCCGGACACACCGGGGTACGGGGACAATGACGCACGAACACCACACGGTCGTCGGTCCGGACACCCCTGAACCAGCCGCGAGCCCGGAACTGACGGGGCCGGGTACGCCGCCCGCGCCGTCCGCTCCTTCTCGTTCCGGCCCGGCGGTGTCGGAGGGGTGGACGGACCTGCGGGCTCTGCTGCGTCGGCACCGGCGCCCGCTGTTCGTCCTCGCGGTCGTCGCCCTGCTCGCCCAGATGGCGGTCGCCATGGTGTCGACGGCCGTGGAGCAGACACCGACCATCGACGAACCGGTGTACGTGGGCACCGCCGCGGTCTACCTGCACCAGCACAGCCTGCGGTACAACCCCGAGCATCCCCCGCTGGGCAAACTGATCATCGCCTCCGGCCTGACCTTCGGCGAGGCGCGGCTCGACACCGGCTTCACCGGGAACCAGACCGAGCTCGGACGACACCTGCTGTACGAGTCGGGCAATGACCCGCAGCGCCTGCTGCTGCGGGCCCGCCTGCCGGTGATCGTGGCGACGCTGCTGTTCGGGCTGGTCGTACTGGCCTTCGCCCGCGATCTCGCCGGTCCGGTCAGCGGACTGTGCGCGCTCGCCCTGTACGCCTTCTCCCCCGACGTCATCGCGCACGGCTCCCTGGCCACCCTCGACGTCCCGGCGGCCGGCTTCCTGCTGACGGCGGTGTGGTCGCTGTGGCGGGCGCGGCAACACCGGCTCCTGCTCCATCTGGCGCTCGCGGGCGCGGCGCTGGGTGCGGCGCTGGCGACGAAGATGAGCACCTTGGCGGCCGTGCCGGTGCTGCTCGTGCTGACCGTCGTGTCGGTCCGGCACGCCTGCCGGCGACGTCACGGCCGTCAGCATCCGCCGTCAGAACCGCCCGGGGGCGTGCGGCATGCCATACGAGGGGCCGCACGGGAGGCGCTACGGGATTCCGGACGCGAGGCCGCACGGGAGTCGATAAGGAAACTCGCGCTCGGTGCGGCAGCGGCGCTCGGGGTGGCCCTGGTCGCCGTCGCCGTGGTGTGGGCCGCCTATCTCGTGGTCGACCCGCGGCTGCGCTGGACGCCGCCGGCCGACCTGCCCGCCATTCGGGGGCTGCGCGGGCTCGTCGCCGGTCTGCTGCCGTTCCCCGAGCCGTACCGGGACGGCATGCTCATCCAGTTCGGCTTCGAGTACGCGCACTGGAGCGGCTTCCTGTTCGGCCGGCACTACGACGGTTCGCTCTGGTACTACCTGCCGGCCGCGCTGCTGGTGAAGACACCGCTCGGAATGCTCGCACTGTGGGCGGCCGGGTCCACCGCCATGCTGACCATCCGGCGACTGCGGCCCGCGGCACCGTATGTACTCCTTCCCGCGGCCGTCCTGCTGGCCGCGGCTCTCCACTCCTCCCGCGACCTCGGCGTCCGGTACGCGGTCTTCCTGCCGATGCTGCTGGCGGTGGCGGCAGCGGCCGTATGCGCGTCACGACGCCGGTGGGCCCATGGCGCGGCGGCGGCACTGACCCTGTGCGTCGCGGTCAGCTCCCTGCGGACGTACCCGTACTACCTGCCGTACTCCAACGAGGCCTTCGGCGGCCCGGCCGGCACGCACCGGCAGCTGCACGACTCCAACGTCGACTGGGGCCAGGACCTGGGACGGCTGGCCGACCGCCTCCAACAGCGCTACCGGGGCGAGCGGATCTGGCTCGTCTACAAGGGCAGCGGCGTGCCCGCCTTCTACGGCATCCACGCGTCCAACCCGCTCAAGGCCCCCGCGCACCAGGTCCGCGGGCTGCTCGTGGTGTCGGACTCCTCGCTCGCCAAGGCCGATGGCCGGCTGGCACGACTGATCGAGAGCAGCGAACCCGTCGACGACGTGGGCCACTCCATCACCATCTTCCGCCGGAGGTGAGGCCGGCCCCGGCGCCTCGATCAGGCGACGGGGGCAGCGGGGCCCGTTCACGCAGCATCGACCGGGTGCCCGTCAGATGACCTGGTCAGAAGGGGTGATCGGGCCACGTGATCAAGATGTGTGGGGCCAGGAGAGGCCTTGCCACCCTTGAGCGCCGCCGTGAGGAACCGCTGCGTCATATCGGCAGCAAACCAGGGGATGGCGCTACTCAACTGCCGAAAACCATCCGCTGCGCGGCTCAGACAAACGTCCGAGCGAAACCAGTTTTCTGCACGCGGCAACGATTTCATCCAAGCTTTCCGAGGATTCCTCGCCGAGACTTACCGAAAGCCTCCTGATCCTCCAGGCATCAAAGACTTCCGTCCCTTCCTCTAGGAAGTCCACGTCAACCTCGGCTCCACTGGCCTCAACGAAAAGGCATCCAGAACCGTGGACGTTGTATTCAACACTTCCCTGGATGCGCCCGGCCTTCTCCAGGGATCGCGACCGATACAGGTGGAGGATGCTAGCCAGCCCCTGACCACCCGGGTGACAGCGCTGAACAGCGCTGCGCACCCGGGAGAGGGCCTGCAAGTACGCCTCGACTTCCCTCAAAGGCTGGCCTGTCATCGATACCCCGGTCTCTTGTACTTGTTCACTAGGCGGTCCGGCCCTACCTCAGCCCAAGCAGTTGTGATGTCATCGGCACTCCCGGGATATCTGGCACGAATGTCAGCATCCGAAAGCACCCGATACGGCACGCCAATCCCTGCACGCTTCGCCGCAGCAATACGGTGGTGGCCGTCCAGGACGTACAGGTCATCCCCGATCTTCGCCACGGATATCGGATCACCCTGCCAGCCATTCTCCTTCATTGAAGCAGTCAGCGAATCGACGTTCCTCTTGGACGCGTTTCCTGACAGAGCCTCCGTACGCCTGAAGCTGTGCGCATCCGCACTTCCACAAATTCCATTCGAATTGTGAACGAGGACTGGCGTCTCCCCCGCCAGCACATAGTACGTGTGCACGTCGGACACCGTGAGGTTGCGGACCGTGGCCTGCTGTGCCCATTTCTTGACCGCTGTGATCTCAACCCGGGTGCCGGCCGAAGTGCGGAGCCACTGGCCGGTGCGGAGATCGCTGGCGTCGATCCAGGCGTGGAGTTCGGGGACCCAGAAGGGGTGTCCGTCTGTCGCCGTAACCGAGGCGGTCCTGCTGCCCTTGTCTCCGTCGAGGTCAAGAGTGAGTCTGACGAGGTGTTTGAGGCCCTTGCCCTTGATCTCGGCAGTGACCGTTTTGATGGTGGTCTTGCCGGTCTTGGGGTCGGTGGCGATGACCTTGTCACCGATCTCGACGTCCTCGATGGGTTTCGTCGTGCCGTCGGCCATCAGCACTTCGGTGTCCGGGGTGAAACTGTTGCACGCTTTGAGGACCTTGAGGCCCTTGAACGCGCGGGCCCACGGCAGGTCAAGGGCAGCTGTCCCACACGCCTTGGCGCTCTTCCCGCTGAGACAGCTCTTCCACGCATCGGCGTCCGGGGCGACCAGGCTGATCGCAACCGCGGTGACCGCCTTCTCGAAGGCGGTCTGCTCGTAGTTCACCAGCCCGATCGCCTCGGCGGCGGAGCAGAAGCCCTTGGTCCCTTGCACCCCCGAGTCGCACTTCCCCTGTGCCCATCTCTGGAGCTGCTCCTTGCTTTCGTACCCGGGGAAGCGAATCGCCAGTTCGCGGGCGGCCGGGATCCTGATGCCCTCCAGCCATAGCTCGCCCTTCTTCTGTGTGATGCTGATCGTCCGCCCGGGACGGTAGGAGCTGCCGCTGCCCGACCAGGATCGGGACGGAGAGTGGGACTGCGGGTAGAGGCGGCCGCCGGTGTCGTAGCAGCCTTCCGTGGTGCAGCCGGGGCCGTGGCTCGCGGTCCATCGGTTGTTGTCGCCGTCGGCGCTGCAGCCGTCACAGAAGAGCCCGCTGGGATCGGAGCCGGTGACCGGGTTGTTGTTGGCGTAGGCGTAGCCGTTGATCTGCTGGGGGTCGGTCAGGTCCATGACCGAGTCGACGGACAGGAAGCGGCCGGTGGTGGGGTCGTATTCCCGTGCGCCCAGGTGGGTGAGGCCGGTGGCCTTGGTGTCGTCGGTCCCGCCGACGAAGCCCTTGGTGCCCGGCCAGGCCTTCGGCTCCTCGCCGCGGAGTTCACCGAAGGGAAGGGTGCGGCGCTGGGTGAGCTTCTGGGAGGCGGCGTCGACGGCGAGTTGTCCGGTGCCGTGGTGGTCGGCGAGCGTGATGGAGACGCTGCCGTCGTCCTGCTGCACGGCCTGGTGGCCGCCGCCGAGGTCGATGTAGCGGGTGGCTTTCGGTGTGGACGACCCCTTGGGCAGCGTGATCTCGGTGGCGCCCAGGTAGAGGGTGGTTTCGGTGGGGGTGCGGCCGATGAGTCGGTTGCCGTCGGCGTCGTAGAGGTACTCGGTGACCTTGTCGGCTCCGCCCTCGACCGGTTCGGTCACCTTCGACAGGCGCCCCTCGGGGTCCCACTGAAGGGACTGGGTGTCGCCGGCCAGCCTCCGGGTCGTGGTGTTGCCGCTTTCGTCGTATCCGAAGGTGTCCTCGGCGGTTCCGCTCGGCCCCGTGGCCTTGACGGAGGTCAGCGTGTGCGGCTGGGGGCTGCCCGGGGCGGGGTAGCCATAGGTGCGCTTGGTGTTCTTGGCAGGATCGCCCGAGGGGTCGTGGAGGGTCTCGGTACTGCGATTGCCGACCTTGTCGTACGTGTAGGAGGACCAGTAGGCGGCCGGACCGCCCAGGACACCGCCGCTGGGGGTGGAGGCGCACTCCTTGCCGCCCTGAGTCCACGCTTCGGTCAGGCGCCGCAGATAGTCGTAGGTGAAGCACTGGTTGTCGATGCCGGAGCGGGAACCGTCCGCTATCGACAGCACATTGCCCATCTGGTCATAGCGGTAGGTGCTGTGCTGGTCGACGCCCGCCACGTCCTGACGGTCCACCCGCGCGGTGGCCAGACGCTGCGTGCCCCATTCGTAGGTGTTGGTGGCCCAGGTCTTCTTGCCGCCGCCGCTGGAGAGTTCGTACTGCTGCGGTTTGCCGGTGAGGCTGTACAGGGTGCTGGACGTGACTCCCTGGCTGCCGTCGACGGTGACGGGGCGCAGGGTCGCGTCTTCGTAGGTGTAGGCCATGCTTGCCGCCGGCAGGGATCCTGCCCTGACCTTGCCGTTGGTGTCGGTCTGGCTCAGCGGCAAGCCGCGCAGCACGTCACGCGTGGTGGTCGTGGTCTGTGCGGTGGCCGCATCGCCGGTCTTTGCGGGCGGCGAGGTCACCTTGGCGCTGGTGGGAAACCCCGTGGCGGGGGTATAGGCGGTTGTGGTCGTGCGGCCGTCGGTCCGGGCGGTGCGCTTGAGAGCTCCGGATGCGGTAACGGTGACGTCGGCCGTCAGGTCGGTGCTGGTGAGCACCCGGCCGTAGGAGTCGTAGGTGGAACCGGAATCCGTCTACAGGAATCCTCGACATCATCCGCTGACCGAGCCGGGGACATTCACAGTTACGACAGGTTGTGCCAGGCATGGGTGCAAGACCCCCGGCACTGTGTCTCCCTCCGGCGCGTGTCGGTCACCGCGAAGGTGGACATCAGGACGCGGAACGCTTTCAGGTATTCCTGCTGCGGCAAGCCTGCGATCTTCCCTATGCGTTCGAGTATCGGCTCCCGAACGATGAGTACCGCAGGGGTCATGGTCGCCTTGACTCCTGACTTTTCGAGGCCCTTACGCCCGTCTTCCACAGTGACATGCGCCTGCATCAGATAGAGGACGATCTCATGCAGAGCAGATTCCTGCTGCTCCAGCCCCAATGCGGAGAACCACTCCACCCCCTCTTCCAGGCTGCGCAGCTCCTGGGCAACCTCATTGATCATCCGTTCCGAGGCTCGTAATTCGACCACGACTACCTCCCCCTGAGCTCGGAAACCACGTAGGGCCGGCTCCCACCCGATCGCCTGCACCGTTCGACATTCGGATGGCATCTTCGGCTGAAGCCCCGGGCACGTCCACTGCCACCGTCACCCTCCCAACGCCTCAAGGGCATCAGCAGAGCCCACTACTTCTTCGAGAGTGTCGAAATCCCGCTCAGCGCAAGGGAGAAGATCCGGGCAAACGCCTTCCGAATGTCCGGGTCTCGATCGAGTCGTTTCAGTGATGCGAACCTCGCCGGGGCGAGATCGATCGTGGCGACTCCGCCGGTGCTGCCGCCATCCAAGGACGAGAGCAGCAGGAGGCATCGGTACGTCCGCACAGTCTCATCTTGCTCCTCGCGCATCAGCGACTGAAGGAGCACAGGTTCTTCCTTGACCTGGCTGCGGAGCTCGTCCACCGATGTCCATCGAGTCGCCCAGCCTTGCTCCTCCGCCTCCAACTGAATCTCAAGCAGCTCATGGAAACTGATCTGACTCACGCAAAAGTCGGCGTCCTTCGAATGAATTATGGGCATCTGATCGCTACTCCCAGCCATGGACGTCGATTCGGATTGGCGTCTCCGGGTCGATACGCCGGTCGCTGCCCCTTACTCAGGGTTCGTCCCAACGATGATGACCTCCATCAGCACTGACCGGTTGCCAGGACAATACCGGGCAGATTCTGCAGGCCGACTGTCGCGACAATCCCCTGGTTGCCCGCGCGTTGATCAGCCGTGCCGCAGGTTCGACGTTCCGCCCATCGGCCGGCTGCGGGACACGTGTCGTGTGCCGTCCACCGGTGCAGGTAGCGCCGCCCCGACCTGAGGGCAGCGGCACCTCGTACGGCGCTCACCGCCTCCCCGGAGAAGGCGCCATGTGCAGGGGAAGGCCCAAGGCGGCCATGGCGGCCTCCATCGTTGCCTCGCCGAGGGTCGGGTGGGCGTGCACCGTCTCGGTGAGCGTGGTGAGTGTCGCTCCGTGGGTCAGGGCCAGGGCCGCCTCGGCGATGAGGTCGCTTGCGCCGGGGCCGATGATGTGCGTGCCGAGTACCTTGCCGCCGGACCGCTCGGCGACGACCTTGACCAGGCCCTCCGTGGCGCCGTAGGCGTGGGCACGGCCCAGGGCGGCGAACGGGAAGCGGGCGGTCGTGACGTCGTGGCCCGCCGCTATGGCCTCCGCCTCGGTGAGGCCCACGGCGGCCACTTCGGGGTGGGTGAACGTCGCCGCGGGCACAGCGTCGTAGGCGATGCGGTCGTCGTGGCCGCAGATCGCGGCTGCCGCGACGAGTGCCTGGTGGGAGGCGACGTGCGCCAGTTGCAGCCGGCCGGTCACGTCGCCGATGGCGTGGATGTGCGGGACGTTGGTGCGCAGCTGGTCGGTGACCGGGAGGTAGCCGCGTTCGTCGGTGCGCACGCCCGCCGTGTCCAGGTCGAGGGCCTCGGTGTTGGGCCGTCGGCCGACGCCGAACAGGACCGTATCGGCGGGCACGGTCTCGGCGGGCCGGCCGTCCGCTGCGGTGAGGTGGACCTCCAGTGAGGTGTCGCCGGAGCCCTCGCCGATCTCCGTGACCGTGTGGCCGGTCAGGACGCGGATGCCGCGCTTGGCGAAGGAGCGGGTGAGGGCGCGGCCGATGTCCCGGTCCGCGGCGGGCAGGAGAGTGGGCATCATCTCGACGACCGTGACGTGCGCGCCGAAGGCGTGGAACATGCTCGCCCACTCGGCGCCGACCGCGCTCCCGCCGACCACGAGCACCCGGGAGGGGACCTGCCGCAGCAGGAACGCCCCGTCCGAGGTGACCACCCCGGGCAGGTCCGCACCGGGTACGGCCGGCACGACGGGCTTGGATCCGGTGGCGACGACGATGTGGTCGGCGGTGAGGTGTTCGCGGGCGGCGCCCTGGTCCGGCGGCGCCGCGTACAGCGGCCCGTCGCCGCCGAGAGGGGCGGGCCCGACCTCGTGCACGGCGACGGTGTGGGCGTCCAGGAAGCGGGCGTGGCCGGACACCACGGTCACGTCATTGGCCTTGAGAAGCCGGGCGATTCCGTCCGTCAGTGTGCGCACGATGCGGTCCTTGCGCTGGAGGACCGTCGAGTAGTCCAGCCGGACGTCGTCGGCGAGGACACCGAACTCTCCGGCGCCGCGTACGGTCTCCAGGACCTCGGCGGAGCGCAGCATCGCCTTGGTCGGAATGCAGCCCCAGTTCAGGCACACCCCGCCGGGGCGCTCCTTGTCCACCAGGGCGACCTTCCGGCCCAGTTGTGCGGCACGGATGGCGGCGACGTAGCCGCCGGGGCCGCCGCCGATGACGAGAACGTCGAAGTGCTGGTTCATGGTGTGCTCTTTTCGGTCTTCTCAAGGGAGTGGGGAGGAGGCAGGGAGGGGGAGCCCTGCTGGGAGCGGCCCCGGCGTTCGCCCTGTCACCGACAGGACGTGCGGGCGCGGTGCGAGTGTGGTGAAGCGCCGGGTGTCGGCTCAGCGGAGGACGACGGTGCGGTCGCCGTTGAGCAGCACGCGGTGCTCGGTGTGCCATGCGACCGCGCGGGCCAGCACCTGGGCCTCGACCTCCCGGCCGACGGTGGCCAGGTGGTCCGGGTCGTGTGCGTGGTCGACGCGGATGACGTCCTGTTCGATGATCGGGCCCTCGTCGAGGTCCGGGGTGACGTAGTGCGCCGTGGCTCCGACCAGCTTCACGCCGCGCTCGTGGGCCTGGTGGTACGGCTTGGCGCCCTTGAAGCTCGGCAGGAAGGAATGGTGAATGTTGATGGCCCGGCCGTCGAGTCGCTTGCACAGGTCGCCGGAGAGGATCTGCATGTAGCGGGCCAGTACCACCAGGTCGACGTCCAGTTCGTCGACCAGCTCCATCAGCCGCGCCTCGGCCTCGTCCTTCGTCCGCGGTGTCACCGGGATGTGATGGAAGGGGATGCCGTGGTACTCGGCGAGTGGTTCCGCGTCGCGGTGGTTGGAGACGATCGCCGGGACGTCGATGTTCAGGGTGCCCGTGCCCGCGCGGAAGAGCAGGTCGTTCAGGCAGTGGCCGTACTGCGACACCATGATCAGTGTGCGGGTGGGAGTCGACGCGTGGTGCAGTTGCCAGCTGATTCCCCACGCCTCCGCCACAGGCCCGAACCCCGAACGCAGCTGTTCCGGCGTGGTGTTCGGGTCGGAGACGGCGAAGTGCACGCGCATGAAGAAGCGGTCCTGCCGCCGGTCGTCGAACTGCCGGCTTTCGAGGATGTTGCCGGAGTGCCGGACGAGGAAGCCGCTGACGGCGTGGACGAGACCCGCCCGGCCGGGGCAGGAGAGAGTGAGGACGAAGTCGCGGTCGGGTTGCGGGCGAGGGGACATGGGATTCCGGGCCTCCGGGTACGGCGACGTGCGTCCTCCCGAGGGGATCACCGTCATGGACACGAGTGGCTCCTCATCTCTCGCGTGCCTGCTGGTAGAGCCGTCCGGCGCGGTAGGAGGAACGGACCAGGGGCCCGGACAGCACTCCCGCGAAGCCGATCTCCTCGGCCTCTTCCCGGAGTTCGACGAACTCCTCGGGACGGACCCACCGGTCCACCGGGTGGTGCCGTGCCGAGGGGCGCAGGTACTGGGTGATGGTGATCAGGTCGCAGCCGGCGGCGTGCAGGTCGGCCAGCGCGGTGGAGATCTCCGCCCGGGTCTCCCCCAGGCCCAGGATCAGGTTCGACTTGGTGACCAGGCCGAACTCCCGCGCCGCGGTGAGCACACCGAGCGACCGGTCGTAGCGGAACGCGGGCCGGATCCGTTTGAAGATCCGTGGCACCGTCTCCACGTTGTGGGCCAGGACCTCCGGACGGGACTCGAAGACCTGGGTCAGCAGCCCGGGGTCACCGCTGAAGTCCGGGATGAGGTTCTCCACCCCGGTGCCCGGGTTCAGCGCGTGGATCTGGCGGACCGTCTCGGCGTACAGCCAGGCGCCGCCGTCGGGCAGGTCGTCGCGGGCCACTCCGGTGATCGTGGCGTACCGCAGCTTCATCGTGGCCACCGACTCCGCCACCCGGCGCGGTTCCTCGCGGTCCAGCGCCTGCGGCCTGCCGGTGTCGATCTGACAGAAGTCGCAGCGCCGGGTGCACTGGTCACCGCCGATGAGGAAGGTGGCCTCGCGGTCCTCCCAGCACTCGAAGATGTTCGGGCATCCGGCCTCCTGGCACACGGTGTGCAGCCCTTCGGCCTGCACCTGTGCGCGCAGCGCGGTGTACTGCGGCCCCATGCTCACCCGGGTTCTCATCCACTCGGGCTTGCGCTCCACGGGCGTCCGGCTGTTGCGCACCTCCAGCCGCAGCAGCCTGCGGCCGTCGGGTGAGGCGGTGGGGGTGAGGGCGTCGCTCATGTCACAGCTCCGGGTACAGCGGGTGGGCGTCGGCGAGCTCTGCCACCCGGGACCGCAGCTCGGCGGCGAGGCCCGGTGTGTGCGCCGGTTTCAGGGCCTCGGCGATGATGTCGGCGACCGCGGCGAACGCGGCCTCCTCGAAGCCGCGGGCGGCCGGCGCCGGCGTACCGATCCGCAGCCCCGAGGTCACCATCGGCGGGCGCGGGTCGTTCGGTACGGCGTTGCGGTTGACCGTGAGCCGACGGTCGAGGACCGACATGTCACGCTCCTTCCGTGAGTGCCGCGTAGGCGGTGGCGTCCAGCAGGTCCGGCGTACCGGTGATCCGCATGCGGAAGAGCCAGCCCGCTCCGTACGGGTCGGAGTTGACCAGCCCGGGGTCGGTCACGGCGGCTTCGTTGATCTCGACGACCTCGCCGTCCGCGGGAGCGAACAGGTCGCTCACGGACTTGGTCGACTCGATCTCTCCGCACGTCTCGCCGGCCGTGATCGTCGTGCCGACGGCGGGCAGGTCGAGGTACACGACATCGCCGAGCGCGTCGGAGGCGTGGGCGGTGACACCGACGGTCGACACGTTGCCCTCGCTCGCGATCCATTCGTGGTCGCGGGTGTAGTGCAGGTCGGGGGGCAGGCTCATGAGCTGTTTCTCCTGTGGTGGTGGTCAGGCGTGGGCGGTGGTGCGTCAGGCGGGTGCGGTGGCGGTCAGGCGTTGGTGATGCTGATCAGGCGTAGGTGGTGCTGATCAGGTCGGGCGGCGGTGATCAGGCGTAAGTGGTGCTGATCAGGCCGGGCGACGGTGGAAGGGCAGCTCGACGACCCGGGCGTGCTCGTGGCCGCCCCGGATGTCGACGAGCACCTCGGTGCCGGGAGCGCTGCGGTCGGTCCGCAGGTAGGCCAGGGCCACGGGGTGGCCGAGGGTGGGCGACAGCGCGCCCGAGGTGACCTCGCCGATGTGCTCACCGGTGTCCGGAGCGAGGACGGCGCAACCGGTGCGCGGAGCACGTCGCCCCGTCGAGGCCAGCCCGACCAGCACGCGGGTCGGCCCCTGGTCGCGAAGGGCGGCCAGCGCGGCCTCGCCGACGAACCCGCCGGGCTTCCCGAATGTCACTGCGTGGCCCAGCCCCGCTTCGAACGGCGTGGTGCGGGCGGTGAGTTCCCGCCCGCACGACGGCGTCCCGGCCTCCAGGCGCAGCGTGTAACGGCCGGCCAGGCCGCAGGGGAGGAGACCGTGCCGCGTGCCCGCCGCGCTGAGGGCCCGCCAGAGGGCCTCGGCGTCCGCGGGGCGGCAGTGGATCCCGAAGCCGTCCTCGCCGATGCCCCCGGTGCCGCCGGTGCTGCCAGTGCCGCCGGTCTTGCCAGTGCCGCCAGTTCCCCCGATGCCGCCCGTGCCACCGGTGCGAGCGAGCAGCACCTCGCGGTCGGCCAGCCGCGCCGGGGTGATGGCGTTGTGCTCCAGCGACACCACGTCCCTGTCGGCCACTTCGCCGACGATCTCCGGGGACGCCGGGCCCTGGACGGCGATCAGGGCCCGGTCTCCGGACGCGTTCCGGATCGTGGCGGCGTAGCCGTCGACCCGGTCACGCAGTTGGGAGAGCACGACCATCGCGTTTCCGGCGTTGGCCACGATGAGATAGCGCGTCTCGGCCAGGCGGTGGACGACGAGGTCGTCGAGGACTCCGCCGGTCTCGTGGACCAGCACGGTGGAGCACCCCCGGCCGACGGCGATCCTCGACGGCTGTCCGGCCAGGGCGTGGTCGAGGGCTCGCCCCGCCTCGGGGCCGGACACCTCGACCTCTCCCAGGTGGGTGAGGTCGAAGAGGCCGGCGGTGGTCCGTACGGCGTGGTGCTCGGCGAGCTCGGAGGTGTAGCGCAGGGGCATGGACCAGCCACCGCAGTCGGTGAACGTCGCACCGAGCTCCGTGTGGACGGCGTGCAGGGGTGTCTTCTTCGACATGGTGCTTCCTCTTCGGACCGTGACCGGCCGGATCGGGGCTCGGACCGTGCCCCGGCCGGATCAGGACTCGGTCCGTGACCGGCCGGTGCAGGACTCGGACGGTGACCGGCCGAGGCAAGACGCGGACCGTGACCGGTCAGGTCAGGTCAGGTCAGGTCAGGTCAGGTCAGGTCAGGACGCGAACGCTTCGGGAGGCGGGCAGGAGCAGACCAGGTTGCGGTCGCCGTGCACCTGGTCGACCCGGCCGACCGGCGGCCAGTACTTGTCGGACGTGGCACCCGCCGGGAAGGCGGCCCGCTCGCGCGAATAGGCGCGGGTCCACTCGCCGGCGATCGCGGCGGCGGTGTGCGGCGCGTGCCGCAGCGGGCTGTCCTCCAGGGACCAGACCCCCTGCTCCACCAGGCCGATCTCCGCACGGATGGCGATCATCGCCTCGCAGAAGCGGTCCAGTTCGGCGAGGGTTTCGCTCTCCGTCGGCTCGACCATCAGCGTGCCGGGGACCGGGAAGCTCATCGTCGGCGCGTGGAAACCGTGGTCGATGAGCCGCTTGGCGATGTCGTCGACCGTCACCCCCGTGGCGGCGGTGAGGGGGCGCACATCGAGGATGCACTCGTGCGCGACAAGGCCCGACTCCCCGGCGTACAGCACGGGGAAGTGCGGCGCGAGGCGGCGGGCCACGTAGTTGGCGCTCAGCACGGCCGTCCGGGTGGCCTCGGCCAGCCCCTCCGCTCCCATCATCCGGATGTAGGCCCACGGGATCGGCAGGATGCCGGCGCTGCCGAACGGTGCGGCGCTCACCGCCCCGATCCCGTCGCGGCGCCCGGTGTCGGGGTGCAGCGGGTGGGTGGGCAGGTACGGCGCGAGGTGTGCGGCCACCGCGACCGGGCCGACCCCCGGCCCGCCGCCACCGTGCGGGATGCAGAACGTCTTGTGCAGATTGAGGTGGGACACATCGCCACCGAAATCGCCGGGCCTGGCGACTCCGAGCAGCGCGTTGAGGTTGGCGCCGTCGACGTAGACCTGTCCGCCGTGCTCGTGCACCAGCTCGCAGAGCCGGGTGATGCCGTCCTCGTAGACGCCGTGCGTGGAGGGGTAGGTGACCATGATGGCTGCCAGGTCGTCGGAGTGCCGCGTGCACTTCGCCGCGAGGTCGTCGAGATCGACCGTGCCGTCGGGCCGCGACGCCACCACGACGACGCGCATCCCGGCCATGGCGGCGGAGGCGGCGTTGGTGCCGTGTGCGCTGGCCGGGATCAGGCACACATCGCGTCCGGCCCGGCCGTTCGCCTCGTGGTAGCGGCGGATCGCCAGGAGGCCGGCGAGTTCGCCCTGCGAGCCGGCGTTCGGCTGGACGGAGACCTTGGTGTACCCGGTGACCTCGGCCAGCCAGGTCTCCAGCTGTTCGACCAGTGCCAGGTACCCGACGGCGTCGGTGAGGGGCGCGAAGGGGTGCAGGTCGGCGAAGCCGGGCCAACTGACCGGCTCCATCTCCGTGGTCGCGTTGAGCTTCATCGTGCAGGACCCGAGCGGGATCATCCCGCGGTCCAGCGCGAAGTCACGGTCGGAGAGCTTGCGCAGATAGCGCAGCATCGCGGTCTCCGAGCGGTGCCGGTGGAACACCGGGTGGGTGAGGAAGGGGGACGTGCGCCGCAGGTCCTCCGGTAGGGCCGTCGGAGTGTCGGCCGCCGGCCGGTCCGCGGCGTCCCCCACCTCGTCCCCCACCGCGCCGGAGGCGGCGAACACGCGGCGGACATGGTCCGGGGAGGTGGCCTCGGAGCAGGAGACGCCGACGTGGTCGCCGTCCACCAGCCGCAGCAGCAGCCCTCGGTCGTGCGCGGCCGCAACGATCTCCTCGGCGCGGCCGGGGACCCGTACGAGCAGGGTGTCGAAGAACTCCCGGTGCACCACCGTGACCCCGCTGTCCCGCAGACCCGCGGCGATGAGCGTGGCGTGCCGGTGCGTCCGTCGGGCGATCGCGGTCAGGCCGTCGGGGCCGTGGTAGACGGCGTACATCGAGGCGACCACGGCGAGCAGGACCTGCGCCGTGCAGATGTTGGAGGTCGCCTTGTCGCGGCGGATGTGCTGCTCGCGGGTCTGCAGCGCCAAGCGGTACGCCGGCCGGCCGGCGTTGTCCACGGACACGCCCACGAGCCGGCCGGGCAGGTGGCGTTCGAGCCCTTCACGGACCGCGATGTAGCCCGCGTGCGGCCCGCCGTGGAACAGCGGGACACCGAACCGCTGGGACGAGCCCACGACGATGTCGGCACCGTACTCCCCCGGCGGTACGAGCAGCGTGAGCGCCAGCAGGTCGGCGGCCACCGTGACCAGCGCCCCACGCTCCCGCGCCGCGGCGGTCACCCGGCGCAGGTCGCGGACGGCTCCCGAGCAGCCGGGGTAGGACAGCACCACCCCGAAGAAGTCGTCCTCCGGGAGCGGTTCGGCGACGTCGATCTCGACGACCTCGACGCCGACCGCGGCGGCACGCGTGCGCAGGACGTCGAGGGTCTGCGGCAGGGTGTCGCGGTCGACCAGGACGCGGGGGCGGCCCTTGCGGGCGACGCGACGCATGACCGTGACGGCCTCGGCGACCGCCGTGCCCTCGTCGAGCAGCGACGCGTTGGCGGTCGGCAGTCCGGTGAGGTCTCCGACCATGGTCTGGAAGTTGATCAGTGCTTCGAGCCGGCCCTGGCTGATCTCCGGCTGGTAGGGCGTGTAGGCGGTGTACCACGACGGGTCCTCCAGCACGTTGCGCCGGATCACGGCGGGTGTGGTGGTCGCGTGGTAGCCCAGTCCGTTCATCGGGACGGCCACGGTGTTCCGGTCCGCGAGCTCCTGCAGTTCGGAGCGTGCCTCGGACTCGGTGGCGGCGGGCGGCAGGTTCAGGCCGGACGTGCTCCGGATGCCGCTCGGGACGGCGGCGTCGATGAGGGCGGCGAGCGTCGGATAGCCGACTTCGGCCAGCATCCTGGTGCGGTCGGCGTCGTCGACACCGATGTGACGGGTGACGAACGCACCCGGCGCGGAGGACTCGGGAAAGGTCATGGTGGGAGGCTCCCTGTGGGGGCACCGCGATCGCGGTGCCGTGGACGGGCGGCCTCCCCGCTCTGTCATCGGTACCTGAGAGCTTCACCACCGGGTCGGGCGGTTTGCACCGTGGGCGCAGGACATGACGTCCTGTCTTTCCAGAGTCGCCTCGCCGAAGCGGTAGTTGGGCCTGAGAGATTCTGGGGAGAGTTGCTCCTTCGGCGCCCCGCCGGGATGGGCGAGGGCTCTCCCGCTTCGGTTCGAACAGCGCGATGTGGAGTTGTCGGGCCCGGCGGTGAGGCCGGGAGTACTCGGGCCCGGCGGTGAGGCCGGGGGCATGGCGGGGTCAGGGCGGTCGGCGCCCTGACGGCCCTGGTGACGGCCCGGTCAGGCCGGCCATCGGACAGGGGTGCGGAGAGCGGTCGGACGGGCCGCGCGGAGACCTATCGGGCAGGCCGTGCGGGCACCGATCGGGCAAGCCCCGCGGAGACGAGGACGCGGCCGACGCGGTTCACCGTCATGGACAGGACCGGGCCGGACGCCGACACGCTCGCGGCAGTGGCGCAGGTGATCCGGGTGTGGTCGCCGGCCGGAGCGGCGGCGGGGGAACGGCAGCCATGGAGACGTCCTCGGGTCGAGCACGGGCAGGAGCCCGCGCGGCGAGTGAGCCTCCCCCTCTGTCATGGGCCTGAGAGCTTCACCGCGGGGATGTCCGCGGCTTGCACCGTGGGCGAGACGCGTGAGCGCCTGCTTTCCAGAGTCCGCCTCCGCCACGCGGTATCGAGGCCTGAGAGTTTCCGGGGAGGATTTGCTCCTTCGGCGCCATGTCATCGGATGACGTGGCTCTCCCGCGCAGAATCGTCAGCGGTGTATGTGGTTGTCGGGTCCTTCGGGAGGCAACGTACGGGCAGCGGAACACCGCCGTCAAGGGTCTGCTCGGTGCACATGCGCGGTAACGGATCGCCCCAGGATGCCCACCCTGAGCTGCGAAAACGCCGCTCCTCACGGGCGAGCACCGTACTACTCCGAAGTAATGTCCAGCCCTCGGCCGGACCCTTGACCGGCCGTCGGCGGGGACCTAACCTCACCGCACATCGCCGTTCACCCCGGAGCGGGAGAGCACCGGATCAGCCAGATCCGGTCGCCGAAGGAGCAACACCTCCCCGGAATCTCTCAGGCATCCCTACCGCTCGGGCAGGCAACTCTGGAAAGCAGGCGCCGACGCGCCTCGCCGACGGTGCAAGCCGCGCTCAGCGCGGCGAAGCTCTCAGGCTCATGACAGAGGGGGAGGCTCACTCGGCCGCACGGGCCCCTGTCCGTGCTCGATCTTCGAGGAGCCCCTGATGGCTCTCCCGCCGCCTCTCCCCTGACCACCCCATCCACCTGCCGGTCTCCGGGCTGATCTTCGGCCTTCTCCGTGGGCCGGTTCAGCCTCCGTGCGCCCGTTCGGCCTCTGCGGGCCCGGCCCGTTCAGCCTCCGTGGGCCCGTTCGGACCCTGTCGGCCCGGCCCGTTCAGCGCTCCGTGGGCCCGTACGGCCTCCGAGGTCCCGTTCAGCGCACCGACACCGTTCCGGTCGGCTGCCGCATGTCCGCGCGCAGCCCCACCGTGCCCGCTCGCCCCACCCCGTGGGCGCGTGGTCATGCTCCGAGACACCCCCTGCCCCGTGTTCGCACGGGGTGTGAGCTCCGCGAGGTTCGCCCCATGCCTGACAGCAGTGACACCGGCTCGACCACCGGACCGGCCCGGCCGGCGGCCGGACCGACGCCCTCGCCCGAGGGCGAACAGCACCTCTCCCGCCAACTGTCCAACCGGCACATCCAGCTCATCGCGATCGGCGGTGCGATCGGGACCGGCCTGTTCATGGGGTCGGGCAAGACGATCTCGCTGGCCGGTCCCTCAGTGATCTTCGTCTACATGATCATCGGCGTGATGCTCTTCTTCGTGATGCGGGCGATGGGCGAGCTGCTGCTCTCCAACCTGCGCTACAAGTCCTTCGCCGACTTCGCGGCCGACCTGCTGGGGCCGTGGGCCGGGTTCTTCACGGGCTGGACCTACTGGTTCTGCTGGATCGTCACCGGCATCGCCGACGTCATCGCCATCTCGGGGTATGTGTCCTACTGGTGGCACGACCTGGCGTTGTGGATACCGGCCCTGGCCGCCGTCATCCTGCTGATCGCCCTGAACCTGCCCACCGTGAAGGCGTTCGGCGAGACCGAGTTCTGGTTCGCGCTGATCAAGATCGTCGCGATCCTGGCGCTGATCGTCGTCGGGTTGGTCATGGTGTTCGGCCACTTCCAGGCGCCCGGCGGTGCCGCGGCGAGCTTCTCCAACCTCTGGAACGACGGCGGGTTCTTCCCCACCGGGCCCATGGGGTTCGTCGCGGGATTCCAGATCGCGACCTTCGCCTTCGTCGGCATCGAACTGGTCGGCACCACCGCGGCCGAGGCGGAGAACCCGGAACGCAACCTGCCCAAGGCGATCAACTCGATCCCGGTGCGCGTGATGCTGTTCTACGTCGTCGCGCTGATCGTGATCATCTCGGTCACGCCCTGGCGCGAGATCAGCGCGGACCGCAGCCCGTTCGTCGTGATGTTCACGCTGGCCGGGCTGGGGATCGCCGCGTCGGCCATCAACTTCGTCGTGCTGACCTCGGCCGCCTCGTCCGCGAACTCGGGCATCTACTCCACCTCACGCATGGTCTACGGGCTGGCCCGGGAGGGCGACGCCCCGGCGCGCTTCGGCCGGCTCACCTCCAGGAAGGTGCCGGCCAACGCCCTGTTCCTCTCCGGTGTGTTCCTGCTCGCCGGTGTGGTCATGGTCGCCACGGACGACTCGATCATCGAGGCGTTCACCCTGGTGACCACCGTGTCCGCCGTGCTGTTCATGTTCGTCTGGTCGGTCATCCTGATCAGCTACCTCGTGTACCGCAGGCGCCGTCCGCATCTGCACGAGGCGTCGAGGTTCAAGATGCCCGGCGGCACCGTCATGTGCTACGTCGTGCTCGCGTTCTTCGTGTTCCTCATCTGGGCGCTGACCCAGGAAGCCGACACGCTGCAGGCCCTTCTGGTGACGCCGGTCTGGTTCGCCGTCCTCGGCATCGCGTGGGCGGGGGTACGCCGCCGCCCGCACCATGCGGCCCGTGAGGCGGCCTTCCGCTCCGAACTCCACGGCGCGCGGGAGGACTGATACGGCCACCGGATCCCGCGACCGGCACCGATCGCGAGCGCCGCTCCCGGCAGAGGGGAACGGCACTTGCCTTCGGTGCCGGTCGAGGCGGACGGCGCTCGCTCTCCGCGTGGTTACTGCCATTGCACGGCCTGCGCCGTCGGCTCGGCGCAGATCCGCTGGAGTTCCCCGGCGGCCCCACCGCACGGACATGTCGTCGTCAGCAGCGGCAGCAGGACGGGCAGTGCCTCCTGAGCCGCCTCGCGCTGCGCCCGGCCCCGGTCGTCCCGGCGTCCGGGATGTCGGCGACATCGCCCTCGTCGCGCACCACGCCCGGGGTCGCCGGGCCCGCGTGCCGGGGCGCCGGAGGCCCGGCCCCGATGCGCACCGCACATCGCCCATCAGCACACTTGTGTCATAGACCGTCAACAACGCAACCGAACAGGCTGATTCCCCCCTCTGTCCTTGCGGACCGCCGACCCCTGTCCGCGGCCGGCACCAGCCGAGGAGGCATCTGCCATGCCCCAGACATCCATGCCCCGGACGTCCACTCCCTGGACATCCGCGCCCTGGACATCCGCGTCCGTGATCCGGCGCCTTCGTGGCCGGGCCCTGGCACTCGCCGCGGCTGGTACGGCCCTCGCCCTCGCTGCTCCGATCCCGGCGACGGCCTTGGCCGGCCGGGCCCGTCCCGCCGCGGCCGACCCGGTCTCCGTCCTGTCGTACACCGCCAAGGAGCGCAAGGACGCCCTCGCTTACTGGACGCCGGCCCGAATGAAGGCCGTCGGGAAGTCCGTGGACCTCGGCCCGACCGGGCCGAAGGCCAAACCGTGGCAGGGCACCGCGATGAAGACCGTCGGGCGGCTCTTCTTCGTCAACGCGAACGGCGCCGACACCTGGTGCACGGCCACGGCCGTCAAGAGCGCCAACCGATCCGCCGTGATGACCGCGGCACACTGCGTGCGCCGGGGCTCCTCACCCCACAACACCAACATTCTGATGGTGTTCGTCCCCGGCTACAGCAAGGGCAAGGCTCCCTACGGCGCGTTCGCGGTCCGTGGCGCCGCGACCCCGCGCACCTGGGAGAACGACTCCACCGACGACCTGTCCACGCTGGTCGTCGACCCCGACAAGGGCGGCCGGAAGCTCACCGATGTCGTGGGCGGCCAGGACATCGCCTTCAACCGCCCCGTCGGCGGCACCGTCTCCGCCTTCGGCTACTCCGCGACCCGTCCGCAGCTCGGCGAGCAGCTCCTGCACTGCGTCGGCACGCCGAAGGAGAAGGATGGCCTGCAGGCCATCCCCTGCGACATGAGCGGCGGTTCCAGCGGGGGCCCGTGGCTGGCCGACTTCAACGCCACCACCGGCAAGGGCGTCCTGGTATCGGTCAACAGTGCGCTGGACTCCCTGACACCGACCGAGATGCAGGGCGAACTGCTGGGAGCGACGGCCGAGAAGGTGTACGACCGGGCCCAGAACGGCTGACGCCGGACGTCCGCCCCGGGCCGGGCGACCGATCGCCACACCGGCAGGCGTCACCACGGGGGCGGGCGGGCAGCGTGCAGGACCCCATGGCCCGGCCG
>NZ_JBYITE010000071.1:0-26042 GCF_057709105.1 Streptomyces sp. bgisy100
CCCCCCCCCCCCCCCCCCCCCCCCCCCCCCCCCCCCCCCCCCCCCCCCCCCCCACCGCTGCGTCGGGACCTGCGGGCCGACCGGGCGGGCGGGGAGCTACCGGCCCGGCTCCTCGGCGTGATGCGCGGCGGTGATCAGTTCCAGGGCGACCTCCAGGACGGCGGCGCGCTTCTCGTCGGGGTCGCCCTCGATCTCCTTCAGCGCGAACATCCCGGCATGGATCGTGAAGAGCGCGCTGATACAGCGGACCTGGTCGGTCAGGGGCGCGTCCGCCTCCTTGACCAGGTCGACCATCGAGACCAGCCGCTCCTTGAAGCCCTCCCCGATGCTCAGCTCCCGCACGCTGGCCTGGTTCTCCTGGATGAAGCGGAAGAGCGGGGCCGCGTCGTGCAGGGCCGCGCTGTAGCGGTGGATGAGCTGCTGCTTGTTCTCCAGGGTGCGGGGCTGTCGGCGGGCCCACTCGATCAGCTCGTCCAGCGGCCTGCTCAGGTCCTCGAAGATGCCGAGGACGATGTCCTCCTTCGTCTTGAAGTGGTAGTAGAGCGCGGCCTTGGTGACGTCGAGCTGCTCGGCGATCTCGCGCAGGGACGTCTTCTCGTACCCTCGCTCGGCGAAGAGCTCCAGGGCGACGTCCTGGATGCGCTGCCGGGTGTCGCCCCGGCGCGGCCGGCCTGTGCTGCCCATCTCTTCTCCTGCGCTCGCCCGGGCCGCGGGCCCGGAGAAACTTACTTGACGCCCGGCTAGTAGCGGGTTACCTTCCGAGTGTAGTCAACTTGCCGGGCGGCAAGTAAGTGCATCTCAGGGGGAGTGGTACCCATGGCCCAGGTTCAGGCACCGGGAGCGGCGCCGCCGCAGGCGGCCGCACCGCGCAACGTGCGGGTCGTCCTGCTGGCGCTGATGATCGCGATGCTGCTGGCGATGCTCGACAACATGATCGTCGGCACCGCGATGCCCACGATCGTGGGCGAGCTCGGCGGGCTGAACCATCTCTCCTGGGTGGTGACGGCCTACACCCTGGCCACCGCCGCCTCGACTCCCATCTGGGGGAAGCTCGGCGACATGTACGGGCGCAAGGGCATGTTCCTCGCGTCGATCGTCACCTTCCTCGCCGGTTCGGCCCTCTCCGGGATGGCCCAGACCATGGGGCAGCTGATCGGCTTCCGGGCGCTCCAGGGCCTGGGCGCCGGCGGTCTGATCGTCGGCGTGATGGCGATCATCGGCGAGCTGATACCGCCGCGGGAGCGCGGCAAGTACCAGGGCATGATGGCAGGCGTGATGGCCCTCGCCACCATCGGCGGACCGCTGATCGGCGGCACCATCACCGACCACCTCGGCTGGCGCTGGAGCTTCTACATCAACCTGCCGCTCGGCGTGGTGGCCCTGGCGATGGTCACGGCGGTGCTGCACCTGCCGAAGAAGAAGGCGCAGGGGCGCATCGACTACGCGGGCGCGGTGCTGCTCACCGTCGGCATCAGCGCGCTCGTGCTGATCACCACCTGGGGCGGCAACGAGTACGCCTGGGGCTCGGTGCAGATCGTCGGGCTCGGCGTGACCGGTGTCGCCGCCATCGCGGCCTTCCTCTACGTCGAGCGGCGCGTGGAGCAGCCGGTCCTGCCGCTGCACATCTTCCGCAACGCCAACTTCACGCTGATCACGCTGATCGGCTTCTTCGTGGGCTTCGTGATGTTCGGCGCGGTGGTCTTCCTGCCGCTCTACCAGCAGACGGTGCAGGGCGCCTCCGCGACCAGCTCGGGGCTGCTGCTCCTGCCGATGCTGCTCTCGATGACGGCCGTCTCGCTGATCGCGGGCCGGGTCACCACCTCGACCGGCAAGTACAAGATCTTCCCGATCGTGGGCGGCGCACTGGTGACCACCGGGCTGTTCCTGCTGTCCCTGATGGACACCGGGACCAGCCGGTTCACCTCGGCCGTCTACATGGCGGTGCTCGGCGCGGGCCTGGGCTTCCTGATGCAGATCACCATGCTGGTCGCGCAGAACAGCGTCGCGATGAAGGACATCGGCGTGGGCTCCTCGTCCGCGACGCTGTTCCGGACGCTCGGCGGCTCGTTCGGCGTCGCGATCTTCGGTGCCCTCTTCACCCACCACGTGTCGGAGACCATGGCCGCGCGGGTCGGTGCGCGGGGCGCCGCGGTCACCTCGTCCTCCGCGCAGCTCGACCCGAAGAGCCTGGCCCAGCTGCCCGCGGGGATCAAGGACGCCTATCTGCACGGGGTCGCCTCGGGCACCCACCACATCTTCCTCTGGGGCGCGGCGATCAGCCTGGTCTCCTTCGTCGCCGCCTGGTTCGTCAAGGAGGTCCCGCTGCGGGGGGCCGCCGGGCCGGCGGAGCGGAGCGCGAGCGAGGACACGCCGGCGCCGCAGGTGGCCGTCGGCGAAACCGTCTGAGCGGTCCGCACCGACGGGGCCCCAGCGGCCGCGGCCCAGCGCCGGGCGGCCCGGCGCACGGCCACAACGCCCGCGACCCCCGGCATCGTGCCGGGGGTCGCGGGCGTTCGTGGTGCGTGGTGCCGGGTGCCCTGCCGGGGCCTGGGTGCCCGGGTGGTGCGCACTCGGGACCGGACCGGCCGAACCCTGCCGGACCGAAGTGCGTTCAGCCCGGACTGCTCGGACCAGCCCGGACTGCTCGGACCAGCCCGGACCGGACCGCCCGCCCCCGGTAACCGGCCCCTACTCCGGCAGCGTGATCACCGGGATGCTGCCGGTCTCGGTGGGCGCGGACTCCGGCAGCCACAGCACGGCCACCGCCCCGCCGTCCGCTTCCCGGCCCTCCGACGGCACCCCGCCGTCCTGCGGAATCGCGTTGCGGAACGTCAGCCGGGCGCCCAGCACCCGCGCCTGGCCCGTGGCGATGGTCAGCCCCAGGCCGTGACCGTTGCCGGACCGGTCGGTGCTGCCGGTGCGGAACCGGCTCGGCCCCTCCGCCAGCAGGGCGGCCGGGAACCCCGGTCCGTGGTCGCGGACCTTGAGCACCCGCCCGTCCACCGTGACCTCCACCGGCGTCCTCCCGTGCCGGGCGGCGTTGGCGAGGAGGTTGCCGAGGATGCGTTCCAGCCGCCGCGGGTCGGTGTGCACGTACGCGTTCCGGTCGACCCGCACCGTGGCGTCGGGGGCCAGCACCCGCACCCGGCGCTCGACGAACTCGCCGAGCGCGATCTCCTGCAGCTCGGCCCGCTCGGCGGCGGTCTCCAGCCGGGCCACCTCCAGCACGTCCTCGACCAGGGTGCGCATCGCCTGCGCCCGGTCCCGGACGAGTTCGGTGGGCCGGCCCGGGGGCAGCAGCTCCGCCGCGGTGAGCAGTCCCGTCACCGGGGTGCGCAGCTCGTGCGCGATGTCCGCGGTGACGCGCCGCTCGGCGTCCAGCCGCTGCTGGAGGGCGTCGGCCATGGCGTCCACCGCCCGCGCCAGGTCGTCCGTCTCGTCCCGCACCCGGCCGCCGATCGCGTCCCGGATCCGGACGCCCGTGTCCCCCTCGGTGATCTTCCCGGCCGCGGTGGCCGCCTTCCGCAGCCGCCGCGAGAGCTGCCCGCCGATGAGCACGCCCAGCGCGCAGCCGCCGAGCACCACCGAGGCCGAGCCGACGACCAGCGCCTGGTCGAGGTCGGTGAGGACGGCGTACCGGTCCTCGAAGCGGGTGTGGATGGAGAGCACCCGGCCGTTGGCCAGCGGCACCGCCGCCCAGACCTCGGGGGCGTCGCCCTGGTCGTCGTCGAGATAGGTGGCCCGTTTGCCGGTGAGCACGACGGCCCGCAGCGACGGGGGCAGCGCCGGGTCGTCGATCTTCGCGAACGGCGGGAGCCCCTTCGTCTTGTAGACGCTCTGCACCCACTTGATGCGCTCGTCCTGCATGTCACGGCTGCTGTCGAGCATCGAGACACGGGCCGCGTTGTGCACCACCAGGCTGAGCGCGATGGCCCCCAGCGAGCTGACGGCGGCGATGGCGATGATGAGTTTCCAGCGGAGACCGGTCCGCAGGGCGAAACGTCGCACGCGCGGTCAGCCCTTGAGCTTGTAGCCGAAGCCGCGGACCGTCTCGATCCGGTCCTGGCCGATCTTGGCCCGCAGCCGCTGCACATGGACGTCCACCACCCGGGTGTCGCCGCCCCACCCGTAGTCCCAGACCCGTTCCAGCAGCTTGTCGCGGGAGAGGACGGTCCCGGGCGCGCCGGAGAACTCCAGCAGCAGCCGCATCTCCGTCGGGGTCAGGCCGACCGGCTCGCCCCGCTTGAACACCGCCATGCCCTCGGTGTCGACCTCCAGGTCGCCGAAGGTCCGCAGTCCGCCCTCGGACTGCGCGTCGTCGCCCGCGCCGGCCCCGCCCGCATGGCCGAAGCGGCGCATGACCGCCCGGATCCGGGCCACCAGCACCGCCCCGTCGAACGGCTTGGTCACATAGTCGTCGGCGCCCGCCTCCAGACCGAGGACCACGTCGATCGAGTCCGCCCGCGCCGACAGCATGATCACGGGGACGGCCGACTCGTCCCGGATCCGGCGGCACAGGCTCACCCCGTCCAGGCCGGGCACCATCACGTCCAGCAGCGCGATGTCCGGCCGGTCGGCACGGAACTTCTCCAGCCCCGTCAGTCCGTCCGGTACGGCCGTGACGTGGAACCCGTCGCGCTCCAGCGCGAGCTGGGTCGCCTCACGGATGACGTCGTCGTCCTCGACGAAGAGCACATGGGTATCGGCCATCGCCTGCTCTCAGCCCTCCGGATCCTTGGTCGGGTCGGCGCCCTTCACGGACTTGCTGAACTCGCTGCGGGTCCCCCGGATCTGGGTGAACCTGCCGTCGTCCCAGCGGTAGGTGGTGATGTTCTCGCCCGACGGCTCCGACACCGAGTCACCGGGCGCGTACGTCTGCTGGGTGACCTCCAGGTTCCCCTGGGAGATCACCGCGTAGACCGGCGGCTGCTCGTTGGCGAAAACATTCTCGTACTTCTTGCGCGCCACGTTCTCCCGGTACACATACGATCCGATGCCGATCGCGTCACCGCAGGTCAGGACGTTGATGACCACATCGGGTGCGCTGTTGCGGGTGATGTCCCCGTAGCTCACGTCCACCGGGTACTCACCGGCGCACGGCTTGAGGCCCTTGCGGATCTGGTCGCTGACCTTCGGGTCGTTCTTGAGCATCCGCACGGCGTCGACCCGCGACGGCGCGCTGGGGGACGGGGAGGGGGTGGCCGGAACCACCTTGGTCGAGCCCGCCTGTGCCGGGCCCTCGGTGCGGACGCCCTCGCCGCCCGTGCCACAGCCGGCCAGCAACAGGCCGGCGGCGGCCGCGCCCGCGACCGCCGCACCGGCCCTGATGAAACAGGCCGTTGTGCTGTGGGTGTTGTCAGCCCTGGTCAAGCGGCGCACCGCTCGCGCCCCCGCTCGGTGCGTTCCAGTTCCTGTGCGTCCAGCTCCCGGCTCTCCAGCTCCTGGCGCAGCCGGGCCAGCGCCCGGTGCAGCGTGCTCTTCACGGTTCCGGTCGACATGCCCAGGGCCGCCGCCGTCTCCTCCGTGCTCATCTGCTCCCAGTGTCGCAGCACCACGACGCTGCGCTGCTTCGGGGCGAGCACCTTCAGCACGTCCATCAGCAGAGCGCGGTCGGCGCGCTGCTCGGTGCCGTCGTCCACGCTGGGCTCGGGCAGCTGCTCGGTGGGCACCTCGTCCAGCTTCCGCGCCCGCCACCACTCGGTCCGGGTGTTGATCATGACGCGCCGGAGGTAGGCGTCGGCCAGGGACTTGTCGGCTATGCCGTCCCAGCGGCCGAAGGTGCGGGCGAGAGCGGTCTGGAGCAGGTCCTGGGCGTCGACCGGGTCCGGTACGAGACGCCGGGCGCTCCGCAGCAGTGCCTCCTGCCGGGTCCTGACGTACTCCTCGAATCCCAGGACCTCGCCGACCTCACTGCTTGCCATCTCCGACCGCCTCCGTTCCCCGGTTTCCCGCCCCCGTCGCGCCGGACTTCCCGGCACAGCCAGAAAATTACGGAGGCGCTGTAACGGAGCCGTGCGCTCCGGCCCTCGGGATGCGCACGGCTACCCGTCGGTTGTGTAACGGCGGGGAGGAAAGGGACGCTGAGTACGGGCGGGACGAGCCGGGGTCAGGCGTGCGGGAGGCGGTACTCCCCGCCGTCGAGCGGTTCCACGAGCCCGTCGGCGACCAGCCCGTCCAGCGCACGGGCGCGCTGCACCGGCTCGTCCCAGACGGCGTCGAGCGCCGACTGCGGCACCGGGCCGACGGATTCCCGCAGCACGGCCAGCAGTTTGCCCCGCACCTGGCGGTCGGTGCCGGCGTAGGTCTGGCCCCGGCGCGGCGGGCCGTCGTGCGCGGGCGAGCCGGCGAGCCGCCAGGAGCAGTGCGCGGCGATCGGGCAGCGGTGGCAGTCGGGGGTGCGGGCGGTGCAGACCAGCGCGCCGAGCTCCATGGTGGCGGCGGCCCACGCGGCGGCGGTCGGCTCGTCGTCGGGGAGCAGGGCACGGGCCAGATGGCGCTCGGCGGCCGTGGTGGCGGTCGGCGGGTACTGGGCGCCGCTCACGGCACGGGCGAACACCCGGCGGACATTGGTGTCCAGGACGGCGTGCCGCTGCCCGTAGGCGAAGGAGGCCACCGCCGCCGCGGTGTACTCGCCGACGCCGGGCAGCGCGAGGAGCTTCGCGTGGTCGCGCGGTACGTCGCCGCCGTGCCGTTCCGTTATCGCGGCGGCCGCCGCGTGCAGCCGCAGGGCACGGCGCGGGTAGCCGAGCCGGCCCCAGGCGCGGACGGCCTCGCCCGGCGGCTCGGCGGCCAGGTCCGCGGGCCGCGGCCAGCGGGCGAGCCACTGCTCGTACACGGGGAGGACCCGGCTGACGGGGGTCTGCTGGAGCATGAACTCGCTGACCATGACGCCCCAGGGGCCGGCTTCGGGACGGCGCCAGGGGAGGTCGCGGGCGTGCGTCTCGAACCAGTCGATGACCGGGGTGTGCAAGGCGGCGGGAGCATCGGTGAGGGGCGTGGTCGTAGTCATGGCAGTTCCGATCCTGACATGGCTCCGCCCGGCGCGGGACGTTCCGCGCCGGGCGGCGGCCGCCTCGGGAGGGTGGTGCCGCGCGTCAGCGCGCTGCGGAGGCTACGGGGCCGGTCCGGCCGCGTCGGCGTGTTGTCCCGCACCCTCGGGAGCCGTCGCGGTCGTGGCGGGCGGTGGTCGTGGGGGAGCCGGAGCGCATGCCGACGGCGTTCCCCTTCCCGGCTGGTCACGGACGGTGCCCGGGCCGCTCGTTCGGTCGCGGTGGGTGACGGCCGGTGCTGCGGCCGCACGACGGTCCGGACCCGCGGCCGGGCTCCGTGATGATGATCCGGAAAAGACGACGGAATGGCGGCGGGTACTGGCCGGTCGACGGGACGATCTCTCGTACAGTTTGCGCGTGGGATCTCTGCGCAATCCGGTCGGGCCGCTTCCCTCCTCCATCTACTGGCGACGGAGGGCAGTTGCGGCGTGCGTGGTCGCGCTGCTCGCCCTTCTGGTGCTGTGGGCCGTTCGCTCCGGCGGCTCGGGAGGCCAGGACGACCGGGGGCAGGGCCGGGACGGCGGCGGCCCCGCGTCGTCCATCGGTCCCGGCCCCTCCTCGTCCGGTCCGGCCGTCACCGAACGGCCGGGCGGCCGCGACGAGTCGACGGGCGGCGGCAGCGGCGGCTCCGCGGGCACCAGCGGCGGCCCGGGCGGCGGAGCCGGCGGTTCCGCGACGGCGGGCCCCGGCGACGACGGCCGGGGACAGGGCGGCGCGGCGACGGGTGCGGGCGGCAGCGGCGGTGCCGGCGTCCCGGCGGCGGGCCTCCCCGACTGCACGCGCGACGCGGTGAAGCTGAGCGTGCGCAGCGTCAAGAACTCCTACGCCCCGGACGAGAAGCCGGAGTTCGAGATCGTCGCGAAGAACTCCTCCGAACAGTCCTGCAAGGTGACGTTCGGCGAGAAGGACGCGGTCATGACCATCACCTTCTCGGACGACGACGATCCGCTCTGGGCCTCGGACGACTGCGCGAAGAAGAGCCGCCGGATGCAGCTGGCGGTCCCCGCCGAGGGGGAGGCCACGCGCGACGTCGAGTGGGACCGTCGGCCCAGTGAGCCCAAGTGCGCCACGCCGTCGGCGGGTTCGGCGAAGCCGGGCACCTATCTGGTGGAGGTGAAGGGCCCCGGGCTGTCGACCGCCCAGGTCTCCTTCTCCCTCGCCAAGGACTGACCGCAACTCCGGCGCCGGGTCTCCGGCCGCGCTTCACGCACGGGAGCCGGCCGTCGGATCCGGCACCGGCGGGGTGGGACCTGTCACCGGCGCCGCAGGGGAAGCCGCTGAGCCGGGACCCACCGTGCGCCGCTGCGTCCGCCATGTGGTGACCGAGAACGCGCGCGTGCAGCACCGGTGTTGGAGGACGTCTTCTCACCTCCGCACGCGGGACGGGCGGCAGCCGTCTCCGGCACGCACCGGGAGTCCGGTGCCCTTCGCCCTGTCGACGCCGGTGCCATGCGAGCACGCGCCGCGGCCCCGCCGTACCGGGGACGACGGGGCCGGTGGAACAGGCTCTAGACGTACCGCTCGAGGATCGAGGACTCGGCCAGCCGGGACAGGCCCTCGCGGACGGAGCGGGCCCGGGCCTCGCCCACGCCCTCCACCGTCTGCAGGTCGTCGACGCTGGCCGCCAACAGCTTCTGCAGGCCGCCGAAGTACTCGACCAGCCGCTCGATGACGGTGTTCGGCAGCCGGGGCACCTTGGCGAGCAGCCGGTAGCCCCGCGGGGAGACCGCGGAGTCCAGGGCCTCGGGGGAACCGCTGTACCCCAGCGCCCGCGCCACCGTGGGCAGCTCCAGCAGCTCCGCGTGGCTGAGCGCGTCCAGCTCGGTCATCGCCTCGGGCACCGTGCGGGAGCGCCGGGCCGTCGGCTCGGGCACGTAGTCGCGGGCCACCAGCTCGCGCTCCGGCTCCACTCCCGCGATCAACTCGTCCAGCTGGAGGGAGAGGAGCCGGCCGTCGGTGCCCAGCTCCACGACGTACTCGGCGATCTCCGTGGCGATGCGCCGCACCATCTCCAGGCGCTGGGCCACCGCCGAGACGTCCCGGACCGTCACCAGGTCCTCGATCTCCAGCGCCGAGAGCGTGCCCGCCACTTCGTCGAGCCGGAGCTTGTAGCGCTCCAGGGTGGCCAGGGCCTGGTTGGCGCGGGAGAGGATCGCCGCGGAGTCCTCCAGGACGCGGCGCTGCCCGCCGACGTACAGCGCGATCAGCCGCATCGACTGGCTGACGGAGACCACCGGGAAGCCCGCCTGGATGGAGACGCGCTGCGCGGTGCGGTGCCGGGTGCCCGTCTCCTCGGTGGCGATCGAGGCGTCCGGGACCAGCTGCACACCCGCTCGGACGATCTTGGTGATGTCCTTGTCGAGGATCAGTGCGCCGTCCAGCTTGCACAGCTCGCGCAGCCGGGTCGCGCTGAATTCGACGTCGAGCACGAAGCCGCCGGTGCACATCGCTTCGACCGACTTGTCCATGCCGAGGACGATGAGGCCGCCGGTGTTGCCCCGCAGGACGCGTTCGAGCCCGTCACGCAGCGCCGTGCCGGGCGCGACCGCGCTCAGCGAGGCTCGCATCAGGCCATCGGCGCCGGAGCTCCCGCCGGACTTCCCGGGAGCTGCCGTCCGGTCGCTGGCTGCCACTGCACTCCTCCGGTCACAGGATTGGGGGGCCCGGGTGCGTACGTACGGGCGAGACCAGGGCAAAGTCTACCGGCGGCCGGACTACTTATGTGGTGCCTCCTCCTTCGGGGCTTCCCGGCGCGTGCGCCGGGGCAGAACGCGCAGCGCGTCACCCATGTCCGCCACCTCCGTGACCCGCATTCCGGCCGGGACCTTTCCCGGGTCGGCGGGGACCAGCGCGTGGGTGAAGCCGAGCCGGGCCGCCTCGGCCAGCCGCCGCTGCACCCCGGTGACCCGGCGCACCTCTCCCGCCAGGCCGACCTCGCCGATCGCGACGAGGTTCTTCGGCAGCGGTGTGTCGCTCGCGGCGCTGGCCAGGGCGAGCGCCACGGCCAGGTCGGCGGCCGGCTCGGACAGCTTCACCCCGCCGACCGTGGCGCTGTAGATGTCCCGCTTGCCGAGCTGGGAGATCTTGCCCCGCTGCTCCAGGACGGCCAGCATCATCGAGACCCGGGAGGTCTCCAGACCCGAGGTGGTCCGGCGCGGCGAGGGGATCTGCGAGTCGACGGTGAGCGCCTGGACCTCGGCCACGAGCGGGCGGCGGCCCTCCAGGGTGACGGTGAGACAGGTCCCGGGCACCGGCTCGGCCCGGCGGGTCAGGAAGAGGCCCGACGGGTCGGCGAGGCCGGTGATGCCCTCGTCGTGCAGCTCGAAGCAGCCGACCTCGTCGGTCGCGCCGTAGCGGTTCTTCACGCCCCGGACCAGGCGCAGCCGGGCGTGCCGGTCGCCCTCGAAGTGCAGCACCACGTCCACCAGATGCTCCAGCAGCCGCGGGCCGGCGATGGCGCCGTCCTTGGTCACATGGCCGACCAGGAGGGTCGACATGCCGCGCTCCTTGGAGGCGCGGATCAGCGCTCCGGCGACCTCCCGGACCTGGGCCATGCCGCCGGGCGCCCCGTCGATCTCGGGGGAGGCCACGGTCTGCACCGAGTCCAGGACGAGCAGGGACGGCTTGACGGTGTCGAGATGGCCGAGGACGGCGGAGAGGTCGGTCTCGGCGGCGAGGTAGAGGTGGTCGTTGAGCGCCCCGATCCGGTCGGCGCGCAGCCGGACCTGGCTCGCCGACTCCTCACCGGTCACGTAGAGGGTGCGCCGCTCGTCGGAGGCGGCCTTCGCGGCGACGTCCAGGAGCAGCGTGGACTTGCCGACGCCCGGTTCCCCGGCGAGCAGCACGACGGCGCCGGGGACGAGCCCGCCGCCCAGCACCCGGTCCAGTTCGGCCACCCCCGTGCTGCGGGCGGTGGCCTGGCGGCCGTCGACCTGGCCGATCGGCAGCGCGGCCGAGGTGACGCGGCCGGGCGCGGTGGTACGGACCGCGGGCGCGCCGCCGAACTCCTCGACCGTGCCCCACGCCTGGCACTCCGGGCAGCGGCCGAGCCACTTGGCGGTGGTCCAGCCGCACTCGGTGCAGCGGTAGGAGGGACGGTCCTTGGCGGACGAACGGGAGGTGCGGGCAGCCATGCGGTTCACCGTAGCGGTGGGGTACGACATGGGGGTGCGGGGCGGCGGAGTACGGCGCACGGGGCGGCGCGGTGCCCGGACGCAGGCGAGCGGTGGCGCCCCGGGCGCCCGGGTGCGCCGAGCGGGCGGACCGGGCCGGCGGAGCGGGTGGGCGAACGGGCCGAGAAGGGCGGTCGCATGCGCCGAATCATTCGCGCGCGACGGCTTATAGCAGAGCCGCGGCCGTGCAAGAGGAGCGCGTGTCCCCCTTTGAGTGACATGGTCACCCGATGGGGTTAAATCTGCCCAAGTGGTCCGAGCGGCCCGCCATCATCCGCCTACCGTCGCCGGATGATGAGCAGCAGGCGCGGAAAGCCCACGCACACCACCGGCGCACACCGGGCGCAACGCCGTGCGCAGAGCTCCGCGCAGGGCACCCCGGGCAGCAGCTCCACGGGCGGCCCTACTGCGGACAGCGGCGCCCCGGGTGGCGGAGCCTCGGGTGGCAGCACCCGGGGCGGCGGCGCCTCGGGGGATGGCTCCACGGGCAGCTCCGCGGGCAGTTCGGGGTCCGTTTCCGCTCCGGAGGCGGAGCGCCCTGCCCCGGGGGCCGCGCCCGAGCGGCACCCGCAGCAGCTCACCGCCCGCTACGAGCCCCATCTGGACGGCCTGTTCACCTACTGCCTGTCCGTGCTCTGCGAACACGAGGCGGCGACCACCGTGCTCGGCGACGTCATGGCGCTCGCCCAAGTACAGGACGGGCGCCGCCCGGCCGACGGCACGCAGTACCGGTCCTGGCTCTACGCCCTCGCCCGCTGGGCCTGTCTGCAACGCCTCGCCGAGCAGCGCCGCACGGGCGGCGCACCGGCTCCAGCGCCCCTCCCGGAAGCCCCGCGGCCGGACACCCGGCCATCGGGCACCTCGCAATCGGCCGCCCGGCAGCCGGGCGGCGCGCGGCCGGGCGCTCCGTGGTCCGGTGGCTCGGGGCCGGGCGCCTCCGTTCCGAAGCCGGCCCCGAAGTCCGCTGCGAAGCCCGCCGCCCCGAAGCCCTCTGCTCCCTCTGTCGCGAAGCCCCCCGCCGCGAACCCCTCCGCGCCGGCACCCTTCGTGCCGGGCCCCTCCGCACCGGGCCCCTCCGCACCGGGCCCCTCCGCACCGGGCCCCTCCGCACCGAAGGCATCCGGTTCGCAGCCGTCGGCCCCGCAGCCGTCGGCCCCGAAGGCGTCGGCCTCGAAAGCGCCCTCCCCAAAAGTGCCCTCCCCAAAAGTGCCCGCCTCGAAAGGGGCCGCGCCGAAGTCCCCCGCACCGTCGGAGCGGAGGCCCGCCCCCTCTGCTCCCGGGGCCCAGGCGCCGCCCGGTACACCTGAAGCATCCGGTGTCCCCGAACCGCTCGGTACGCCCGAACCGTCCGGTGCCGCCGATCCGTCCGAGACCGCCGCCTCCCGGCACCGCCGGGAACTCGCCGCTCTCGCCTGGCCGGAGGCCGCGGGCACCACGCCCGAGCAGCGGGAAGCGCTCGAACTCGCGGTCCGGCACCAGCTGCCGCCGGACGAGGTCGCCGCCGTCCTCGGGCTGGAGCCCGACGCCGCCCGTGCGCTGCTGTCGAGCGCCGCCTGCGAAGTGGAGCGGACCCGTGCCGCACTCGTCGTCGTGGAGCGCGGAAACTGTCCCGTCGTGGCCCGGCTCACCGGGGACAGCCAGGTGCTGCTCGGGGCCGCGCTCCGCCGGGAGCTCGTACGGCACGTCGACGACTGCCCCGACTGCCGGCGCACCGCCGAGCGCGCGACCGCGCGCGGCCCCTGGCCCGGCAGCACAGCCGAGCCCGGAACCCTGCCGGTGCTCGAGGCGCCGCGGGCCGCCGCATACGCCGCGATGGCGCGCACCCGTCGCGGGGGCCGGGCCATCGGGCGGACCGGGCCGCGCTACCACCGCAGCGGGTTCCCGATGGACCCCAAGGACCGGGTCGCCCGGCGGCGCCGGATGCGCAGCCGGGCCGTGACGACGGCCGTGGTCGCGACCGTGGTCGCCGCGCCGCTCCTCGCGCTGTGGGCGGCCTACCAGCAGGCGCCGGTCACCGGCGAGGGCCGGGAGACGGGCTCGGTGACCGCGGCCGACGCGGGCCCCGGCGGGCTCTCCGCCCACCCGTACGAGGAGGCGGGCAACGCCGAGGCGGGTCCGGAGGCCGGGTTCCGCACGGGCGGCAGGTCCCCGGACGTGTCGGTGGAGGTCGTGGACAGGAACGGCGAACGGCACTCCGCCGGGCACCGCGGCCGGGGCACGCCGACGGCCCGTTCCTCCTGGTCGTCCCTGCCGTCCGGGACCACCCGGACGGGCAGCGGGGCCCTGGCGCCCCCGGGCGGGCCGGTGGCGAAGGGGCCGGGCCGGCTGACGGTCGCCGCGCAGCCGAGCGGCGGTACGACGCTGATCACGCTGACCGCGTCGGGCGGCTCGCCGGTCCGCTGGTCCGCCTCGACCGACGCCCTCTGGCTGCGCCTGAGCCTGACGGCGGGCCTGCTGCGCCCCGGGGAGTCGGTGACGATCACCGCGATGGTGGACCACGACCGGGAGCCGGCCGGGCCGTGGACCGCGCGGGTGTCGGTGGCTCCCGCCGGAGCGGTGGTGGCCATCGAGGGCCGCGGGACGACTCCCGGGCCGACCACCACCCCGACGCCTTCCGAGCCGTCCCCGACGCCGACCCCACCGGGGCCGTCGGCTCCCGAGGAGCCGTCGGAAAGCGGCGGCACCGCGTCACAGAGCGGCAGCGCCACCGCCGTCCCGTCGGAGTGACGGTCGTCCGGAGCGATGCGGATTCCCGTTGTCACGTCGTCGTATCCGGTGCGGACTTCCGCCGTGAGGTCGTGGTGTCCGGTGCGGACTCTCGCCGTTACGTCGCCGGGTCCGGTGCAAACCCTCGCCGTCGCATCGCCAGGGCCGGTTCGGACTCCCGCCATCACGTCGCAGGGTCCGGCACGGACTCCCGTCGTCACATCGCCAGGACCGGTTCGGACCCCGCCGCCACACCGTCCGCCCCGGCCCTAGCCGCCGGGCCCCCGCCCCGCGCCCCGTACCGTCACTCCGCCCGGGTCGCCAGGGCCTCCCGGCCCGCCCGGGAGCCGTACGGCGTCAGGCCGGGTCCGCCGGGTGCGGGGCCATCGGGAGCTGGGCGGCGAGCCGCTGCTCGCAGAGGTCGACCAGCCGGTCGTAGGCGCCCTTGCCCATCAGCTCGGTGAGTTCCGGCCGGTAGGAGACGTACACCGGGTCGCCCGCGCCGTGCGCCGAGGTGGCCGACGTGCACCACCAGTGCAGATCGTGGCCGCCGCTGCCCCAGCCGCGCCGGTCGTACTCGCCGATCGAGATCACCAGCACCTGGGTGTCGTCGGGCCGGTCGACCCACTCGTACGTCCGCCGGACCGGCAGCTGCCAGCAGACGTCCGGCTTGGTCTCCAGCGGTTCGCGGCCCTCGCGCAGCGCCAGGATGTGCAGCGAGCAGCCCTCGCCGCCCGGGAAGCCCGGCCGGTTCTGGAAGATGCAGGAGCCCTTCCAGCGTCGGGTCTGGCGCTCCCCGTCCTCGTCCTCCTCGACCCAGCCGGAGGCCGTGCCGATGTCATGGAACTGCCAGATGTCCGGCGTCAGGCGGGCCGCATGCCCGGCCACCCGCTGCTCGTCCTCCTCGTCGGAGAAGTGCGCGCCCAGCGTGCAGCAGCCGTCGGCCGCCCGCCCCGCCTGGATGCCCTGGCAGCCCTGGCCGAAGATGCAGTTCCAGCGCGAGGTCAGCCAGGTCAGATCGCAGCGGAAGAGCTGTTCGTCGTCCTCCGGGTCCGGGAACTCGACCCAGGCGCGCGTGAAGTCCAGCCCCACCTCGTCGTCCGGAGGGGTGGGGCCGGTGGCATCGGCCATTTCGTCCGGCTTGGCCTTTTTCGTCTTACCCACGTCACCAGCGTAAGCGTGCGGAGGCGCGTTCATGACCCGTCACGCGCCGCAGTAGCGTGCACCGTATGAGACTCGGTGTCCTCGACGTGGGTTCGAATACGGTTCATCTGCTCGTGGTGGACGCGCACCCGGGCGCCCGCCCGCTCCCCGCCCACTCCCACAAGGCGGAGCTGCGGCTCGCCGAACTCCTCGACGAGGACGGCGCGATCGGCGAGCAGGGCGTCGACCGGCTGATCGCCACGATCTCCGACGCGCTCCAGGCGGCCGAGGACAAGGGCGTCGAAGCGGTGCTGCCGTTCGCGACCTCCGCCGTCCGTGAGGCATCCAACGCCGAGGCCGTCATCGCGCGGGTCACCGAGGAGACCGGGGTCGACCTGGCCGTGCTGACCGGGGACGAGGAGGCCCGGCTCACCTTCCTGGCCGCGCGGCGCTGGTTCGGCTGGTCGGCCGGGCGGCTGCTGGTCCTGGACATCGGGGGCGGCTCGCTGGAGATCGCCTACGGGCTGGACGAGGAGCCGGACCGCGAGGTGTCGCTGCCGCTGGGCGCCGGCCGGCTCACCGGCTCCTGGCTGCCGGGCGACCCGCCGGAGCCGAGCGACGTCAAGGCGCTCCGGCGGCACATCCGGGCCGAGATCGCCAGGATCGTGCACGAGTTCACCCGGTTCGGCCCGCCGGACCACGTCGTCGCCACCTCCAAGACCTTCAAGCAGCTGGCGCGGATCGCCGGCGCGGCCCGCTCCGCCGAGGGGCTCTACGTCGAGCGGGTGCTGACCCGGAAGGCGCTGGAGGAGTGGGTTCCGCGGCTGTCCGCCATGACCGTGGAGGAGCGCTGCGAGCTGCCCGGGGTGTCCGAGGGCCGGGCCTCCCAGCTGCTCGCCGGGGCGCTCGTGGCGGAGGCCGCGATGGACCTGTTCGGCGTGGAGGAGCTGGAGATCTGCCCCTGGGCGCTGCGCGAGGGAGTCATCCTCCGGCGGCTGGACCACCTGCCCCCGGGGTGACCCGGGTCTCCCCGCCGATCGCGGGGTGGCCCGGTAATCCGTCCCGCACACGCCGTACGCTGTCTCCCGTGGCTCAACCAGCGGTGCGCATCCCGGAAGCGAAGGTCGCCCTGTCGACCGCGTCCGTGTACCCGGAGTCCACGGCGACCGCTTTCGAGATCGCCGGGCGCCTGGGCTACGACGGTGTCGAGATCATGGTCTGGACCGATCCGGTCAGTCAGGACATCGGCGCGCTGCGCCGGCTCTCCGACTACCACGGGGTCCCGATCCTGGCCGTGCACGCGCCCTGTCTGCTGATCACCCAGCGGGTGTGGTCCACCGACCCGTGGGTGAAGCTCCAGCGGGCGAGGTCGGCCGCGGAGCAGCTGGGGGCGTCCACGGTCGTCGTGCACCCGCCGTTCCGGTGGCAGCGCAACTACGCCCGGGACTTCGTGAACGGAATCTGGCGGATGGCGGACGAGACGGACGTCCGGTTCGCGGTCGAGAACATGTATCCCTGGCGCTACCGGGACCGCGAAATGCTCGCCTACGCCCCGGACTGGGACGTCACCAAGGACGACTACCGGCACTTCACGGTCGATCTGTCGCACACGGCGACGGCGCGCAACGACGCGCTGGACATGGTCGACCGGATGGGGGACCGGCTCGCCCACATCCATCTCGCGGACGGCAACGGCTCCAACAAGGACGAGCACCTGGTGCCGGGGCGCGGCAGCCAGCCCTGTGCCGCGCTGCTGGAACGATTGGCCGGGAGCGGATTCACCGGCCATGTCGTCGTCGAGGTCAACACCCGGCGGGCGATGTCGGCCGCCGAGCGGGAGGCGGACCTGGCGGAGGCGCTGGCCTTCACCCGGCTGCACCTGGCCTCGTCGGCGCGGGCCGGCCGGAAGTGAACGGCAGGACGTGAACGGCGGCACGGGGGCACGGACCGGCGGGGGAGCGCGGTGACCGGCGACGGGAAGGGCGCGGGGAACGGGAGCGGCGCCGGGCCCGGCGGCCCGCCGGCGGAGGGCGCGGCGGACGCGCCGAAGCCCCGGAGGCGCGGCAGGCCGAGCCGTACGGACACCGGCGACGGCCCCGGAACCAGGGACCGGATCCTGGCCGCGGCCCGGACCGAGTTCGCGGCGAGCGGGTACGACAAGACCTCCGTCCGGAGCATCGCCAAGGCCGCCGGGGTGGACTCGGCCCTCGTCCACCACTACTTCGGCACCAAGCAGCAGATCTTCGCCGCCGCCATCGAGCTGTCCTTCGAACCCGCGCTGAGCGTGCCCGATGTGCTGGCCGAGGGCACCGAGGACATCGGCGAGCGGCTGGCCCGCTACTTCTTCGGGATCTGGGAGAACCCGGCCACCCGGGCCCCGCTGCTGGCGGTCATCCGCTCCGCGCTCACCCACGACGCGGCGGCGAGCGTGCTGCGCGGGTTCGTGCTGCGCCGGCTGCTGGGGCGGGTCGCGGGGGAGCTCGCCGTTCCGGACCCGGAGCTCCGCGCCGAGCTGGCGGCGTCGCAGATGGTCGGGATCGCGATCCTGCGGTACGTGCTCCGGGTCGAACCGCTCGCCTCCGCGGACATCGAGGAGATCATCGCCAAGGTCGCCCCGACGCTTCAGCGCTATCTCACCGAGGACTGATTCGCCGCGCGGCGGGCCGCGGTCACCAGCGGCGGACCGCGGTCCCGGGCGCATGGTCCCCCCGGGGGCGCGCAGGATGCCGTAGCGGTGGAGGTACCTTCCGTGGCCGGCCGGGCGCCGGATCCCGCGGCGGAGGCCCCGGGAGGGTGAGACGAGCGTCCCGCATTGCGGACAAGCTGTCCGGATCCTGGCCTCGGGGCGTAGGCTCGTATGGTCCCGGCGCCGTAGCCGGGCGGCCGGACGCCGAAGCGCGTGAGCGCCGCAGACCGGAGAACCCCCAGAGGGAGTGACCACCCGTGCCAGAGCTGAGGTCCCGCACCGTCACCCACGGACGCAACATGGCGGGCGCCCGTGCCCTTCTTCGCGCCGCCGGCGTAGCGCGCGAGGACTTCGGCAAGCCCATCATCGCGGTGGCCAACAGCTTCACCGAGTTCGTGCCGGGGCACACCCACCTCCAGCCGGTCGGCCGGATCGTCTCCGAGGCGATCCAGGAGGCCGGCGGGGTTCCGCGGGAGTTCAACACCATCGCGGTGGACGACGGCATCGCCATGGGCCACGGCGGGATGCTCTACTCCCTGCCCTCCCGGGACCTGATCGCGGACTCCGTCGAGTACATGACGGAGGCGCACTGCGCCGACGCGCTGATCTGCATCTCCAACTGCGACAAGATCACGCCGGGCATGCTGATGGCCGCCATGCGCCTCAACATCCCGACGGTCTTCGTCTCCGGCGGCCCGATGGAGTCCGGCACGGCGACGCTGGTCGACGGCACCGTCCGCAAGCTGGACCTGATCTCCGCCATCGCCGACTCGGCGAACGACGCGGTCTCGGACCAGGACATGGCGCTCATCGAGGAGAACGCCTGTCCCACCTGCGGTTCGTGTTCCGGCATGTTCACCGCGAACTCCATGAACTGCCTCACCGAGGCGATCGGCCTGTCGCTGCCCGGCAACGGCTCCGTGCTGGCCACCCACACCGCCCGCAAGGCGCTGTACCAGGCCGCGGGCCGCACGGTCGTCGACATCACCCGGCGCTACTACGAGCAGGACGACGAGACGGTGCTGCCGCGCACCGTCGGCTCCCGTGCCGCGTTCGAGAACGCCATGGCGCTGGACATCGCCATGGGCGGCTCGACCAACACGATCCTCCACCTGCTCGCGGCCGCCCAGGAAGCCGGCCTGGACTTCACCATGCCCGACATCGACGACCTGTCGCGCCGCATGCCGTGCCTGTCCAAGGTGGCGCCGAACGGCACGTACTACATGGAGGACGTCCACCGGGCCGGCGGCATCCCCGCGATCCTCGGCGAGCTCTACCGGGCGGGCCTGCTCAACGACGCCGTGCACACCGTGCACAGCGGTTCCCTCGACGACTGGCTGAAGACCTGGGACATCCGCGGCGGTTCGCCGTCCGCGGAGGCCGTCGAGATGTTCCACGCGGCGCCCGGCTGCGTCCGTTCCGCCACCGCCTTCTCGCAGTCCGAGCGGTGGGACACGCTGGACACCGACGCTGCGGGCGGCTGCATCCGCGACATCGAGCACGCCTACTCCACCGAGGGCGGCCTCGCCATCCTGCACGGCAACCTCGCCGAGGACGGCTGCGTCGTGAAGACCGCCGGCGTCGACGAGTCCATCTGGACCTTCGAGGGCCCGGCCGTGGTGTGCGAGTCCCAGGACGAGGCCGTCGACGCGATCCTGAACAAGCGGGTGAAGGAGGGCGACGTCGTCGTCATCCGCTACGAGGGGCCGCAGGGCGGACCGGGCATGCAGGAGATGCTCTACCCCACCTCCTTCCTCAAGGGCCGCGGCCTGGGCACGAAGTGCGCACTCATCACCGACGGCCGGTTCTCCGGCGGCACGTCGGGCCTGTCGATCGGCCACGCCTCCCCCGAGGCGGCGTCCGGCGGCACGATCGCGCTCGTCGAGGACGGCGACCTGATCCGGATCGACATCCCGGGCCGCGCCATCGAGCTCGAGGTCTCCGAGGAGGAGCTGGCCGCCCGCCGCGCCGCCCTGCTGGAGAAGGTCGGCGGCTACCGCCCGGTCAACCGTGAGCGCAAGGTCTCCCAGGCCCTGCGCGCCTACGCGGCGATGGCGACCAGCGCGGACAAGGGCGCGGTGCGGGACGTGAGCAAGCTCGGCTGACGGCCGGGCCGCCCGGTGACCGGGGCTCCCGGGCACCGGGCCCGTACCGCCGGGCCTGTATCGCCGGGCCCGTACCGCCGGGCGCCGGCCGGGCCGGGCCATAATCGACGGCATGAGTGAGACGCAGCAGCCCGCCGCCCCCCGGCCCGAGCCGATCCGGTTCTTCGGGACGACCTGGGTGCACCACGACGGGGCCTACGGGCTGCGGCGCGTCGGCGTCGCCGTCGGCGCCCTGGCGGCGGCCGCGGCCGGTGCCTTCGTGCTGCGCCTCGGATACGAGGGGCTGAGCATCGCCGCGGTCGGCGGCTTCGTCAGCATGCTGGTGGTCGTGATGTTCGCCGCGTGCAACGCGCTCGCCTTCCGGCGCGCCTGGGAGGGCTTCACCCGCCGCCCGGACCCGGCCACCGACGCCTCCGTGGAACGCTCCCTGCAGAGCGTCCGCATGATCGGCTTCATCGGCGTGCTGCTCGCCTGGTTCTGCCGCGCCTTCGTCGAGGCCCCGGGGGAGAAGCTGCACCGCGCCGAGTACGAGCGGGAGTGCGAGCTGCACGAGCGCCGGCGCGCGGCCCGGGCGGGCAACCCGGCCGCCCGCGGCTCGGCGAAGCGGCGCAAGCGCGGCTGATCCGGCGGATGTCCCGGGCAACGCCGTTCCGCCCGTGGCCCGCCGGTGTCTTCGAGTCCCTCAGGTCTCCCCAGGAAGGCCCCCTCACGGCGATGAGGCCCGTGCCGGGCGGCCCTCCCCGTACAGCCAGGCCGCGAACAGCCCGCCCAGATCCCTGCCCGCCTCCTTCTCGCAGAACGCGATGAAGTCGTGGGAGTCGGCGTTCCGGTGCCGGTACGTCGTCGCCCAGCCCTTGAGGATCCGGAAGAACGTCCGGTCGCCGACCGTCTTCCGCAGCTCGTGCAGCACCATCGCGCCGCGCTCGTAGACCGGGTCGTCCGAGATGTTCTCCGCCGTGCCCGGATCGCCGGGCGGGAACTCCCACACCGGGTCGTCCTCCCCCTTGGCGTACGTCTTGTCGAAGGTCCGCTGCGCCGAGTCCCCGCCGTGCTGCTCGGTCCACAGCCACTCCGCGTAGGTGGCGAAGCCCTCGTTGAGCCACATGTCGCGCCAGGTCTTCGGGGTCACCGAATTGCCGAACCACTGGTGCGCCAGCTCGTGGAGGACCGTCAGGCGGTCCGGGGCGTCCGGATAGACGGGCTTGGTCTGGACCTCCAGCGCGTAGTCCACGTCCTTCGGCTCGTGGTCCACGATCGCGCCCGCGGAGGAGAAGGGGTACGGGCCGAACAGCCCGCTCTCCCACTCCAGCATCCGGGCCATCCCGCTCAGCGGCCCGGCGCTCCGCTTCGCGACCCGCGGGTCCACGGCGACCAGCAGCGGCAGCCCGCTTCTCGTCGTCGACCGGGTCACCTCGAACTTCCCGACCGTGGCGGTGGCGAGGTAGCCGGCCATCGGCTCGCCGCTGTGCCAGCGGAACGTGGTGCGGCCGGCGCGGGTCCGGCTGTCCCGGAGCTCCCCGTTGGCCAGGGCGGTCCAGCCCTCGGGGACGGTGATCGCGAAGTCGTAGGCGGCCTTGTCGCTGGGGTGGTTGTTGCCGGGGAACCAGGTCATGGAGCCGGCGGGCTCGCCCACCACCAGGGCCCCGTCGTCCGTCGGCACCCAGCCCTCGGTCGAGCCGTCGGGGTCGACGAGCGTCCGCGGCGTGCCGTCGTAGTCGACCCTCGTACGGAAGACCGCGCCTTTGCGCACCGGGCTCTCCGGCCGGACGACCAGCTTGTCCGTGGTGCGCCGCGCCGTGGCCCGCCGGCCGTCGACGGTCACCTCGCGGACGGTCAGTCCGGCCAGGTCCAGGCTGAAGCTGCGCAGCTCGGCCGCGGCCGTGGCGGTGATGCCGGCCGTCCCGTCGAGCCTGCGGCGCTCCACGTCGTAGTCCAGACGGAGCGCGTAGTGCGCGACGTCGTAGCCGCGGTTCCCCAGCCGGGGGAAGATCGGATCCCCGACGCCGTCCGCGCCGGTGGCGGCGCCCTGCCCCGGTCCGGAGGCGCACGCGGACAGTGCCAGGCAGGAGAGCAGCGCCAGGAGGGCGCCGAGCGGGGCCGCGCCGCGGCGGGCGGCGGCCGGCGAACGGGCCGGCGAGGGACCTTCCACGGATCACCATCTCTCGTCACCGGATCTCTCGATCCCCGGGGACGGATGCGCGGGATGCGCCGGTGCCGACCCTACGGCTCCGGCGCCGGGCAGCACGGGAAGGCGCGATCCGAACGGCATGGGAAGACGGAACGGCACGGAAGGGCGGCGGCCGTCGCCCGGGTGGGCCGGGCCCGACTGAGCCTTGCCGCACCGCGCCTTGCCGCACCGTGCCGCACCGTGCCGCACCGTGCCGCGCCGTGCCGCGCCGTGCCGCGCCGTGCCGCGCCGCGCCGTGCCGCGCCGCGCCGTGCCGCGCCGCACCGCACCGCGCCGGCTGATGCGGGGCGCGCCGGCCGAGGCGGACGGGCGGGCCCGTGGCCGGGCGAGCGGGCCGGTCATGCCGGGACCCGTGGGCCGGCCGAGGCCCGCAAGGCCCACGAAGCAGCGCCGGGCCGATGCCGACAGCCGCACGAAGCAGCGCCGGAGCAAACGATTCCGCACCCTCCCGGCCCCTTGACGCGAGCCACCTCCGACAGCATTATTCATCGCATGATGAATAAACCCGGGGGGCCCGCCATCCGGGCCCGCGGCCTCAGCGTCGTCCGCGGCGGCCGCACCGTCCTCGACACCCTCGACTTCGACATCCCCCGCGGCGGGGTCACCGGCCTGCTCGGCCCCAGCGGCTGCGGAAAGTCGACCCTGATGCGCGCCGTCGCCGGCACCCAGGCCAAGGTCACCGGCACCCTCGACGTCCTCGGCCACCCGGCCGGCGCGGCACCCCTGCGGTCCCGCGTCGGCTACGTCACCCAGGCCCCGTCCGTCTACGCCGACCTCACCGCCCGTCAGAACCTCGACTACTACGCGGCCGTTCTCGACCCCCGCCAGGGCCGTACCGAGCGGCGCGCCGAGGTCGACCGGGCGCTCGCCGAGGTCGATCTCGGCGACCACGCCGACGCCCTGGCCGGCACCCTCTCCGGCGGACAGCGCTCCCGCGTCTCCCTCGCCGTGGCGCTGCTCGGCCGCCCCGAACTCCTCGTGCTCGACGAGCCGACCGTCGGACTGGGGCTGTTCGTCAGCGCCTTCGCGGCCAGTGAGTTCCAGGCGGTGCAGTTCATGCCCGCGGTGATCTTCCCGCAGCTCCTGCTGTGCGGACTCTTCGCACCCCGGGACACCATGCAGCCCGTGCTGGAGGCGGTCTCCGACGTGCTGCCCATGTCCTACGCCGTGGACGGGATGAACGAGGTGCTCCGCCACTCCTCGGTGACCGGTGACTTCGTCCGCGACGCGGCGGTCGTCGCCGGCAGCGCGCTGCTGGTGCTCGCCCTGGGCGCGGCCACGCTCCGCCGGCGCACCGTCTGACCGACCCGCTCCGCCCGCTCCACCCGCTGGACCCGCTGGGCCCGCTGGGCCCGGGCCACCCGATCCACCGGATCCGCCCGATCCGGACGGCCCACGACGGCGGCCGACGGGCGCGGCGCCCGCGCTGACCAGTGGCTACCGGACAGGCCCCGTCCCGGCCCGGCGCAACCGTGGGCCGGCTCCCGCCCCGCAGCCGCTACGGCGACACCCGCCAACAGCACCCCGGCCCTTCCCACAAGCTGGTACGACCCGGCACCGGCCCACGACCGGTGCCAGGATGGAGCCCGCACCACCCGCGCGTCCGCATTCGTGCCCGAGGGCGCGCGGCAACCCGTATCCCCGATGAGGTGAACGCCCCCATGACGCAGAAGGTCGCCGTCCTCGGCACCGGAAAGATCGGCGAAGCCCTGCTCAGCGGAATGATCCGCGGCGGCTGGTCCCCGTCCGACCTGCTGGTGACCGCACGCCGTCCGGAACGCGCCGAAGAGCTCCGCAGCCGCTACGGCGTGGAGTCCGTCTCGAACCCCGAGGCGGCGAAGCAGGCCGACACCCTCATCCTCACCGTGAAGCCCCAGGACATGGGGGTGCTGCTCGACGAGCTCGTGCCGCACGTCCCGTCCGACCGGCTGGTCATCAGCGGCGCCGCGGGCATCCCCACCGGCTTCTTCGAGGAGCGGCTCGCCCCCGGCACGCCCGTGGTCCGTGTCATGACCAACACCCCCGCCCTGGTCGACGAGGCCATGTCCGTCATCTCGGCGGGCAGCCACGCCACCGCGGAACACCTCGCCCACGCCGAGGAGATCTTCGGTGGCGTCGGCAAGACGCTGCGCGTCCCCGAGGCTCAGCAGGACGCGGCCACCGCCCTCTCCGGATCGGGGCCCGCTTACTTCTACTTCCTGGTCGAGGCCATGACCGACGCGGGCATCCTGCTCGGCCTGCCCCGCGACAAGGCCCACGACCTGATCGTCCAGGCGGCGATCGGCGCCGCCGTGATGCTCCGGGACAGCGGGGAGCACCCGGTCAAGCTCCGCGAGGCGGTGACCTCGCCGGCGGGCACCACCATCAACGCCATCCGCGAGCTCGAACGGCACGGCGTCCGCGCCGCGCTGCTCTCCGCCCTGGAGGCGGCCCGCGACCGGAGCCGCGAACTCGCCTCCGGCAACGGCTGAACCAGCCACCGGCCCCACCACTGCCCGTAACCGACCGGCCGGGTACGGGCAGTGGCCATGGGGCGGAGGGGTACGGGCGGCAGCGGCGGGGGACCAACGGAGCACCACAGCCGGACACCGACCCGGCCACGGCACCGTCGCCGCCCACGGACCGCGTGCCCGTACGGCAGGGCGCCCCGGGCCCCGGCCCCAGGTCACCGAGTTCGGGTGCCTGTGGGGAACAGGGCGCCCCGGTTCCCGGCCACCGAGCCCGGGTGCCCGCGGGGAAGAGGCTCCTCAGGCCGCGGGCAGCAGCCCCATTGCCCGGTAGGCCGCGTCCACGACCGTCCGGGACCGGCCCCGCGCCCGCTCGGCTCCGTCCTTCAGCACCCCGTCCACGTACCCGGGGTCGGCGCTCAGCTCCGCGTGCCGCTCCTGCACGGGACGCAGCACCTCCACCACGGCCTCCGCGACGGTCTTCTTCAACGTGCCGTACGAGGCGAACTCCCCGGCCAGGTCCTCCGGCCGGCCGCCCGTGCAGGCGGCCAGCACCTCCAGCAGATTCGCCAGGCCCGGACGCGTCTCCCGGTCGTACACGACCTCGCTCCCGGAGTCCGTCACCGCGCGCATCACCTTCCGGCGCACCGTGTCCGGCTCGTCGAGCAGATAGACGATGCCCGCCGTATCGGCGTGCGACTTGCCCATCTTGGTGGTGGGGTCGCGCAGATCCATGACCCGGGCCGCGACCGTGGGGCGCGTGGCCCGGGGCACGGTGAACACCCGCCCGTACCGGTCGTTGAACCGCCGGGCCAGCACCCGCGTCAGCTCGACGTGCTGCACCTGGTCGTCCCCCACCGGGACCTCCTCGGCCCCATGGGCCAGGATGTCCGCCGCCATCAGCGCGGGGTAGGTCAGCAGCGACAGCCTGACCCCGCTCTGCCCGGCCCGCTCGCGGGCGGCCTTCTCCTTGTACTGGATCATCCGTCGCATCTCCCCGTCGGTGGCGGTGCACTCCAGGAGGTAGGCGAGCCGGGTGTGTTCGTCGACATGGCTCTGGACGAACAGGGTGCACAGCTCGGGATCGAGTCCCGAGGCGAGGAGGAGCGTCGCGGCCTGCCGGCTCAGCCTCCGGACCCGGGCCGGGTCGTGGTCCACGGTCAGCGCGTGCAGATCGACCACGCAGAAGAGGGCGTCGGTCCGGTGCTGGTCCACCTCGGCCCACCCCCGGATGGCCCCCAGGTAGTTGCCCAGCGTCAGATGCCCGGTGGGCTTGACCCCACTGAAGACCCGTGTCCGTGTCATCTCTGTCGTCTCCCGTTGTCTCGGGACCGCCGCCCGCCGGGGGCCGGTGCGTGACGCAGAGTGCGGAAAACGCGAACGGCCGCCGGAAGCGGCGGCCGTATGTCGGTGCATGCGCAGGTCGGCCGCCGTCAGGCGGCCCACCACAGTTGGGTGTGCGCATGCGTCATGGGCGCGACTGTACGGCGGTGCGCGGAGCTCCGCCACAGGTTTGTGAGGCCCAGAGGTGTCGTGTAGTGTTCCC
>NZ_JBYITE010000072.1:0-25624 GCF_057709105.1 Streptomyces sp. bgisy100
CGCGGCGGCGCCGCCGCCACGGGTGATCAGGCGCGGCAGCATGCGGAAGCCGATGCCGCCCGCGATCATGGTCGCGGCGCCGATCAGCAGGAACGTGGTCTCGGAGGCGCCGGTCTCGGCGAGCTCCTCCTTGGCCTCACCCTGCTGGACGGGCTGCGAGCCGACGCTGTCGGTGTCCGTGCCGGTGCCGGTCCCGGCGCCCGCACCGGTGTCGGTGCCCGGGTTGTTGCCGCCACCGCCGGTGCCGTTGCCGGCACCGCCCGTGCCGTCGGTCGGGTCCTCGGTCGGGTCGGTGGGCTCGCCGGTCGGGTCCGTCGGGTCCGTCGGGTCCTCGGTGGGCTCCGTGGGCTCACCGGTGGGGTCGGTCGGGTCCGTGGGCTCGCCGGTCGGGTCGGTCGGGTCCGTGGGCTCACCCGTCGGGTCCGTGGGCTCGCCGGTCGGCTCACCCGTGGGCTCGCCGGTCGGCTCACCCGTCGGGATACCGGTCGGGTCGCCCGTCGGGATGCCCGTGGGGTCACCCGTCGGCTGCTCGCCGATGTCGATTCCGGCGTGCACACCCTTCTTGCCCGCGTGCGCGCCGACGCCGATACCGCCGACCTCGACATCCACACCCACGGCCTGAGCGGCGCCGGCGGCGGTCAGCGACGCACCCGCGGCGATCACCGCGCCGGCCGCGATCCGCGCCACACGCAGCCGCATTTTCTTGGTCATGTGCTTGCTACCCCCAGTAGCTGATTTGTCAGTGAGCAGCCCTGCGTCGGGCAGCGGCAGCATGGGGGGAGAAAAGAAACAGGCGGGACAAACCGCCCCCGCCCCCGATCGCACGCGCCTCAGTCATGGGCATGCCGCGCGTCAGCTTTCCCACTTTTCACATCAACGTCAAGGTCATTCCGCACGCATTGTCGACTATGCAGCGAATGCCCACCGTTGAAGTCGGCCGACTGTGACGAAAAAGGCAACCGCCACTCGGTGAGCGGCAGTTGCCTCGGGAAGCTTTCGGATTCAAGGACCCTTGCGCCATGACCCCGCGAGGGCGGGGGCACAGCGCAAGAAACCCTTACTTCTCCTGCTGCTTGCGCCAGCGGATACCGGCCTCCAGGAAGCCGTCGATCTCGCCGTCGAGCACCGACTGCGGGTTGCCGACCTCGAACTCCGTCCGGAGGTCCTTGACCATCTGGTACGGGTGCAGGACGTACGAACGCATCTGGTTGCCCCAGGAGTTGCCGCCGTCGCCCTTCAGCGCGTCCATCTTCGCCTGCTCCTCCTGGCGGCGCCGCTCGAGCAGCTTGGCCTGGAGGACGTTCATCGCGGTCGCCTTGTTCTGGATCTGCGAGCGCTCGTTCTGGCAGGAGACGACGATGCCGGTCGGGATGTGGGTCAGGCGCACCGCGGAGTCCGTGGTGTTGACGCCCTGACCGCCCGGGCCGGAGGAGCGGTACACGTCGACACGCAGCTCCGACTCGTCGATCTCGATGTGGTCGGTCTGCTCGACGACCGGGAGGACCTCGACGCCCGCGAAGGACGTCTGCCGGCGGCCCTGGTTGTCGAACGGCGAGATGCGGACGAGGCGGTGGGTGCCCTGCTCCACGGAGAGGGTGCCGTACGCGTACGGGGCCTGGACGGCGAAGGTGGTCGACTTGATGCCGGCCTCCTCCGCGTAGGAGGTCTCGTAGACGTCGGTCTTGTAGCCGTGCCGCTCGGCCCAGCGGAGGTACATCCGCTGCAGCTGCTCGGCGAAGTCGGCGGCGTCGACACCGCCCGCCTCGGCCCGGATGTTGACGACCGCCTCACGGGAGTCGTACTCGCCGGACAGGAGGGTGCGGACCTCCATCTCCTCGACCGCCTTGCGCACGGCGACGAGCTCGGACTCGGCCTCGGCGCGGGCGTCCGCGTCGTCCTCGGCGTCGGCGAGCTCGAAGAGGACCTCGAGATCGTCGATCCGGCCGCGCAGCTCCTCGGCACGGCGCAGGTGCCCCTGGAGATAGGAGAGCTTGCTGGTGACCTTCTGGGCGTTCTCCGGGTCGTCCCACAGGGAGGGGGCCGCCGCCTGCTCCTCGAGCACGGCGATGTCGGCCCTCATCGTGTCGAGGTCCAGGACGGCCTCGATCGACCCCATGGTCGAGGAGAGGGACTTCAGCTCTTCGGATACATCGACGACTGCCACGGGTCCAGCCTAACGGCTGTGACGCGGAGCTCTGCCCGTGATGCGCCGGCACTGGACCTCACAGCAAAACACCCCACAATGGGTGATACGCGAGCAATGGCTCCGTTGACACGACCCACAGAGCACGAAGGAGGGTCGACATGACCGAACCGCACGAGGACGGGTCCACCGCCCTGCCGAAGCACCTGAACCTGCGCACGGGTGCCGAGGGGCCGGTGGACCCCGAAGACCTCGTCAAGCTCAGCGGCCGCGATGTGACACCCGAGCGGATCGAGCGGGCCCGGCGGCTCCTCGACGAGAAGGGAGCCGCGGCGGTCGAGCGGTACCTCCCCTGAACCCCTGATCCCGCGGAATCCCCGCCGTCCGGGCCGCACCCGAGCCCGGGGGCCGGGAGGGGTGCGGCTCCTTCAGGACCGGTGCGCCGGGTGAGCGCCGTGCTCCCAGGCATGCGTCGCCCCTGGTGGGGCCGGTCCGGCGGGCGCTGCCGGGTCGCCTTCCGCACCGCCGCCGCGGGTCCGCGGCGGCGGGGACCGGGCCGCCCCGAGCAGGGCGCGGAGTCCTCAGGGGGCCGAGGAGGCGCCGTCCGGGCGCTCCACGCCCGGCGGCTTGGCGTCGCCCTCGTCCTCGCCCGCCGCGAGCCAGCCGCCCAGCCCGGCCGCGGCGACGAGCCCCAGCGCGACGGCGCCCAGCCTGATCCGGCGGCGGCGCACCGCCTCGGAGGCGGCACGGCTGCGGGCCGAGCCCGGGCGCCGCTCCCCCGCGGCCCGGGGGAAGCGCGCGGTGCCGTGCGCCCCGCCCGCGAGTTCGTCCGCGCTGGGCACGCGCATGCTGGTGTGGGTGTCCCGGTTGGAGTCCCGCGCGGCCCCGTGCACCAGGGGCACGGCGCCCCGGCGGGGGGTTTCCGGGCCGTCCTGCGGCCGGTGGGGCTGCTCGTCGTGGACCGGGTCGGGGTCCTCGGCCCCGGAGTCCGGCTCGTCCACGTCCAGCGGGGGCATCCCGGCCAGATCGGGCAGCAGCTCCCGCAGCCGCCCGGCGAGTTCCGCCGCGCGCAGCCGGGAGGCGGGGGACTTCGCGAGGCACTGCACGAGGAGCTGCCACAGCTCGTCGGGGATGCCCGGCAGCGGTGCCACGGTCTCCGTCACATGGCGGCGGAGGATCGCGCCGGGGTAGCCGCCGCCGAACGGGGTGAATCCGGCGAGCAGTTCGTAGAGGACCGTCGCCAGGGCGTAGATGTCGACGGAGGCGCGGGGCGGCAGGCCCTCGACGATCTCCGGTGCGAGGTAGTCGGGCGTGCCGATGATCTTCGTCGCCCTGGTCCGGCTGGGCGCGTCGACGAGCCGGGCGATGCCGAAGTCGGTGAGCAGCGCCGGGTGGGCGCCGCCGGGGCCGGCCGGGCCCTGCACGTCCAGCAGGACGTTCTCCGGCTTCACGTCGCGGTGGACGATCCCGGCGGAGTGCGCCGCGGTGAGGCCGTCGGCCACGTCCGCGGCGATGGCGACCGCCGTCTCGGGGGCCAGGCGCCGGTCGCGGTCGAGCCGGGTGCGCAGGTCGGTGCCGCGCACGAGGTCCATCACGAGGGCGAGGTCGTTGCCGTCCACCACGAGGTCGCGGACGCCGACGACCCGGGGGTGGGAGAGGCTGAGCAGAGCGGTGCGCTCCTGCACGAAGCGCCCGACGAGCTCCTGGTCCGAGGCGAGGTCCTCCCGCAGGAGCTTGATGGCGACGGGCCCCTCGGGACCCTCGCCGAGCCACACCGTGCCGGCGGATCCCCGGCCCAGGACCTGGTGGGCGGTGTACCGGCTGCCGATCTTCCGTGCCAAGACTGCTCCGACGTGTCGTGCCCCGTGGTCTCCGGGGCTGGCGTTGGCGACAAAACTACGCGGACACCGGGGTGTTGGGTGCCCCGGATGACGGCAACCGTCGCTTCTGAGCGGGAAATCACCCCTCAGGAGTCGACAAATCTCCAGACCGGCGGATGCGTCACGAACAAATCTCCCGGGAATGGCGCCACGGGGTCCGGAAATGCCGAACACCGGTACGCGACGGGCGCGTACCGGTGTCGGGACGAATGCCTACCGGTTCTACCGGTTGCTTACCGGGAATGGGCGGGCCGGAAAATCACTGTCCTCCGGAGCCGGAGGATTTGCTGATCTCCGACACCCAGTCCTTGACGCTGTTGAACCAGTCCCCGGCCGCGTTCCAGAAGCTCTTTCCGTCGGCGATCCAGTCCTGGAGGGGGGTGAGTTCCCAGATCAGCCAGGCGCCCACGACGAGCATCAGGATGCTGAACAGGCAGCCCTTGAGGCAGCCCAGCCCGGGGATCCGCATCGGATTGGCGCTGCGGCGCGGCTCCCGGCGCCGCGGCTCCGGCGCGGGCGGGGGCGGCGGGGTGTGCCGCTCGGGGCGGCGCTCCCGGCGGCGCGGCTGCTGCTGGGGCTGCTGCGGCGGGTAGGGCGCCTGGGCCGGGCCGCGGCCCTGCGGCTGGCCCTGCTGCCCGTACTGCTGCTGCCCCTGCTGCGGGCCGCCGTACGGCTGCGGCGGGGGCGCCGCCGGACGCCGGGGCGGACGGCGGCGCAGCGGGTCCTCGCTCGGGTCCAGGTACTGGACCTGGGTCTGCTCGTTGCGGTCCCGGGCGGCGGCCATCTGGCCCTGCCACGGGTGCGGGCCGTCCTGGACGGGCGGCATGGCCTGGGTGGGGTCCGCGTTCGGACCGCCGGGGCCGGCGCCGTGCCGCAGGGCCTGGGTGGGGTCGGCGTTCGGGCCGGTGGAGGGCAGCACGCTGGTGGCGGCGGCCGGGTCGTAGGAGCCCGCGCCGGACGGCAGCACCTGGGTGGGGTCCGCGTCGCCGGAGGCCCCGGCGCCCGAGTCGGGCACCGGCGCGGGGGCCGGGTCGGGGGCCAGCAGCGCGGCCACACCGAGGGCGGCCTCGGCCTGGGCGGCGGAGGCGTGCACGCCCACGCCGTCGGCGACGACCCGCAGACCGCGGGCGAGGTTCTCGGCGCTGGGCCGCTCGTCGGGGTTCTTGCGCAGACAGCGCTCGATGACCGTCCACAGCGGTTCGGGCACCGTGCTCGGGCGGCGCGGCTCCTCGCTCAGGTGCCGGTGGAGCACCTCCAGCGCGGTGGAGCCGGCGAACGGCGGACGGCCGGTGACCAGCTCGTACAGCACGATGCCGGCGCCGTAGATGTCGACGGCGGAGGTCTGCGGGCGGCCCTCGGCGGACTCCGGCGCGACGTAGGCGGGCGTGCCGACGAACTCCTGGGTGCGGGTCAGTCCGGGCGAGTCCGCCAGCCGTGCGATACCGAAGTCGGTCAGCATCGGGTGCAGCTCGCCGCCGGCGTCCATGAGCAGGACGTTGGCGGGCTTGAGGTCCCGGTGCACCACGCCGTCGCTGTGGCTGGCCGCTAGCGCGTCGGCGATCTGCGCGGTGAGCAGCGCGGCCGCCACCGGCGAGAACGGGCCGTTCTCCCGCAGATAGCGGTGCAGGTCGGGGCCGTCGATCAGGTCCATGACCAGGGCCAGCAGATCGCCCTCGACGACCAGGTCCCGGGTCCGCACGATGTTGCGGTGGGTGAGCCGCAGCAGCACGGAACGCTCGCGCAGGAAGCGCATCACGATGTCCGGGTCGCCGGCCAGCTCCTCCTTGAGGACCTTGATCGCGACGGTCTCGCCCGGCTGGCCGGGAACGGCCGCCTCGGCGCCGGCCGCCTCTCGCTGGCTCGCCCGCCAGACGGTGCCCGTGGCTCCGCGTCCGAGCGGCTCCTCGAGCAGGTACTTGCTGCCTACCGGCCGCACGTCTGCGCTCCCTGATCGTGGTCCAAATTACGGGGCCGCCCGACGGCTCGGCGACCCGTTCGACCCACTGTAATGCCGCCGTACGGTATGCCGACCGGTTACGACGACCCGGGCTCGACTGGAAGACGTGCGTTCCGGGCAGATGGTTGCCGAGCGGACGGCGCCAACCGGAATCCATCCCCCCCGGCGGGCGGGGGCGACACCGTAACGCGGGCCACAGCGGCACATTTGCGCCGTAGCCCGGCCAATCAAGATCGATTGTCGCCGGTCCCGGCGCGAAGTGTCGGTGGCAGGTGCGAGGATGCACCGAGCACGGAAGCGGTGGGCAACTCCGGTCCCGTCCGCCGTGTGACCTGTACGTGCTGAGGTGCCTGTGCACGGCGGGGGAGCCGGCCTCCCCGGTCGCGCGCGCCGGGCAGAAGGGACCGTTGACGGCGATGCAGATTCGGCTGACCGTCCTCGGACCACGCGGCGGTTACGCCGCGCGGGTCTGCGACGTGCTCGTCACGGCCCCTGCCGGTACCGCGCTCGCCGCGGTGGCGAGCGGGCTCGCGGCCGCCGTCGCCGCCTCCTCCGGCGCAACTCCCCCGGCACCGGGCCGCCGCGACGGGGCCGCCGCCGAGGCGGGTGCCCCCGGAGCGGGCGCCGCACGATCCGGCGAGAGCGCCCCGGACTCCTCCGGCGGCTCCGGCCCGGTCGTGCTGTACGCGGGCACCGAGCGGCTCGACGCCCAGCGCTGCGCCCTCGGCGAGCCGCCGCTGACCGACGGCGCCGTGCTCTCCCTGGGCGGCCCCGCTGAGCCCGAGCGGCACCCCGGCGGGCCCCCGGTGCTGCCGTCCGGCGCCCCCGCCCAGCTCCATGTGGTCGCGGGGCCCGACGCGGGCGGCGTCCATCTGCTGCACGGCGGGCAGATCCGGATCGGGCGGTCCGCCGACGCGGACGTGCCCCTGGACGACCCGGACGTCTCCCGGCTGCACTGCGCGGTCACCGTCGCGGACGACGGCCGGGTCACCGTCGCCGACCTGAACTCGACGAACGGCACCGCGCTGGACGGCGAGCCGGTGGGCGGCGCCCCGGCGCCGGTCCGGCCCGGGGCGCTGCTCCGGCTGGGCGAGTCGGCGCTGCGGCTGGTCGCCGCCCCCGGCCCGGCCGTCGGAGCGCCCCCGGCGCCCGCCGGTACGCCGGTGCCCGGCGCCCTGCCGGCCCGGCCGGACGGCGAGGGCCATCTGCGGGTCGTCGTGGGCGCGGCGGCCCAGGACGCGGACGGGCGGGACCCGGCCGGACCGGTGCCCCCGCCCGGGAGCCGCGCACCGCAGGCCGGGGACGGCACCGTCGCGGGCTGGGGCTACGCGGAGTCGATGGTCACCCACCCCGGCACGGCCGCGGGCGGCCCGTATCCCGCCTCCGCCGCCCTTCCCGGACAGCCGGACTCCGCCGCGACCCACCCCGGGCGGCACTCTCTCGCCGGTCCCGGGCAGGAGGGCGCCCCGCGCCAGGTCCGGCGGGTGCGCGGCATAGGGGCCTGGGCCCGGCGGCTGGCCGGAGCGCGGGCCGATGCCGGGGCGGTCCCCGGCGCCGAGCCGCCGCCGGCCCGCCCCGCGGTGGACACCGCCGCCGAGGAGGCCGCGGCGAAGCGGTGGCCCGACCCGTCCGAGGTGCTGCTGACCGCGCTCGGCCCCGGCCCCCGGCTGTGGGAGCGCGGCCCGGTACACCCGGACACCCTGGTCGTCCGGCTCGGCACCGCCGACCGGCCCGGCGCCCCCGCCGCCCCGGTCACCCTCGGACTGCGGCAGACCGGCTCGCTGGGGCTGGCCGGGCCGCGGGCACGGCTGACCGGGCTCGCCCGCTCCGTCGTGGCACAGCTGGCCGCCCTGCACCCGCCGGGCGACCTGGAGATCGTCCTCATCTGCACCGACCGGGAGCGCCCGGCGGCGGAGCGGCTGGCGGAGTGGGGCTGGCTGGGCTGGCTGCCGCAGGTCCGCCCGGCGCACGGCCAGGACTGCCGGCTGCTGCTGGCCCACGACCGGGACCAGGCAGCGGCGCGCACCGGTGAGCTGGTGCGGCGGCTGGACGACGGACCGCTGGGGCCCGGCTGGATCACCGCGGACCGCGCGGCGATCGCGGAAGCGGCCGGGGAGTACGACGGCCCGTACACCCTGGTGATCGTCGACGGCGATCCGGGCTCGGCCGCGCTGCGCGGGACGACGGCGCGGCTGGCCGCGGGCGGGCCGGCGGCCGGTATCCATGTGCTGTGTCTGGCCGAGACCCCCGCGGCGTCGCCCGCGTCCCCGCTCTCCGTGACGCTGAACATGGCGCGGGAGGCGTCGGCGCCGTTCTCCGAGTGCGGGGCGGCCGCGCTGCTCAGCGGCGATGTCGCCACCGCGCTCCGGGTGATGCACCTGGGCCCGGCGGGCCCGGTGAACAACGGTGTGGTGGCGACCGTGGACGCGGTGTCGGCCGCCTGGGCGGAGCGCTTCGCCCGCGCGCTGGCCCCGCTGCGGGCCGCGGACACCGGTGGTGACGGGCCCCGGCGGGTGGCCGCCCCACTGCCGCGGACCGCGCGGCTGCTGGACGAACTGGGGCTGGCCCGCGCCACCCCGGCCTCGCTGATGGCCCGGTGGGCCGCGGCGGCGGACGCCGGACCCGCCGAGGGCGGCCGGGTCTGCGCGGTGCTGGGCGCCGGACCGCACGGACCGCTGTCCGTGGATCCGGCCTCCGACGGCCCTCATCTGCTGGTGGAGGGCGGTCCGGGCAGCGGCAAGACGGAGCTGCTGCGTTCGATGGCCGCCTCGCTGGCCGCCGCCGACCGGCCGGACCGGGTGGCGCTGGTCCTCGTCGACGGCGGCGGTGCCGAGCGCGGCGAGGGGCTGCGGGTCTGCACCGAACTGCCGCACGTCTCCACATATCTGGCGGCGGCGGACCCGGTGCGGATGCGGGCCTTCGCCCAGGCCCTGGGCACCGAGCTCAAGCGCCGTGCGGAGCTGATCGGCGACGGCGACTTCACCGACTGGCACACCCGGCGGGCGGTGGCGGACCGGATGGTCGCGCCGCGGCGCCCCCGGGACCCTGACCCGGTGGCCGACCGGCACGGGGATCTGGAGTCGGCGCCCAGCGGGACGCTGAAGCTGCGCGCCCGCGGCGGCGGTTCGGCGACGGGCGCCGGACCGGGCGGCGCGGGCCGGACGGCGGACGCGGCCGCGGGCGAGGACCCCCCGGCGCTGCCGCGGCTCGTGGTGCTCGTGGACGACTACGACGAGCTGGTGGCCCCGGGGCTGGGCAGCCCCGGGCGGCCCGCGGCCGGTTCGGTGGTGCGCGCCCTGGAGGCGGTGGCCCGGGAGGGCGCCCGGCTCGGGGTGCATCTGATCGCGGCGACCGGCAGTCCGGACCGGACGGCGGAGACCGCCGCGGCCGAACAGGCGGGGCTGCGCATCGCGCTGGAGATCCTGCCCGCCGAGGGGCCGGGGTCGGCGCGTCCGGAGGCCGGGGGCGATGCCGGGGAGCCGGCACCGGGCCGCGGCCGGCTGCTGTTCGCCGACGGTTCGGTCACCCCGTTCCAGGCGGGGCGGGTGACGGGCCGCATCCCCCGGACCGCGACCCTGCGGCCGACGGTGGTGCCCCTGGAGTGGGAGCGGATGGGCGATCCGCCGACCCGGCGGCCGGTGCGGGAGCTGGGCAACGGTCCGACGGACCTGGCCCTGCTGGCCAGCGCCCTCCACCGGGCGGCCCAGTCGGCACAGGCGCCGGCGGCTCCACCGCTGCTGTGAACTCGGGGGAGCGGGCGGGTACGCGGTGGTTCCCGCGCTGCGCGCCCAGCCGGAGCCGGCCGCGTTCATCCGGGTGCTTGGATCTCCGCCGCCTGCATTGACGCCCTGTCACATCCTGGTCACGATGGGCCACTTGGCGCCGCACGCGGTATTGCGGGGGTTCGCGTTCCGGGCGTAGGACTGAGCCACGGGACGCACGGAGCACCTACGGCCGCCGTCTGCGGGGTCCGCGCAACGGTGGCCCCCCGTGGCCCGGCCCAGGGGAGACGGGGCAGGTCATGCGCACAACTCTTCGCTCGGCACGTACCACTCGCACCGCGCTGGCGATCGTCACCGCGGGCGCCCTCGCCCTCACCGCGGCGGGATGCGGCGACGACGGCGACGGCTCGTCCGGGGGCTCGGGGAAGGGCGGCTCGAAGGCCTCCACGGTCCGGCTCCCCAACCTGGACGGAGAGAAGCTCCAGGTCGCGGCCGTGTGGACCGGCGCGGAGCAGAAAAACTTCACCGCGGTGCTTGAGGAGTTCGAGAAGCGCACCGGTGCCCAGGTCGGCTTCGTGCCGACCGGCGACAGCATCTCCACCTTCCTCGGGACGAAGATCGAGGGCGGCGAGCCGCCGGACGTCGCGATGCTCCCGCAGGTGGGCGCGCTCCAGCAGTTCGCCGACAAGGGCTGGCTGAAGCCGCTGGGCGGCCCGGCCAAGGCCCAGCTGGGCAAGAACTTCTCCCGCGGCTGGCAGGACCTCGGCGCCCACGACGGCACGCAGTACGGCGTCTACTTCAAGGCCGCCAACAAGTCCCTGGTCTGGTACAACACCACGGCCTTCGAGAACGCGGGGGTCTCCGAGCCGAAGACCTGGAAGGAATTCCTCGCCGCGGCCCGTACGATCTCCGACTCCGGCGTGCCGCCGGTCTCCGTCGGCGGGGCGGACGGCTGGACGCTCACCGACTGGTTCGAGAACGTCTACCTCTCCCAGGCGGGCCCGGAGAAGTACGACCGGCTCGCCCGGCACGACCTGCCGTGGACCGACCCGTCCGTGAAGCGGGCACTGACCACGCTCGGCGAACTCTTCGGCGACCGGACGCTGATCGCGGGCGGCTCGGACCGCGCGCTGCAGACCGAGTTCCCCAAGTCCGTCACGCAGGCCTTCACCGGGGGCGACGCCCCGGGTGCCGCGATGGTCTTCGAGGGGGACTTCGTCGCCGCCAACATCTCCACCGACACCGACGCGAAGGTGGGCAAGGACGCCAAGGTCTTCCCGTTCCCGGCCGTGGGCGGCTCCTCCCCCGTGGTCAGCGCCGGGGACGTGGCGGTGGCGCTCAAGGGCGGCAAGGGCGCGCAGGCGCTGCTCACCTTCCTGGCCTCCACCGACGCCGCCGCGATCTGGGCGGAGGCCGGCGGCTACATCTCTCCGAACCGGAAGCTCGACCCGGGCGTGTACCCGAACGCCGTGCAGCGGGACATCGCGAAGGCGCTGATCTCGGCGGGCGACGCCTTCCGGTTCGACATGTCGGACCAGGCACCGGCGTCCTTCGGCGGCACCAAGGGCGCGGGCGAGTGGAAGGCGCTGCAGGACTTCCTGAAGAACCCGAAGGACGTCGCGGGCGCCCAGCGGAAGCTGGAGGCGGCCGCCGCCAAGGCGTTCCGGAACTGACGGGCCGCCGGCCATGACGACCGCGACCGCGGAGGGCACGGCCGCACCGGGCACACCGCCCCCCGCCCGCTCCGGACCACCCCGCGGCAGGGGGACCAAGGGCACCCGGCCGTGGGTGGCCGCCTGCTTCCTGCTGCCCGCGCTGGTGCTGCTGGGCGCGCTGGTGGTCTACCCGATCGGGTACTCCCTGGTGCGCAGCTTCTTCGGCGCCGACGGCTCCGGATTCGTCGGACTGGACAACTTCGCCGAGGTGTTCACCGACCCCGACAGCCTCACCGCGGTCCGGAACAACCTGATCTGGGTGATCGTCGCCCCGGCCGTCTCCACCGCGCTCGGCCTGATCTACGCCGTGCTCACGGAGCGGATCCGCTGGGGCACCGCCTTCAAGCTGGTCGTCTTCATGCCGATGGCGATCTCGATGCTGGCGGCCGGGATCATCTTCCGGCTGGTGTACGAGCAGGACCCGGACCGCGGGGTGGCCAACGCCGTCTGGGTGGGGGTGCACGACACCTTCACCGAGTCCGCCGCCTACCCCGGCGCCCGCCCGGGGCCGCGCACCGAGCTGCGGCCCTCCGGCGGCGGGTCGTTCACCAGCACCTCGCCGCTGGCCGACGGGGTGCCCGCGGATGTGCCGCTGGTCGGCGTGCCCGCGGCGAAGCTGCCGTCCGGCGCCGCCGCCGCGCGGCCCGCGCCCCGCGCGGCCGGGAAGATCACCGGCACGGTGTGGCTGGACTTCACCCGGGGCGGGGGCGGCCGGCCCCGGGTGATCGACCCGGGCGAGAAGGCACTGGCCGGGATCCGGGTCGAGGCGGTCCGGGACGGCCGCGTCGTCGCCTCGGCCGAGGCCGCCGCCGACGGCACGTACGCACTGCCCGCGGACCGGGCCGCCGGGGCCCTGCTGCGGCTGCCGGCCGGCAACTTCGCCGAGCCGTACAACGGCGTGGACTGGCTCGGCCCGTCGCTGGTCACCCCGGCCATCATCGGCGCGTACGTGTGGATGTGGGCGGGCTTCGCGATGGTGCTGATCGCCGCGGGCCTCGCCGGGGTGCCGCGGGAGCTGCTGGAGGCGGCCCGGGTCGACGGCGCCGGGGAGTGGCAGGTGTTCCGGCGGGTGACGGTGCCGCTGCTCGCACCGGTGCTGGCGGTGGTGCTGGTCACCCTGATGATCAATGTGCTGAAGATCTTCGACCTGGTCTATGTGATCGCGCCCGGGGCGACCCAGTCCGACGCCAATGTGCTGGCCCTCCAGCTGTATCTGTCGTCCTTCGGGAGCGACGCCGACCAGGGCGTGGGCAGCGCCATCGCCGTGCTGCTGCTTCTGCTGGTGGTGCCGGTGATGATCCTCAACATCCGCCGCATCCGGAGGGAGCGCCGCCGATGACCACGACCACGGACGCGGTACCGGTACGCCCGTCCCGCACGGTGGAGAAGGCCCGGCCGTCGGCCGTGTCCCGGCTCGCGGCCCGCGCCGGGGGCGGACTGACGCAGGTGCTGCTGGTCCTGGTCGCGCTGTTCTGGCTGATGCCGACGCTCGGGCTGCTGATCTCCTCGCTGCGCGAGGGCTCCGACATCGCCGGCTCCGGGTGGTGGAAGGTGTTCGGGGCGCCGACCCAACTGACCGTCGACAACTACGCCGAGCTGCTCGGCAACGGCGCCATCACCGAGTCGCTGCTGACCACGGTGCTCATCACGGTCCCGTCCACGGTCCTCGTCGTCGTCATCGGCTCGCTGGCCGGATACGCCTTCGCCTGGCTGGACTTCCCGGGCCGGGACGGGTGGTTCCTGCTGGTGGTGGGCCTGTTGGTGGTGCCCGTCCAAGTGGCGCTGCTGCCCGTCGCCAAGCTCTTCAACAGCCTGGGGATCTTCCAGACGACGGCGGGGGTGGTGGTCTTCCACACCGCGTTCGGGCTGCCGTTCGCCGTCTTCCTGCTGCGGAACTTCTTCGCCGAGATCCCGCGCGAGCTGCTGGAGGCGGCGCGGCTGGACGGGGCGGGCGAGGTCCGGCTGTTCACCCGGGTGGTGCTGCCGCTCGGCGGGCCCGCGATCGCCTCGCTCGGCATCTTCCAGTTCCTGTGGGTGTGGAACGACATGCTGGTCGCCCTGATCTTCGCGGACAGCGGCTCACCGCCGGTCACGGTCGCCCTCCAGCAGCAGGTGCGCCAGTTCGGCAACAACATCGACGTCCTGGCGCCCGGCGCGTTCGTCTCCATGGTGATTCCGCTCGTGGTGTTCTTCGCCTTCCAGCGGCAGTTCGTCACCGGGGTCATGGCGGGCGCGGTGAAGTAGGCCGGGGCGGCGGTCCTCGCGGGCGGGCGGCGGTGTCCGTGGGCGGCCGAGGGTGGTGTACGGACGGCTGTCCGGCCTGTCGGCCGCGCACGAGAACCGGTCAGCCGTGCGCGAGAAGCGGTCAGCTGAGCGCGAGGAACGGTCGCCAGTGCACGAGGACCGGTCAGTCGTGCACGAAGAGATGGACGCTGCCGCCGTGCAGCCGGGCCACGCCCTCCCGGTGGAACCGGGTCGCCAGCACGTCCTGCTTGACCCGCTCCACCTCCGCCCGGAACACCCTCCGCTGGTCGGAGTCCTCCCGGTCCAGCAGCCACACCCGGTCGGCCCGCGACAGCAGCTTCCGTACGCGGTCGGGCGGCAGTTCGGTGCCGTACAGCGTGCCGGAACGCCCCGGGGACGCCTCCAGCGCCACATCGCGCAGCCCGGCGAACGCCTCCGGGTAGGCGATGGCGGCCTTCCGCCGGGTCCCGGCCAGGAAGACCACCGCGTCGCCCGGCTTCGCCCGGGCCTGTACCGCCTGCGCGATCGGCCGCAGGTCGTCCATCCGGCTCTCCCCGGAACGCACCTCGTTCTGGGCGGCCAGCTGCCCGCCCAGAACCATCGACACCACCAGCGCCCCCGCCAGCGGCAGCGAACCCCGCCACGGCACCCGGGCGGCCAGCCGGTCGGCACCGGCCGCCACCAGCAGGGACAGCCCCGGCAGCGCGTACAGCACGTACCGCAGGTCGTACAGCGGATACAGCTGGGACACCGCGATCAGCAGGACGGGCGGGACGACCAGCAGCGGCAGCGCCACCGTGATCAGGGTGGGCGGGGTCGCCGCGAACGACGGGCGGCGGGGCAGGAACAGGGCGGCCGCCGCCAGCGGCAGGGTCAGACACGCGGCCCCGCCGGACGGTCCGGCGAACGCCCGCACCAGATGGACCACCTCGTCCCAGCCGGGCCGGGTGATCCAGGCGATCGCCTCCACCTGACCGCCCGCCACCCACAGCAGCGGGACCAGGACCACCACCGTGCCGCCCGCCGCCATGCCCCACAGGCGCCAGGTCCGGGGAGCGCTGCGGGCCATCAGCAGCGTCACGGCGTGCGCGGCGAGCAGCAGCACGGCGAGGGCGTGCAGCACCACGGTGAGCGCCACGACCCCGGCGTACGCCTGCCACCAGCGGCGGTCCGTGCTCCGGCAGCCGCACACCAGGAGGTAGGTGGCGGTGGTCGCGCCGGCCACCACCAGGGCGTACGACCGGCCCTCCTGGGCGTACAGGCTCACCACCGGCACCACCGCGAACAGGGTGCCCGCGATCAGCCCCACCCGGGGCCCGGCCAGCTTGGCGCCGGTCGCCGCCACGGCCGCCGCCGCCCAGCTCATCGCCAGCACCGAGGGCAGCCGCAGCATCACCTCGTCGGCGCGCACCGCCAGCAGCAGGTGCATGCCGAAGTAGTACAGCCCGTGGACGGCGTCGAGGTTCTGCAGCAGGTGCCAGAGCTCGGCCGGGGTGCGCCGGGCGGCCGTCCAGGTGGCGGCCTCGTCGCCCCACAGCCCGCGCCGGTTCAGGCCCCAGAGCCCCAGGACCGCCATGGTGACGGCCGGGATCAGCAGGGTCGCGACCGGGGTGCGGCGTGCCAGGACGGGCCGGAAGGGGATCCTGACCTCGGTTGTGACCATCGACGAGCTCCTGTTCTTCGCACGGTCCCGTCTTTGGTTCGGCAGCAAACGGCCCCCGCTTGATCCCCCGCACGGCGTCGGCCCGGCCCGTGGGGGCAGCGGGTCCCGTCACCCGGTTCGCCGCTCCCGGCTCGGAGAACGCGGCCCCCGGGGCTGAAATGGAGGGGTGGCCCCCAAGGCAGCACAGACGGCTCCGATACCGTCCGCGGCGCAGGTCGGCGTCATCGTGATCGGCTACAACGACGCCGGGCACATCGCGGACGCGGTGCTGTCCGCCCTCCGCCAGGGGGCCGGTGTCGCCGAGGTCGTGGCGGTCGACGACGGCTCCACCGACGACACCGCCCGGGTCCTGGCCGACCTGGCACGCCGCTACCGGCGCGTCCGGGTGGTGCGCCGCCGCGGCAACAGCGGCGGCTGCGGCACCCCGCGCAACGACGGTCTGCGGCGCGCCACCGCCCGGTACGTGATGTTCCTGGACAGCGACGACGTGCTGCTGCCGGGCGCGGTGGACGCCCTGCTCGCGGCCGCCGCCCGGCACCACGCCCCCGTGGTGGCGGGCGCCTGCGTCCGCCGTGAGCTGCCCGGACACCGCGAGGTCCGGTGGCAGCAGTCGCTGTACCGCGCGGAGGCGGTGCACGACTCCCCCGCCGAACGGCCCCGGCTGGTCCGCGACACCCTGTGCGTCAACAAGCTCTACGCCCGCGCCTTTCTGCAAGGGCACGGCATCACGTTCCCCGAGGGGGCGTTCCGCTACGAGGACTTCGTCTTCACCGCCCGGGTGCTGGCCGCCGCCCCGCGGATCGCGATCGTCCCCGACGCCGTCTACGGCTGGCAGGTACGCCGTTCGGCCGAGCGGCCGTCGATCTCCCTGGACCGTAACGGCCCGGACAACTGGCGCAGCCGGCTGGCGGCGCACCGCCGGTCCGTGGAGATCTTCGAGGAGGCCGGGCAGAAGCAACTGGCGCACGCCGCCCGGGTGAAGTTCCTCGACTACGACCTGCGGATGTACCTGCGCGAGCTGGGCGGGCACAGCGCCGCGCACCGGGAGGCCTGGTGGCAGCTCACCCGCGCGTATCTCGCCGGCTTCGACGCCGCCGAGCTGGCGGCCGCCCGCGCCCCCGCCCGCTGGATCGCCCGGGTCCTGCTGGCCGCGGAGCACCCGAGGGACCTGCGGCGGCTGATCGAACTAGCCGGCCGGCCGGCCCGGCTGCTGCCGCCCTACGCACGGGTCGAGGGCCGGCCCGTCTGGGATGTGGACCTGCCCGGGGTGCTGCTGGACGGGATCGACACCAAACCGCTGCGCCGGCTGCCGGTGACCGTCGAGGCGGAGCCGGTCGTGAGCGCCCGGACCCGGCTGCTGCGGATCCGGGTGCACGAGATCTACGGGCGGCTCGCGGCGGCCGGGCCGCTGACGGTCGACCTCGAGCTGCGGCACCGCGAGGACGGCGCGATCGGGCTGACCCGCGACGCCGTCCTCACCCCGGAGGCCGGGCGGGACCGGGGTGCCGGCCTCGGCCCGGAGACCGGCCGGGTCCGGGACGCCGGTCTCGGACCGGAGGGGGGCCGGGTCCGGGACGCCGGCCTCGGACCGGAGGGGGGCTCCGCCCCGGGTGAGGGCATCTCCTCGTGGTCGGCCGAGGTCCTGCTGGATCTGGACGCGCTGGCCGTCCGGACCCGCGGCTCCCCGCCGGACGTCTGGGACCTGCGGGTCCGGCTGCACTGCGCCGACGGGTCCTCGCTGTCCACCGGCGTCCGGGCCGCCGGGCCGGGGCTGCGGCGGACGGCCGTGCCGAGCCGTGGCCACGGGGTGCTGCTGGTCCAGCCGTATGCCACCACAGGCGGTTCGCTGGCCCTCCGGATCGCGCCGGGGCCCCGGGCGGCGGTCGCGGTGGTCACCCGGAAGCTGCGACGGGCGGCCCGTCGGCGGTGAGCCGTGCGCGACGGGCGCGCCCGCTGTCGGCCGGGAAGCGGGGACGGTGGCGGGACAGGCGCGCCCACAATCGGCCTAGGGCGAGGGGTGAGGGGTGAGGGGGCGGTGATGGCAGGGGCATACGGTCCGCCTCCCCCTGCTTGCCGGGCGGGGTCCGCCACCCCCTGGCTTGCCGGGCGCTCAGCGTTCCAGAAAGGCGAACAGCTCCTCCCAGCGCCGCACGACCTCCTCGGTCGAGAACCGCCGCACCCGTTCCCGGGCCAGCTCGCCCATCCGGTCCCGCAGTTCCCGGTCGGACATCAGGATGTCCAGCCGACGGGCGAGTTCGCCGGTGTTGCCCGGGGCGGCGAGGAGCCCGTCCTCTCCGTCCCGGATGATCTCGCGGACGCCCGGCGCGCAGTCGAACGCCGCACACGGCACCGCCGCCGCCATCGCCTCCATCAGCGAGAGCGGGAACCCCTCGCCCCGCGAGGACTGGACGAAGACCGAGCCGCCGCGCAGCGCCCCCGGCACGTCGCCGGTCCGCCCCCGCCACGCCACCGACCCGTCCAGGCCCAGCGCGGTGCACTGCGCGCGCAGCATCTCCTCGTCCTCGCCGGAGCCGTAGATGTGCAGGGTCCAGTCGGGGTGCCGCGGCGCGACCTCCGCCCAGGTGTCGAGGAGCATGTCGATGCCCTTCTGGTCGGTCAGCCGGCCCATGCTCGTCACCACCTTCGCGGTCCGGGGCGAGGGCTCGTCGGGCATGAACGGCAGCGGGTTCGGCAGGAATCCGGTGTTGTCGAGCCCCTGCCGGATCCACAGGTCGGCGTCCTCCTGGGTGAGGACCAGCATCCGGTCGACGTCCCGGTAGAACCGTTGCACCCGGCGGAAGCGCGAGCTGTCGCGCGAGTAGGCGTACGACTCGTGGCTCATCCCGATGACCGTCGCCCCGGCGGTGTCGGCGAGCGTCACCCACTCCATGGCCCAGACCTGGGTGACGATGACGACCGCGCCCGGCCGCGCCTTCCGGAACAGCGCGCTCAGCTTCTCCGCCTGCTCCCGCATCCCGGCCTCGCGGGCGCCGCGGCGCCGGCGTTCGACCGGGTTGAACCGGCTGCCGAACGTGACCGGCCGGGCCTTGGGCGGCGGGGCGTCGTAGAGGGTCAGCACCGGGTACGCCGGCTCGCCGCCGAGGCTCTGCCGCTCCTCGGCGGGCCCGATGCCGATGACTCGCACCCGGTGCCCGCGCGCGGCGAACAGCCGGGCCATCTGGTGCGACCAGCTGGTGACCCCGCCCAGCTCGTCCACGCTGTTGGAGACGAAGAAGATGTCCCGCCCGGTGGCGGCGGGGCCGGAGCGGGGGCCGGGGCCGCCGGCCACGGCGGGGGTTCCGGACGCCTCGCGAACACCGGAGAGACCGGAAGTCCCGGAGACGTCGGAAGTGCCCGGGAGTACCGGGGCATCGGCAGGCATCCGCTGCTCGTTCATGTGCCGCTCCGCGGGGTGAAGAACCGGTTCACGATGGTGCGGGCGGCGTCGCCCCGGTCGTACTCGCCGTACTCCGCGACGAACCGGCGCCGGGCCTCCGCGTACTCGGTGTCGGCGGACTTCAGCTCGGCGACCGCCGCGAAGAGGGCCTCCTCGGTCCGCACCACCGGGCCCGGAGCCTGTTCCAGGAGGTCGAAATAGGTGCCGCGGCTCACCCCGGCGTAGTCGTCCCAGTCGTGGACGTAGAACAGCATCGGCCGGTCGAGGAGCGCGTAGTCGAACATCACCGAGGAGTAGTCCGTGATCAGCCCGTCCGCGAGCATCAGCAGCGGCGTGATGTCGTGGTGGTCCGTCACATCCAGGACGGTGCCGTGCACCGACGGCGGCAGCACCACGTGGTTCAGATAGTGCGAGCGGATCAGCAGGGTGCAGCGGTCACCGAAGCGCCGGGCGAACTCCTCGACGTCGAAGGGCAGCTCGAAGGCGCGGATCCGCCCGCCCGGACCGCTGCGGAAGGTCGGCGCGTACAGCAGCACCTGGCGGCCCTCGGGGATGCCCAGCTCGGCGGCGAGCGGGCCGCGCTCCCGCACTCCGGTCGCCTCCTCCCGGGCGCGGGCCGCGACGAGCGGGTCGTTGCGCGGATAGCCGGTGCGCAGCAGCACCTCGTCCTTGAGCCGGTAGGCGCGGGCGAGGGTGCGCACATCGTGCTCGGAGCGGATCAGGAAGTGGTCGAAGCGGTCCAGCACCCGCTGGTAGCCCTCCTGGTCGGAGCGGTTGAGCAGCTTGTAGCGGGGCTCGTCGAAGCCCATCCGCTTGAGCGCCGAACCGTGCCAGGTCTGGATGTACGTGGTCTCCGGCCGCTTGGTGAGCTTCAGCGGGAAGCCCTGGTTGTCGATCCAGAACTCCGCCTGGGCCAGGGCCCGCAGATAGGGCCAGCTCCACCGGCGCACCAGGGTCGCGTCGGCGGGGAAACCGTCCGGCTGCCGCCCCGTCCAGGACCAGACGGGCTCGAAGTCCACGCCCTGCCGGCGCAGCTCCTCGTAGATGGCCCGGGGGCTGTCGCTGTACTGCTTGCCGAGGTGACTCTCGAAGACCACCAGCCCCTTGCGCACCGGCAGGACGCGCAGCGCCCGGTGGTACGCACGGATCTTGGTCTCCCCGGAGTTGAGCGTGCGCTTGGCCTTGCGGGCCCGGCGCACGGCGGACTTGACGAGCCCTCCGGCGGGCCCGGTGACGGCGGCGTCCACGGCCTCGCGGGCCCGGATCGCCGCCCGTCCCCGCACGGCCAGCCGGAACGCCAGGTGCCCGCGCCGGGAGATCTCGGGCTCCAGCCGGTCGGCGACGAGCCGGGTGAGCCGGGGGCGGACGCGCAGCGGGCGGGCCTGGTCGAGCGCGAGACCGCCCACGCTGAGCCGGGTGCGCAGCCGCTCGCCGTCGACGTCCAGGAGCAGCCGGACGTCCCACACCGCGTCGATCACGCCCAGCGGACGCAGCCGCCGCGCGAGGTCCGCCTCGGCGGTCCAGTCCAGGAAGTCGCCGTGCCGGCGCAGCGTTCGGAGCGGGAAGTGGAAGGTCTGCAGACTGCGCCGGCGGGCCCGGAACTCCAGCCGTCCCCGCACCCGGGCGCCGGGGCCGATGCGGCGGAGCGGATTGACCACGCTGCCGGCGAGCCGCACGGTGCCGCGGCCGTCGTCGGCGTATGCGGTGAGCCGGTTGCGCAGGAACATCCGCCGAAGCGGAATGCCGTGGTAGTCGGCGTCGGTGACATCGAGGACCTTGCGGCCCTCCGGGTCGTCGAGGTGCTCGGCGCACCAGTAGACCCGCCCGTCCCGCTCGGTGAGCGGCGAGGAGATCTTGTCGCGGTTCATCAGGGTGTCCGCGGCGGGCAGCAGGTTGTCCCAGTCCTCGCGGACCAGGAGGTAGGCGCAGATGGCCTGGATCGGCTGGACCTCGTCGTACGCCGCCGGGTCGAGACCGGCCAGGTAGGAGCCGGCCAGCTCGGCGAACCGGTGGCGGTACTCCTCGTCCAGCAGGGGCAGGTCGCGCAGATGCAGGACCAGGTCGTGCTTGAGGAACTTCACGTCCTTGTGGAACTTCAGATCCGGCAGCCGCCGTTGCTCCAGCAGAGTGTCGATCCGGCGGTGGATCTCCATCCGGTGCGCGAAGTTGGCGATCTCGTGCCGGCGGTTGCTGATGGACTTGGCGCCGGTCCGGTCGACGACGTTCCAGAAGTAGACCCGGTTGGGGATCAGCGTGATGCGCCCGGCGGCGAGATAGGCCTGGGCGGAGAAGAGCAGGTCCTCGTAGTGGATCCCCACCGGGAACAGCAGGTTCTGCTCCAGCAGGAAGTCCCGGCGGTAGCACTTGTTGGTCGACAGGGTGTCGAAGATCAGCAGGTCGGGGAGTTCGGAGACGGATTCCAGGGTGCGGGTCTCCTGGTAGATCCAGGGGTACCAGTCCTCGCGCTTGCCGTGCCGGCTGTCGACGTGGACCCGGACGCAGCGGCCCGAGACGAGATCGGCGCCGCTGCTCTCGGCCGCCGCGAGCAGGTTGCGGCAGGCGTTCCTCTCCAGTTCGTCGTCGCTGTCCAGGAACATCACGTACCGGCCGCGGGCCTCGCCGATGCCGTGGTTGCGCGGGGCGCCGCAGCCGCCGCTGTTGGCGGGGAGCCGGAACGCCCGCACCTGCCCCGGACGCTCGGCGGCGAGCTGCCGGGCGACGGCGTACGAGTCGTCCTCGCTGCAGTCGTCGACGATCACGACCTCGACGGCGCGGAGCGTCTGGGCGAGCACGGAACGCACGGCGGTGGGGAGCCGGGCGGCGTCGTTGTAGACGATCACGACCACCGACACGTCGGGGGCCGGGCGCTCGGGGCCGGCGGGGCTCTCGGGGTTCACCGAGCTCTTCAGGCCCTGGGGGCTTTCGCGGCTCTCCGGGCTTTCGCGGCCTTCGCCCTCCTCCCGGCTTTTACGGCTCTCGCGGCTGTTGCGGCTCTTGCCGCTCGTGCTGCCGTTGCCGCTCGTCCTGCCGTTGCCGCTCTTGACGGTTGCGCCGCTCGCGTCGCTCGCGTCGCTCGTGCCGCTCGTGCCGCTCTTGACGCTCTCGGCCGAGGGCTCCGCCGTGGGCTCCACGGCGCGCACGGGCCCCTCCGAATTCTCCGGCCCCGCCGAATTCATAGGCCCTCCAGGCAACCCGAAGCGTTCCGCCGACATCATAGAAATTACCGGGAATGGCCGATGTCGGCCCCACAAAAGGTGGCAAATGCCATGGGCCCGGTCGGGTGAAGGTGTGACACCGGAGGCACGGTGGCACCGGAGAGGCACGGTTCATGGTCGGTCGCGACACCCGCTTCCACGAGCAGCGGACGCTCCCCGGATCCCGGTCGGCCGCCCCCCGGAGCGCGGGGCCGAGCCCTGCGGGCCGGGGCACGGGTACACGGAACGCTGCATGGGCGAGGGCGTGGTGCCCGACGTCGCGGAACGCCGCGTTGGCGGGGGCGCGATGCCCTGGTACGCGGAACACTGCGTTGGCGGAGGCGGATACGCCGTGCCCGGGAACGCCCGACGCTGCGTGGCCGGAGCCGGCGTCCTCGTCGCCCCCGCCCCCGCCCCTGACTTCGATTTCGGCCCCGGGCCCGGCCGACCGGGGCGCGTACGGGGTGACGGGACGGCCGCGATGAGCGGACCCGGTTCCAGCACCTCCCCGAAGCGCGCCTCCGTCCCCGGCGGCCTCCTCCCCCGCGTGGCCCCCGGCTCCGGCTCCGGCCTCCCCGCCACGCGCCGCAGCGGACAGGCGGAGCCCGGCGCGCGCCCCGACGGGCCGCCCGGTCCCGGCACCTGGCCGGTCCGGGCGCTGCCGCCCCGACCGCCCGGATCCCCGCCACGACCGGCACCACGACCGACAGCGCAGTCGGCCCGGCGACCGGCGGCACGACCCGTACCGGGACCGGCGACAGCGAGCTGATCCGGCACGCGTCCGGCGGGCCCTTCGCCGCCCCGCGGCTCGTTCCGTCGCTGCGCGCCGTGCCGTTCCCTCTCCGCTCTGCGCCGCCTCCCTGCGTGCCGCGGCTCTCCCACCGCTCCGGTCCTCCCCTGCTCGGTCCTCCCCACTCCGGTCCTTCTCCTGCTCCGGCTTCTCTCCTGCTCCGGCTTCCTGCTCAGCCTCCTGGGCTGTTCCGCACCTTGAAAGTGAACACCGATGCCTGCGATACCCAATCGTCTGCTCCGCAGCGCGCTCACCCTGGCGCTCGTCGGAACCGTGGCCTCCTGCTCCGCTCCTCTCGCCCGTGGCACGGCGGACGTCCGGGAGCCGGCCGCCGGCCGCGCCCGTGCGGCGGGCATGGCCGCCGACCAGCGGATCAGAACAACGGAATCGGTCCTCCAGGTCGTCGCCCACCCGGACGACGACCTGTACTTCATGAATCCGGACCTGAGCCAGTCGCTGCGCTCCGGGAACGCGCTGGCCACCGTCTATCTGACGGCCGGCGAGTCCAACGGAGTCAACGCCTCCGCTGAGGACGCCCGCCGGAAGCAGCTGCCGGCGGACCGGGCGAAGTTCGCCAAGGCCCGGCAGAACGGCATCCGTGCCGCCTACGCCCGCATGGCCACCGGGGACCCCGCGAGCCCCTGGCGGCGCGAGGTCGTGCCGACCGACGGCGGCGGGGAAGCCGAGCTCGACACCCTCCGGGCGCACCCGAAGATCCGTCTCGTCTGGCTCCAGCTGCACGAGGCGGAGAGCATAGGCCGCGACCGGCCGCACAGCCTGCGCGGTCTCTGGGACGGCCGGGTGTCGGCCCTCAGCTCCCTCCTCGCCTCCGGCAGCGTCGTCTCCGAGGACTTCGCCTATTCCGGGGAACAGCTGGTCAGCACCCTCACCGGGCTGCTGGACCGCTTCCGGCCGACGTATGTGCGGATGCAGGACCCGACCCCCGACAGCAAGCGGAGCGGCATCGGCTGGACCGACCACCAGGACCACATGTACGGCGCCCGCTTCCTGCAACGGGCCCTCGCCCGGTACGCCGAGGAACCGGACCGGCCCCCGGTCGGCACCCAGGTGTACCTCGGCTACCTCAACGGCTCGCTGCCCCACACCCTGGACCGCACGGCCCTGCGGACCAAGCTCGACGCCATCCGGACGTACGGCTGGACCGACGGCCGCGACTGCCGCGACTCCGCGGGCTGCGGCGACCTGAAGGTCGGCGCCCGCCCCCTGGGCTTCAACTGGGCCCAGAGCATCCGCTACCACCGCGGTGAGAGCACCAGCTGGCTCCAGCCGCAGCGGAACGGCGCACTGCGGGCGTTCGCCACCCTCGACGGGCGGCTCGCGGTGTGGAGCCAGCGCGCCCGGGGCTCGGCCCAGTGGTCCGGCCCGGACCTGCTGCCCGGCGCGGGCATCGACGACGGCGTGACGGCCCTGCGGCTGCGCGACGGCCGGATCGCGGTCTTCGCCACCCGGACGCTGCTCGGCACCGGACCGGCGGACTACCGGCGCGAACTGGTCACCACCGCGCAGACCGTGCCCAACGGCCGGTTCGGCCCCTGGGAGTCGCTCGGCGCCCCCGGCCCCGACGCCGTCTCCAGCTGGCAGCTCGGTGCGCCCGCCGTCACCCTGGACGGCTCCGGCCGCGCGACCGTCTACCTGCGCAACGGTGCCCACGGCCTCAGCTCCCGTACCCGGAACGCCGACGGCTCCTGGCAGCCCTGGACGGACCTGGGCGGCACCGGACTGCTCGGCAACCTGGCCGTGGCCACGGACCGGAAGGGCCGCATGCACGTGCTGGCCGCCACCCCCGCCTCCGTCCTGGCCTGGTCGCAGTCCCGGCACGACGCGGCCATGGGCGCCCCGGAGCCGACCGGACTGCCCGCCACCACCGGTCCGCTGACCGCCCATCCGGACGCCACCGGGGTCCGGCTCTACTTCCGCCGCCCCGGCTCCGCCGACCTGCTCACCGCCCACTCCCCCTCGGCCTCGGCCTCGTCCTCTTCTTCCGGCGCGTCCTCGACCTCCTCTTCCGGCGCGTCCCGCGCGGGCCGCTCCGTCGGGGGCGCCGTCGGGCACTCCGGCAGGACGTGGCGGACGGAACCCGCCGACCTGGGCGGCATCGCCGGCTTCGGCCCGGTCGAGGTGACACCCCAGGGGCCCGGCGTCCTGCTGACGGCCCGGGACGACCGGGGCACGGTCAGCGCCGCCCGGTACGCACCAGCCGACACCGCGAAGGACCGAGCCGGTACGGGCGGCACCACGGCGGGCGGCACCACGGCGGGGCGCTCGGCCGCGGAACGTTCTGCCGCGGAAGGTTCTGCTGCGGAACGGTCTACTCCAGAGCGTTCGGCAGCCGGACGTTCGGGGGGCGGGGGTGCGACCGCGGGCCGCTCGGCCGCGGGACGTACCGCGGCGGGCCGGCCCCGGCCTCTGGACTGGGAACCCGGGCGCTTCCTCTTCAGCGGCGCCCCGGCCGGCGCCCGGTCCGGCACGGCCGGCCCGGCGGTGGCCGCGATCGGCCTCGACGGCCGGCTCTACTGGACCCGCACCGGCCGCACCCCCGACCTCACCCCCTGGCGCCCCGCCACCGGCCAGGACTGACCTGCCTGGCCGGGGAGGGAGCCCAGGCGGAGGACGGGAACGGGGGACGGGGGCGGGGCCGGGACGGGGGCGGAGGACCGGGGGCAGGGACCGGAGACCAGGGACCGGGGCGGAAGACCGGGGGCAGGGACCGGAGACCAGGGACCGGGGCGGAAGACCGGGCGAAGCCCGGGCCCCGGGGCCCAGGGGCCCGGGGCTGCGGTGCGACACAACGAAACCCCGGTGGCCAGTCCCCAGGCGGCTACAGTCCCCAGGCGGCTGGAACAAGCGGGAGGGGGGGGGGGGGGGGAAACAGGGGGCCCCCCCCCCCCCCCCCCCCCC
>NZ_JBYITE010000073.1:0-24915 GCF_057709105.1 Streptomyces sp. bgisy100
CGGCATGCTCGCCGCCGTCGCCGCGCTCGACGGGCTCCCGTCGGTGGATCGACTGGTCAAGGAGGCCGACCACTGGATCGGGGACGGGAAGGACGGCATCAGGCTGGCGGTCGGTCACCAGGCCGCCATGGGCAGACACCCCATCGGGACCGGACTGATGCCCAGCGAACGCCGCCGTCTCATCGAGTGGGCCGAGCAGGCGCTGGCCCCCGAGTTCGTTCCCGTCCCGAAGCTCCAGCGCAGCCGGTATGGTCGCCCGCCTGTCAGACAGCTCACGAAGCGGCCCTCCATGCCAAACAACGCCACCGTCGAAGAGCTCGCCGCCCTCCTGGAGCGGACGGAACGGACTGCGGCGGACAACGCGCGGGTGCGACGTGCGGCGCTCGCCGCGACGCTGGACGGCACCGACCTCGTCGGCTTCCTGGTTCACCAGACCGACGACCAGCGGGACCGGCTCGTCGCCACCGCTGAGAGCACGCTCGGGCTCGCAGAGTTTCGGCGTGAACGAGGACCGGAGACATGGGTGTGGGAGGCCGAGGAGCTCACGGTGCGGCTCCACGCCCACCCGCTGGGTGAGCTGGGATCCCCTCTCGGAGCGGAGGACCGGCCGCCGCGCGCGGGACAGGAACACGACCAGGCCATCCGTGAGCGGCGCGGACGGGTCGCCGAGGCGATGACCCGCCTGAGGGAGCAGGTGTCCGGGGCTCGGATCGCCCTTGTCGAGCTGGAAGGAAGCGAAGCGTTCCAAGGTCCCGCGAGGCGTACCGACCCCAAGTACGCGATTCGGCTCGGGTGCGCGGACGCAGGTTTGGTCACCCAGTTCATCCGCCCCCTGGACACCGCGATGGACAGGGCTGACGCCGAGAAGGACGCCGCCCTGCGGGCCGAAGCGGCCTGGGCGGACGGCCTTCGTCAGACTGGGATGCGCCTGGTGCCCCAGCACACTCTCGGCGATCGCATCCCTTCCGGACTGAACCAGGTGGCCTTCCATCTGGTCGAGCGCCGGGTCGACGGTCCCACGGGTAGGGCACAGTTCACCCCGATCGCCGTGTTGCTCCGGCCGGACGCACCGTGTGTTCTCGGACGGACCGCGGACGCCTCGGAGTGGATGCCCTACCCGGACCTGCTCCGGATCCTGACCGGACGAGTGCGGGGGAATGACCTGAGGACCTCGGCGCAGCAGTCGGCAGTCACGGCGGCCTTCATTAGGAGGACCCTGGCGAGTCTGCGCGGCACGCCGACCCTGGTCCTGGCCCACGCACAGGACGTGCGCAAGCGCTGGCCGTGGCTCACCAACGGTGGGCTCGAGGTGGATCGGATCGGCCTCGACGGGGGCCCAGCGCAGCGGATCGGTCTCTACGGCAAGCATTTTCGGGTCGTCAGGGTCGCTGACAGCGGCCGTGACGAGACGCCCCAGTGGTGGGCGGAACGGGAGGAGCGTGAGGAAGAGTTGGCCGGGCAACAGCGGGGCGGCTTCGGCATGGGACTGTGGGTGCCCGACGAGCCCGGAGCCCCCGGCCGTGTCTTCTACAGCACGGCGGACAAGGCGAGCACGCAGACGAAGTTGACGAACGACGATGCGAAGCTGACCCCTCACGTCAACCCCGCTGGCCGGAGCGCCCACCGGCCGACGGTGAACGCGTGGAACCCCGAGCTACTGGAGCTCACCCTGGCTTGCCTTCAGCCTGGAGACGACCCCGAGGCATGGGCCGCGTTCGTCCACCAACAGCGCATCTGCAAGGACGACTACCGGGACGTGCTCGGCCTGCCGCTTGCTCTCCACCTCGCACGGCTTGCGGACGAGTACGCGCTGCCGCACGACGAGGAGGAGGCGGTTGATCCGACGGCGGGGCCGGTCGCAGGGACCGGCGTCGAAGACGTCCCAGGGCAGCTCGCATTCGACTTCGAAACCGATGAGGACGACGAGGACCAGGCACATGGGAACGCGTGACACGAAGGCGGCCGCGCGGGCCGTCGGGTTCGCCGACCGCATCTTCGATCAGGAGGAAATGCGGGACGCGAACGCCGTACCGGAGCCGGCGGGCGGTGAAGCGACGGCCGCAGCCGTCGAGCACCTGGGCAAACGGTTCGCGACACTGCCCGGGATGGTTCGCCACGCCTTCGGCCGGACCCGGGACCACGCGGGCAACCTTTCGAGTGATCCACTGCAGGGCCTGTCTGAGATCGTGCAGAACTCGGAGGATCTCGGCGCCTCAGAAGTGCGCGTCCTCACCAGGGAGCGAGACCTTCTCGTTGCCCATAACGGTGCCCCGGTGCGGTTGCCGGACGTAGTGGCCCTGGCCATGCCGTGGCTGTCCAGCAAGGCGGACGAAGCCGAATCCACAGGGCGGTTCGGCATCGGGCTGATGACGCTGCAGTCGCTTGCTCCCCATCTGGAAGTGCACAGTGGCCACTACCGGGTGCGCATCGGCGATCCCTATGTCTCCGTCGCCGAACCGCTCGTCGTACCGGACTGGTTCGCGGACGACGCCTGGACCGTGTTCCGCGTTCCCTTTGCACCCGGTGCGCTCGACGCGGAGAGCGTCGACGGGTGGCTCGCTGCCTGGACCTCCGGCGCGCTGCTCTTCCTCGACCACGTATCCGACGTCACGCACCTGGATAGGCAGGGCGGCGTCCGGCACCGGCTTGCTCTATCCCGGGAGCCCGGACCCGGCTTCGAGGCTGAGGTCGGTGGTGGACCGGCAGAGGTGGGGACCCACCTCGCCCGCGCGGCCACTGGGACTCGATGGCTGGTGTGCCGTACCACCGTGCCCAGTCCCTCGGGCATCGACAGGGCGCACAAGGCTGCCGGACCCACCACGACTCTCGCCGTCGCCCTTCCGCTCGGACACGGCGGTCCCGGACGGATCCACGTCGGTCTGCCGGTTCAGGAGATCGGGCCGGCCCTCTGGACGAGTGCGCAGTTCGATCCGCTCGCCAGCCGGCAGGCGCTCGACGAAACGCCGTGGAACCGTGCGCTCGTTCCATTGGTGGCCGATCTGTGGACGGCAGCCGTTCTGCGGCAGTTCCGGCAGGATCCGGTGAACGCCTGGAGTGCTGTTCCCCTGCCGGATCACGTCCGTGACGGGCGCAATCCGGCTGCTGTGATGGAACAGCGGTTGCTCGACCACGCCCGGCGTCTGGTGTCCGCGAAGCTGCTCCTGGAGGTCCCGGGGGAGGGTCTCCTCGATCTCGAGTCGCTTGCCGTGGAGGACGAAGAACTCGAAGGTGCCGTGACCGAGGAGGAGGTCGCCCGTCTGGCTGATGTGCCCGCCGCGCTGCCCGGAGCGATGCGAGACCCGGACGGCAGGTGGCGGGAGGTGTTGTCGGAGTGGGAGGAGAACGGTGTCGGCGCACCGGCCCGGGTCGAGGTGTACGACACGCTGGACCTCCTTGGCGACGGGAGCCGATCACCACGAGCGACGGTCCGACTGGTCGCGCGAGCCATCGAAGCGGGCTGGAGTGGCCTCCTGTTGTCACGTGATTGGCTGGTGGACAGTTCCGGTACGCAGTACGGCATGCGCGGCTCTGTACCCGTGCTGTTTGCCGCCACTCCTCGTGGGCTCGGAGTCGAACTGGGGCTCACCCGTGAGATCCACCCGGACTTTCTGGCCGACACCGACGACGCGCGGTCGGTCCGGGAATGGCTCGGCAAGCAAGGGGTACTGCTCAACGACGACGATCCGGCAGCGGTGATTCAGCGTCTCGCAGACTCCGGGGGTGCGCGAGGTGGAGCTGGGCTTGTCCTCACGGATGAGCAGCTCGTGGCGCTGCGGGACGGTTTCGCACACGTACCGGAGAGCCGCCGTGAGCTGTGGGGCAGGAAGGTCGGGCTGGCAGTGCGGCTCCAAGGCCACCGCTACACCACCGAGGGAGCGCGGGAGGACGTGGAGATCGCACCTGCCCGGGCCTATCTTCCGTCCGGGCTGGACAGCGCCGAGCACGACGAGAGCTTCGCCTTCGCCGCCGGCTCGACTTCCGGCCCCGCGTGGCTGCGATCGCGTTACGCCAAGGTGTTGCAAGGCGGCAGCATCGGAGCCCTGAGATTTCTCCGGTTGCTTGGTGCCGAGACGGCTCCCCGGCCGCGCAGTCATCCTGGACAGCACTCGCGGTTCGAACGAGGCGCCAGAGGACTTCCCTCAGCCTTCGCCTCGGGTTCGAAGGCGCGCACGAAAGCGCTGGAGGCTCTTCGCGCGACCTACACCCTCAACGATTACGACTGCCCCGACCTGTATGCCGTGGCAACCGATATCGCGAAGGACGACGACTCTGCACGTCGCCGACGCAGGGCGGCCGCGCTTCTCCACGTACTCGGCCGCTCATGGAGTCGCTTCTCCGAACATGCCGAGGTCGGTGCGGCTTTCGACTACCACACATGGCACGACCGAGGGCAGACGGCCGCCCTATGGCTCTGGCAACTACGCGAGGTGGCCTGGCTGGACGACCGGAACGGCACTCCGTCCAGCCCCTTCCGGCTCCGTACCCGCACCGCGGGCACCGTGGCCGTCTACGGGGACGGGGACGCCCAATTCCTGCATCCGGACATCCAGGAGCAGGCACGGCGGCGTACTGAGGTACTCCGAGCCCTGGACGTCGTCGGAGACGCCCGTACCCGCGATCTCGTCGAGTGCCTGCGGCGGCTCCGTCGTGAGGAGAAGGACGGGGCTGAACGAAACGCCCCCGCCGCACTGATCGTCTACGAAGCCCTGGCCGAGCGCGCCACCGGAAGGGGGACTTCGGGCGGATCGGGAGAGATGCCGTTCAGTGAAGTCCTTCGTGCCTTCACAACAGGCGAAGGGCTGGTCCTCACGAACTCCGGCTGGCGGCGCCCGGGCGAGTGCCTCATCGGCGAGCCACTGTTCGGAGCGTCACGGGCCTTCGCTCCCGTGTTCACCGGTGGCGAGGCGTTCTGGACGCGGCTCGGGGCGCGTCGGCCGACCGTCGACGACGCTGTGAAGGTGATCAGGGAGTTGGCGCAGCAGGACAGGAGGGAGCGACGGAACGTTCCGGAGGGAACCACTCAATCGGTAGTCCTGGAGACCCTGAAGATGCTCCGTCGCCCCTCTGCCGTCCGGTCGGAGGAGCTGACAGCCGGGCGGCTGGGAAGACTTCCCCTGGTCACGAGCAAGGGATGGCTGAGCAAGCGGCCTGTGTACGCGGTCGAGGACCCCATGGTCGCCGACGGCTTGGGCCGTGACCACGCCGTGTGGCGGCCGGGAGCAGAGCTGGATCAGTTCCGTCCACTGGCCGGGGCCCTGCGCCTCACGTGGATCGGGGTGGAGCAACTCAGTGTGCACAGCTCCATTGTCGCTTCGCACGATCCGGACGCGACGGAACTGGTCCGCGCGGCTGTCACCCATCTGCGCGAGGACCTGCAACGCAACGCCCCGGAGGTGGCCCGCGGCCTGGACGGCTCCTGGGACGGACTCGCGGCACTCACGGTGAGCGTGGCACCGGACCTGATCTGCCGGGTGGAACTGTCCGGTACTCCGGTGGAAGTATCCGTCGACGCCGGTGTCGACTGGGCTTCCAGCACCCTGTATGTCCGTGACCTGTCAGCGGTGAACCGGCCCTCTGCGGGCGGTGCTTCGATCGCCACCAAGTTCCCGGGACACCGCAGGGCGGCGGCCCTCGCCTGGACCGCCGCGTGTGACCGGGCGGAGCGGGGCCGCACCGCCGTGGACCTTAGCCTCGCGGAGGATCAGGTCCGCCGTGAACAGGAAGCCGCCGTCGCCGAACGCGATCGCCGGCTCATGGAGATGCGGGAAGAGGCGGACCGACGCGGCCGGACGAACGGACGGCAAAGGCGTCCGGTTGCGGGAGCCCCGTCGACGATCAGTGGCCGGGACCCCTCCGTCCCGGCCATGCGGCCCCCCGCTTCGTTCCGCCGACTGGTGGATCCCGCCACCCTCCGTCTCGTCGTGGACCGGGGAAACCTCACGGCACCGCAATCCGGGGCCGGGCCCGCGACGGGCACCGCCCCGAAGAAGGGCCCGGCCCTGCCCCAGCCCCGGTCCGGCTCGGCCGTCCCCCAGCAGCGCACCGCCGCACGTCCCTATACGGCCGTGGAGCAGGAGAAGGCGGCACTGGACCTCGTACGCCGGGCTCTGGCGCTGGACGAGACCGAGCTGCGTGACCTGAGGGCTCAGCACGGTTTGGGGGCGGACGCAGTGGACGAGCTGGCCCGGTTCTACGAACTCAAGACGTACGGCGGTGCCGAGCCGGACACGATCCAGCTCACCCCTGCGGAGTTCCAGCGGGCGATCGAAAGCGACGATTTCTTCCTTGTGGTCGTCTCCGGTTTGGAGGCCGGAGCCGCACCGGTCACCGTACGGATCATCCTGGAGCCGTTGAAGCACCTGCCCTACCGTCCGAGCAGCAACGTACTCGTCTCCGGCATCCGGGGCGCGCAGAGCCTTGTCTACCCGTTCGAGAGCACGGAGTAATCCTCGGCCGTGACTGCCATGAGAATGATGACAGCGACTCGAGAACGTGATTTCGGACCGCCCCTTAACGTGGGCGCCGAAGTACCGCAGGGGTGGCGGAGGAGGGGACGTACCAGCATGCGCAGGGTTCCGCCGGAGATGTTCCGGTTCACCACGGGGGAGACGGCCGACTTGAACGGGGCCGTGCTCGAGGCTTTCGGGGTGGCTGGCGAGCACCTGGAGACCGCGCTCGGGCTCGACGGTGTACGGGAGCGGCTGCGTGCGGTGGGCTGGGTCTCGGACCTCGAGGACGAGGAACTGCACGAGACACTGAAACGGCTGGTGAAGTGGGAACTCCTCGACGTGGTTCACAACCACGCCCAGAACTACCGCACGGCCGAGGAGTACGAGCGGCGCAACCTGCACTACTCGCTGACCCGCCGGGGCGAGGCCGCGCTCGCCGGGGTGCGACACGCCCTGGAGGTGCTGGCCTCCACAGGGGCCCTGCAGACCGCGGTGCTGGAGGCGATCGCTGACCGGCTCGACGAGCTGACACTCCTGTCAGGCGAACCTGCCGCGGCCGACCGACGGATCTTCAGCACCCTGCGGGAGCTGGAGGGCCATCTGGAGGGCCTGGTGGAGAACACCAAGACCTTCAACGGCCAGTTGCAGAGGCTCCTTCGCGCCGAAGGAGTGGATCTGGAAGTGTTCCGTGAGGTGAAGGCCGCCACCGTCGCGTATCTCCAGGAGTTCCTGGTCAATCTCGACCGGCGCGGCGAGACGGTGGCCGCCGCCGTGGCCCGCGTGGAGGAGCGGGGCATCGCGGTGCTGCGTGAGCGGGCCCTGCGCGGTGCCGAGCTGCCTCCGACCCCGGGAGAGGACCCGGCAGCCGGCTGGCTGGAGAGCCGGCGGGCGCGCTGGGCGGGGCTGAGGGCCTGGTTCCTGCCGGACGACGGGACGCGCCCCCGGATCGAGCAGCTGCACGACATCGCCCGGCGCGCCATCGTCTCCCTCCTGCAGGTGCTGGAGCGGATCAACGAGTCCCGGCGCCGCCCCTCCAGCGCCGTACAGGACTTCCGGGAGCTCGCGCGCTGGTTTGCTGCGGCTCCCGACGAGGAGGACCTGCACCGGCTGTGGTCGGCCGCCTTCGGCCTCGGCCCGGCCCGCCATGCCCACCTTGCCCACCCGGACCCGGAGCTCATCCCCTCGTCCCATTCCTGGTCCGAGGCGCCGCCGGTACAGGTGTCGGCCCTGCTGAGGACCAGCGGACGGACCGAACGCTTCACTCGTACGGCCACGGTGCGGAACGTTGAGGCGGTCAGGGCGGAACGCGCCGAGCGGGCCCGGGCGGAGCGAGCGGAACTGGCACGCGCCTGGCAGGCGCTGGAGACGGACGGCTCGGTACGGCTCTCCTCTTTCAGCACCCTCGACCCCGCGGCCTTCGACCGTCTCCTCGACCTGCTGGGCCGGGCGTTGGCCGCCCGGCCGGACGCGGGTGGCCGGCGACGGGCCACGACCGGCGACGGCCGGGTGGAGGTGGCGCTGTCGCCGCCCCCCGACGGGCGCACCGCCGTACTGCGTACCGTGCAGGGGACGATGGCAGGACCGGACTACGTCATCCACGTCACGGCCGTGGGCGGGGCGATCGCCTTCCCGGCAGTCCGCGCCGCCACGGGGCAGGGGGCCGCAGGATGAGCACCCTCGCCAACCAACTTGCCTCCGCCGAACGGGAGGAGGTCGCCCGTGCCATCCGCCTCCTTCTGGCCCGCCCGCTGCTCACCGAGGCAGCCGACCCGACCGGTTTCGATCTGGTGCGCCGCCGCCGTGACCCGCTGGCTCGTTGGTTCGACTACACCTGCGGCTGGAATCTGGTCGTGGAGCCCCGCCGGGGCTACGCCCGCCTCACCAAGGTCCGCGTCAACCCCGACGGCTCCCGCCCCGCTCGCCGGGCGCGTTCCGGCCGGGCCCCGTTCGACCGCCGACGGTACGTCCTGCTGTGCGTGACCGCCGCGGAGCTGCTGTCGATGCCGATGACGACCATCGGCATGCTGGCTGACCGCGTCGTCCAGGCCATGGCAGCCGACCGCGCGCTGGCGGGGTTCGACCCGGTCCGCCGGCCGGAGCGCATGGCGTTCGTCGACGTCTTGAAGCTGCTGGAGTCGTACGACGTGCTGCGTGTTGTGGACGGCACGACCGAGACGTACGTCGACTCCGCGGAGGCGAAGGTCCTCTATCGCGTGGACAACACACTGCTCATGAGGCTGCCCGCCGCACCGGTCGGCGCCTCCCGGCTCGCCGTACCCCCGGAGGAGGTGTCCGCGCGGTTCGAGGACCTCCTTGCCGGCCTGGTCAGGGAGCGCCGCTACGGAGGCGCTTCTGCCGACGGGACGGCCGACGACACGCACGCCGAGACCGCCGCGACCACGGATGCGCAGCGCAACCTGCGGCTGCGCCACTCGGTGCTGCGCCGCCTCTTCGACGACCCCGTGCTCTACCGAACCGACCTCGCCGATGACGAGCTCGCTTACGTCACCTCTTTGACCGGACGCCAGATCCTGCGCCGCTCTGTCGAACAGGCCGGTTTCCTCCTGGAGGAACGGGCAGAGGGTTTTCTACTCGTCGACCCGGACGCCATCGCCACCGACGTCTGCTTCCCCGACGACACCTCCACAGCCCGAGTCGCCGCGCTACTCCTCCTCGCACCGCTCTGCGCCACGCCCGCGGGCCTGCTGCCCGAGCAGCTGGCCGAGGCCGGAGCGGAGCTGCTGCGCCGCTTCCCGAGCTGGGCCAGGGCGTACCAGTCGGAGGAAGGTCCGGCCCGCCTCGCCGACGACGCCGTACGGATCCTGCTCGACGTCGGCCTGGCAGCCAGGGCCCGAGACCGTGTCGTCGCGCGACCGGCCGCGTACCGCTACCGCCTGACGGAGACCATCGGCCCAGCCTCGAAGAACGATCCGCTAGCCGTGACCGCCGTCGGCGGCGCCGGAGAAGGAGACAAGCAGTGAGCGTGACGGAGCTTCCCCTCCAGCGACGGCCCGAAGAGACCATCGAGCCGTCACCCGTTCACGACGCGGACACCGGCCGCGGACGCTGGCAGTCCCATCGCGCGGGCATCCTCAACGTCTGGCGCTACTACGACGAGACCTTCACCTTCCACCAGGGTCGCCTGCTGCTGCGCGGTCAGAACGGCACCGGCAAGTCCAAGGCCCTGGAACTGTTGCTCCCCTTCCTCTTCGACGCCAGCCTCCGCCCCAACCGCCTCTCCACGTTCGGGGGTTCGGAGCGCACGATGCACTGGAACCTGCTCGGCCAGGGAGCGTCCGGAAAGACCCGTGTTGGGTATGTGTGGATGGAGTTCCGCCGCGTCGGAGACGACGGCACCGAGCACTGGTTCGGTTGCGGAGCCCGCCTGCACGCGAGCGTGCACACCACCACGGCGCACGCCGACTACTTCACCACCACCGCCCGGATCGCCCATCCCGACGGGGTCCACCTCGTCAACGACACCGGACAGCCCCTGACCAAAGCGGCCCTCGCCGAAGCCCTGCGCGACTGCGGCGAAGTGCATCCGTCAGCCGTCGACTACCGCACAACCGTGCGGCGCGAACTCTTTGCGGGCATGGGTGAGCAGCGGTACGAGTCCCTGCTCTCCGCCTTGCTCCAGCTCCGCCAGCCCAAGTTGTCCGAACGGCTCGACCCCTCCCTGCTGTCCACCCTGCTGTCCCGCGCCCTGCCCCCGCTCGGCGAAGGAGAGATCACCGAGCTCGCCGAGGGCTTCGAGCGCCTGGACCGACAGCGGGAGCACCTCGACCGGCTCGACGCCGAGGTGACGGCGGCCGAGAACGTCGCCTCCCGGCAGCGCGCCTACGCTCGCCGGGTCCTGCGGGCCGGCGCGGCAGCGCTGATCTCTGCGACTACCGAGATGGACGACCTCACCCGGGACGCCCGCGTCAGCGCCGAGGAGTACGAGAAGGCGTGCGAGGAGCGCGCCTCGACCCTGGCCCTGCGCGAGGAACTGGAACTGCGGGCGCATGCCTTGGACGAGATCGTCGAAGGGCTCCGGGAGAGCGACGCCTACCAGAAGGGGGAGGAGCTCGACCGGCTCCGTCGCGGCACCGAGGAACAGGTCGCGGCCGCCGCGGAGCTGCGTACCGCCGCCCGGTCCGCCGAGACCGAGGCGGAGGAGGTCCGGAAGCACGCCGACGAGGTCGCGGGACACGCCCGCTCGCGCGACGAGCACGCCCGCGCGGCCGCGGACGAGGCACACCGCTCGGCCCGGGCCGCAGGCATGGAGTCCATTCACCACGAGGTGAAGACGATTCTGGACGTGGAAGGGGAGGTGAAGTCCCTCGGCAGCGGGACGGCGAACACCGCGGTCAGGACGGGGAGCAGGCGGTCCGATGTTCCTGGCGCCGCCGCCCGTCGTCTACTCCGGGGCGCGGTCACCGCCCGACGGGAGCAGGTCGCCGACATCACCGACGCGATCGACGCCCACGACCGGGCGGTGCGCGACCGGAGTACCGCCGAGGGCCTGCTGGACGAGGCCCGAACCCGGCTTGCGGACGCGATCGCCCGCCGCGACGCGGCCGCCACCGCCGGAGACAACGCCCTCGCAGCCCAGGCGGAACGGCTGCTCGCCTGGGCCCGGGACTGCACGGAGCTGCGCATCCCCGACCTCGATGAACTGGCCGCCAGGGCGGCCGTCGAGGCAGACGTGCGTGAGCTGGTCGAAACGGTCGCACGACCGCTGGACCAGGAGATCACCACGGAGCGGGCCGGAGTCCGCACCGCACAACAGGGGTTGGAGCAGGAACGGGACCTGCTCGACGCGCGGAGGCGCAAGCTCAGCGGCGAGACCGATCTCCAGCCCGTCGCTCCACCCACCCGCACCGCCGTCCGTACGGCTGCGGCGGGCGCGCCGCTGTGGCGGCTGATCGCCTTCCACGAGGACGTCCCGCTCCCCGTACAGGCTGCGGTGGAAGCGGCACTGGAGGCGTCGGGCCTCCTGGACGCATGGGTGAGCGCATCCGAAGGGCTCACCCTTCCTGGGCACGACACCCGTGTCGAGGTCGGCCTCGCCACGACCGCCCCCGGCTCCAGCCTGTTGGACGTGCTGAGGCCCGAGGAGGACATCCCCGTACCGGCCGGCACCGTGACCCGCATCCTCGCCGGCATCGCGTATGGCACCACCCTGCCCGGCGGGCACCCTGCGGCAGTCTCCTCCGACGGCGCCTGGCGCCTCGCGCCGGCCACGGGTTCCTGGAGCAAGCCGGAGCCCGCCCATATCGGAGCCCTCGCCCGGCAGCGGGCAAAGCAGCGTGAGATCGCCGAACTGACCGAGCTGATCGCCGAGAAGGACGCCTCCCTGGCCACCCTCGCCGACCGGCTGCGGGAACTCGGTGTCCGCGCCGCCCGGCTGGCGGACGACCGCGCCGCCCGGCCCGACCACCGGGAACTCGACGCCTGCCGACGAGACTGGGACCGGGCCGAGGAGAAGGTGGCCGCCCGGGACGACGCCGTACGCGACGCGACCGAGCATCTGGCCGCACGCGAGGGTGACGTGGCCGGCGCGCTGCGCACGCTGAGCCGCAGGGCCGCCGAACACGGACTGCCCACGGACCGCGACCGGCTGCGCGAACTCGGCCGCGACGTGGAGAGGTTCCGCGACCTCGCCGATACCTGGACGGACGCCCGCATCGACGCGATCGCGGCCGCTGAAAGGGCTAGGGAGACGGCCGCACGGGCGGACCGGTCACGACTTCTCGCCGAGAAGCAGGCCGCCGACGCGGCCGCTGCGGAAGCGAAGGCGGCTGGTATGACGGCACGTCTGAAGGCGGTGGAGGAGACGGTCGGCGCGGACTACCGGCAGATCGTCGCGCGCGTTGCGGAGACCCGTGCCGAACGGGTCCGCTGCGGCAAGGAAGCCCGCCAGGTAGCCGAGCTCCTCCTGAGCCTGGAAGGCCGCATCGGAGAGCTGCGGGCCACCAGTGGCCAGGACGCCGACCGGCAGGAGAAGGCAGTCGAGGCCCGCGACGGCGCGGCGCAGCGGTTCCGGCACCTGTGCCTGGTGGGTCTGGCCGAGGACGCGGGCGTCGTACCCGAACTCGACGCCGGGGACGGTACCAAGGCCACTCTGGAGGCCGCGCGCGCCATGGCGGCACGGTGGCCCCAGGTCCCGCATGCCCCGCGCCACCTCGGCGACGCCGCCACCCGCCTCTCCGAAGCCGTCCACGAGGCCCGCCGCCACCTCGGCGTCCGCGCCGACCTGGAGCTGGAGCCCGACGACGACATCCAGCTCTTCACCGCCACCCTGGAGGGCGTCCGCGTCGGGGCGACCGGTCTACTTGCCGCGCTCACCCAGGAGCGTGACCGCAGCCGCGACGACATCAGCACCGCCGAACGGCGCCTCTTCGACCAGATCCTCACCGGTGACATCCGCCGCCACCTCGCCGCCCGCATCCGCCGGGCCGGCGAACTCGTCGCGCACATGAACGGGCACCTGGAGCGGGTCCGTACCGCCTCCAACGTCGCCGTCCAGCTTGTCTGGGACGTCCGCCCGGACCTCCCCGATAGCACCCGCACCGCCCGCCAGCTGCTCCTGAAGGACCCCGGTCGGGTCACCGAGTCCGACCGGGAGGCCCTGCACGCCTTCTTCCGTGCCCGCATCGAGGAGGCCAAAGGCAGCGACACGGCCGCGAGCTGGGAGGAGCACCTCGGCGAGGTGCTCGACTACACCGCCTGGCACACCTTCACCGTCCGCCTCGACCGGGCGGACGGGAGCGGCTGGCAGCCCCTGACCAAGCGGCTGCACGGCGCGCTCTCCGGCGGGGAGAAAGCCATCGCACTGCACCTGCCCCTGTTCGCCGCCGTCGCGGCCCACTACGCGGACGTGCCCCTGGCCCCCCGCCCGATCCTCCTCGACGAGGTCTTCGTCGGCGTCGACACCGTCAACCGCGGACAGGTCTTCGCCTTGCTCACCGCACTCGACCTGGACCTCATGATCACCTCCGACCACGAGTGGGGAAACTACAGGGAGCTGCCCGGCATCGCCGTCCACCAACTCCTGACCGACGGAGACGACGCCGTCACCAGCGCGCGCTTCGTCTGGAACGGCACCGGAATGGAGGAAGGGTGACCTTGCGAGACCACCCCGTGTCCGGCGGGACGACCTCTCGGGAGCATCTCGCGTCGGGCGACGCGACCCTTCGCCGCCCCGAACTCCATCCGGTCTGGCAGACGGTCCACGACCGTCTCTCCTCCGGCCGCCCCGTCACACGCGTACGCCTCGGACTGCTGGACGAGACCCAGCGCGAAGCCCTCGCAGACCTCCTCGGCCTGGACCGCCTGCCGGCCCCCCAGCCCTCCGTCGCCCTGGCCCGCCTGGAGGAGGCCGTCAGCGAGCTCTCCGGCCGTACCGTACGAGAAGTCGTCGCCGAACTCATCGGCCCACTCGGCGACAGAGCCGGTGAACGCCGCCGCCAGGAAGGCGAACGCGCCGGGCTGTGGACCTGGCTGGCTGCTCACGACACGGTACGGGCACAGCCGGTGCTCGCCGACTGGGCTGCGTCCTGTCGAGCCGCAGGGCTGGTCGGCGGCTCGGCGGAACGCACCCGTGCGCTGCTCACCGACGCGCTCAAGGTACTCGCCGAACTACCCGGCCAGGCCGAACCCCTGCCCGTCTTCGCCGCCCGAGTCCTCAACGGCCACGCGCACGCTCTCGACGATGGCACACCCGTCTCCACCCTCGTCCTGCGTGCCCTGGCGACTCTGTACGACATTGCTCCACCGCAGTCCGCAACGGAACGGCGCGCCCTGTGGTCCCGCGCTGGCGTCGCCGACGACGAGCTGTCCGCCACCGTCGTCACCTGCGGACTACGCCCTGTTGGCGACGGCCTTCTCGCCCGTGTGGCCCGCCTATGCACCGAGGCCGGCCAGGCCGCCAGCCTGACCCTCGCCCACGTCAGGAGCCCGGGCGAGCTCACCCTGCCCGCCACCCCTGCACCACTCGTCGTCCACGTAGTGGAGAACCCCAGTATCTTGGCTCTCGCCCTCCGTCGCTTCGGCTCCAACTGCCCGCCGCTTGTCTGCACGTCCGGCTGGCCCAACAGCGCAGCTATCCAGCTCCTGCGTCTACTCGCGGACCAAGGCGCTACTCTCCGTTACCACGGTGACTTCGACGGCGAAGGCATCCGCATTGCCGCATACGTCATGGAGAAAACAGGGGCCCACCCCTGGCGCATGACGGAGGCAGACTACCGATCCGCGATCGTCCGCAACGCGCACGGTCCTCGACCGGGGCGCATCACCGGAGCACCGTGGGATCCCGAGTTGGCCGAAGCCATGGCGGAGCACGACATCGCCGTGGTCGAGGAGCTGGTAGCCGATGTGCTGTTGGAAGATCTCGCTGCTGCGGCTCGCCAGCACCCCTCCGGCTATTCGTAACGCTCCAGGCGATTGAAGGGCCGTAGGCCGGTGCTGACCTGTGGTGATGTCGACTGCCGTTTTGCGTGGCCTAGTTTCGATGACGCATCACATGGAGCGTGCCACCAGGTAGCTTGGGAGTTGTCTTAACGGAGGTTGGTGGACACCAACAAGGACAACCCACCGCCAGGTGCGGCTGAGCTTCCTGGGCTGAGCAAGATCGTTCAGGGCGTCGCCGCCAATTCTCCGTACCCTGCCTCCGAAGGCTCGAGGAGGAGTCTTCCGAGGGGATCAGGCCCGACCGGCTGGCTTAAGCATGCGGACTGACGGTGAGGCAGGTCGAGCAGGCTCCGGAGCGGCGGAATCGGCGGTTCGCCCAGTGGTGGCAATCCGGTGATGGGCTGCGGCGCCGGGGTCGGTGAACGTTGCGACGCAGGGAGCGAGGAGGCGATCAATCGGCGAGGCGAAGGTCTGTGATGAGGCGGAAGCGTTCCAGAACCGCCGGCGTCGCATCGTCCACAGCCCAGCGCCTGGAAGAGCCTCTCCTCGGAGGTGAATCCGACGGCCGTACGGCCGCCGGGATTCGGGGAGCCGAACCGGACCGCAGTCGGCGTCCCCGCATCCACGTCGGCTGACATCACCCGTACGGAAACGCCGGGCATCCCGTCGGCGCCTCGCACGTACCCCGCGCCGACGGGATGTATTCGCCGTGACCGCTGCCTGGGTCCCGCTCGCCCCGTTCGCCGAACCCTGCCGCCGTTCCTGTGTCCTCCGAGCCGCAACCCCGACGGCTATAGTGCAAATAACCCATATTTCAGGTCCAATATGCATCGACCCTGCGTGCCCGAATCGGAGAGATCGGAAGAGGGCGAACCACCGGAAGGTACCCGCAGCGATGAAGTGGTCAGCGAATGCCTGATGGTCTGTCGGAACGGCTGCGCCGGGTCGTCGACGTTCTCCCGCTGGAGCCGGGAATACGGGTGCTGGAGATCGGTGGTGCGCCTGGGGCCGCCGCACGCGAGGTCGCGCGGAGAGTGGCTCCCACCGGCCACATCCTGGTGCTGGACCGGTCCCGGGCCGGGATCGACAGAACGCGCCGCCACTGTGCGGGCGAGATCGAGGCCGGGCTCCTCTCCACGCACTGCGCTGCGGTGGAGAACTTCGCTCTGCCCGAGGGGACCGGCCTCTTCGACCTGGCTTTCGCCTGCCGCGTCGGTGCTCTGGACGGCCGCCACCGCGAGCTGTACCCATCCGCGGTCGAGCACATCCGACGTGCCCTCAAGCCGAACTCCTGCCTCTACCTCGACACGGGTGACCCGATGACCCGGATCCGCCTTGCGTGATCCACTCGGGTCGGGTGAAGGGATCGGCCCGACAAGGCCGTCTGCCAACGCTGCAACGAGTTCGCCGTCGCGGACCGAGCCGGGCGGGAGCTGGTGCGAGCGGCAGGAAGATCGGCGTGCTTTCCGCGACCGGATATCCGCATGAGGGGAGGATTTACGCCGGTGCCCGCGCCTCTTCGGCGGGGTGAGGGCGCAGGAACCAGAACAGGACGGGTGCCAGATAGAGCGCCCAGGCGGTGGCCTGCAGCACGCTGGGGTTGGGCTGGAAGTTGAAGATGCCCTTGAGCAGGGTGCCGTACCAGCTGTCGGGAGGGATGGTCGCGCTGATGTCGAAGAGCCGGTCGTCCAGGCCGGGGAGGAGGTCGGCCTCCTGCAGGTCGTGGATGCCGTAGGCGAGGACGCCTGCTGCCACGACGACCAGCAGGGCGCCGGTCCAGGTGAAGAACTTCGCCAGGTTGATGCGCAGTGCGCCACGGTAGAAGAGCCAGCCGAGCACGACGGCCGAGAGCAGTCCCAGCGCGGCTCCGAGCACCGGCGGCGCGCCGTCGCCCGTCGCCTGGACGGCGGACCAGATGAACAGCGCCGTCTCCAGGCCCTCCCGGCCGACCGCAAGGAATGCGGTGGCGACCAGCGCGCCGGTCCCGACGGCCAGGGCTTCGTTCAGCTTGCCCTGCAGCTCGGCTCTGAGGTGCCGGGCGGTGCGGCGCATCCAGAAGACCATCCAGGTGACCAGCCCGACGGCCACGATGGACAGGGCGCCGCCGAGCGCCTCCTGTGCCTCGAAGGTCAGTTGGGAGGAGCCGAATTGCAGTACCGCGCCCACGGTCAGGCTCAGGCCGACGGCGATGCCCACCCCGAGCCAGATCGGCGGCAGTTTGCTGCGGTTGTCGGTCTTGACGAGGTAGGCGACGAGGATGCAGACCACGAGGCTGGCTTCCAGTCCCTCGCGCAGGCCGATCAGATAGTTGGCGAGCACGCCGGTCTCCTAGCGAAAATCGTGAGGTGGCGGTTCAGGGATGGCTGTTGAGGAAGCCGATGACGCCGGCGCCCCACCATCCGCCCTGGGAGATCGTGGCGGCGATCCCCGTCTGCATCAGCAGGCGCCGCGGCACGCCTGCGGGGTGCTCCTGCACCAGCCTCAGGCGCTGGCCGAGCCAGTGCGCGTAGAGGCCGTTGAGCATGACGGCGAGGACGAGTCCGAGCTTGACCAATGTCAGCGGTGATGACAGGTCCGGGCGGAGGAACAGCCCGCTGAGGACGAGTCCGCCCAGCCCCAGCCAGATCGGTGTCTGCAGCGCACAGGCGGTCTGGAGGGCATCGCTCAGACGGCGACGTCCGAGCAGCCACAGCAGGGCGAACCAGTCGACGGCGAGCACGGCACCCAGCCCGACGATGAGCCCCGCGAGGTGGAGAAAGCGGGCTGCGGTCCGCAACGGAGGGTCGGCGTGGACATGGGAGGCCGTCCAGCAGGCCGCTGCCAGGACCGCGCACGCCACGACGCCCAGGGCGACCAGCGCCCACGACGGTGTCGGAGCGCCGTCGGGGCTCTCGTCTTCGACTGCCAGGGCCGGCTGTCCCGGTTCACGGGCCTGCCGGGGGCCGAGTACAGCCCGGCCTCTGACGGTGGTGGATTGCACCGGTCAGCTCTCCGGCTTGAGTTCCACGTTGCGGAACGTGGCGGTTGCCCCCTCGTCGAGCGCCGGCTTCTCGCCGCTGGCGCCGTGCCGCAGGAACCTCGGAGTGTCGAGCTTCGCGCGGAGGGTGTACTTGCCGGTCTCGGGTATCGAGAAGTTGTTGGCGTAGTGGAAGAACTCCGAGTAGTAGAAGTTCAGTTCCTTGGCCTGGACGACCTTGCCGTCCTCGTTGACCACTTCGAGCGTGATGGGAACGTCGGGCACGATGCGGCCGGTCTTGGCCTCCATCGGGATGATCTCGATGTGGTGGGTCTCGTCCTTGGCCGGCGCTCGGTGGACCTGCTTGCCATGCGCGCCGTGCTCCGCGTGGAACCAGGGCTCGGCCGCCTCGACGATGTAGCCGACGCGGTAGTCGCCCACGCGCGTCTTGCCGCCCCGGGCCGCGATCTCCGCCTCCAGAACGGTGTACTGGTGCGCGACGCCGGCCGGGGCCTTCTCCTTCGACGCACTCTGGCCGGCGGGCTTCGTGTCCGGCTCGGCGCCACCGCAGGCGGTCAGGGCGAGAGCGAGTGGCACCGCGAGGCACACGGCGGGTACGAATCTGGGCATGGCTGAAACCTTTCGCTGCGGGTGAGGTAAGGCGAACCTAAGTACATGACACGTTCGAGTCAACCCATCGCGCAATCCGGACATTAGGAGTGAAGTGGGCGGCGTTCGTGGGAAGAGGCCGCGTTTTCCAGAGGAGTTGGGCAGGGTCGGGCTGTTGGCAACGCTCAAGAAGTGCCGATAGTTGTTCGAGATTTGGACAACTCAGCCGCACTGTTGCTTACACTGCGTCCGCCTCCCCCCGCCGCCCCTGCCCTCCCCGGGAGAACCACCCTCATGACGCTTCGCATGCCTCAGCCCATGCCCCAGTCCATGGCCCGGCCCATGGTCGCGACCCTGCTCGCCGCAGGACTGCTCGCCGCCCTGACCGGCTGCGCCGAGAAGAGCGACAGCAGCGACTCGAAGTCGGGAGCCATCGCCGTCGAGGCCACCGACGACGCCTGCAAACTCTCCAGGACCTCCGCCGAGGCCGGACCCATCGCCTTCAAGGTCTCCAACCAAGGCAGCAAGATCACCGAGTTCTACCTCTACGGGCCCGACCGAAAGGTCGTCAGCGAGGTCGAGGGCATCGGCCCCGGCACCTCCCGCACGATGAGCGTGAAGGTGTCCGAGCCCGGGGCGTACGCCACGGCATGCAAGCCGGGCATGGTCGGCGACGGCATCCGCGGCAAGATCACCGTCACGGCCAAGCGGCACGGATGACCTCACGCCCTCCGTCGTGCCCTGGGGCTACAGTTGGCGCCTCATTCTTCGCCCGCCGCGCATCGGCGGGCTTCTTCTGCACACTGGGGAGATTCATGCGCAAGCGCGCAATCTTCGCTGTACTCGGCACTGCCGTCGCCTTGGGCTGGTCCACCGCCGTCGCGTACGGGGACGAGACCGTCGGTGACGTCCAGATCAACACTGCCACCGTCAGTGGCGGCAAGGACGTCGCGATTGGCCTCGCCGACAAGACGGTCACGGTGTCGGTGACCGCCACCGACCCCTCGGGCATCTGGGACGCCGACTTCCACCTCTGGCGCGGCACCGACCCGGACAACCCGGACGGCTACCTGGAGCCGAACGAGGACACCTCCCCGGCAGCCTGCGTCGCCTCCTCAACGACCACCTCCACCTGCTCGAAGACCTTCACCTTCGAACCGGACGCGTGGCTGGCCAATGCCGACGCCGGAACCTGGAAGGTCGGCATCGAGGTGTGGGCGAACGACGACAGCCGCACCGTGCTGGACGCCTACACCATCGTCCGGCTCCAGCGATTCTCCAAGCTGACCGTCAACGCGAGTCCGGAGCCGATAGCCGCCGGCAAGCCCCTTACGGTCACCGGGAGGCTGACCCGGGCCAACTGGGACACCGACACCTACGCGGGCTACACCGCCCAGCCGGTCAAGCTCCAGTTCCGCAAAACGGGCACCAGCACCTACAACACCCTCCAGACGGTGAACACTTCCAGCACCGGTGACCTCAAGGCCACGGCCACCGCGTCCGTGGACGGCTACTGGCGCTGGAACTTCGCCGGCACCTCGACCACTCCGGCCGTCAAGGCGACGGGCGACTACGTCGAAGTGCAGTAGCGTCCAGCAGTCGTGGCGCCGGGTGCCGTGGAGGCCCCGGCGCCTTGCAGGCCCTGGAACACCGCCGAAGTGCAGGCGATGGTGTGGATGACCAAGGCCATCCGCCTATCCCGGTTGCGGTCGAGCCGGTGGTTGCCGCCCTGGCTGCGGTGGTGCTGCCGATTGCCCGGCATGGGTTCGGTTCTATTCGATGGAGTCCCAAACTGATGCGGGCCTCTCCTTGGCGGAATAGGGGAGAGGTCGCAGTCAGAGTGAAGGGAGCCGTTGCGTTACCCGGCGAGCGCAATTCGTCCGATACGGGCGCGCGCGGGAATTCGCTCGCCCTGCGGGTGTGACATTTGATGAGCCGACGGCGCAGAACTGAGTGTGCCGATTTGATCGTCGGCACACGACGGATCCAAGGTCCCCCCGGCTGAAGGATCCGTGCCCGACGCGGGCGGGGATGGAGCCCCCCGCTCAGCCCCGCCCGTGTCCGGAGGCTACTTCTTGGTATCGGTACGCCGGCCGCTTCGCCGAAGCCGGAACTCGGCGGTTGGAGCCTCCCGCTCGGCCGGGACCGGTACTCCTGTCCTGAACAGAGCCGGCCCGGCTCACCTACCGCACGCTCAGTCCGCCGAGCGCAGGATCTGGGCGACGAGGGGGCCCGCCGACGATCCGCCGTGCCCGCCCCCTGGGACGATCGCTGCCGCAGCCAGGCCGTTTCGGTAGGCCGTGAACCAGCCGTTGGGCTTCTTCTGCCCGTCGACCTCCGCCGATCCCGTCTTCGCACCGAGCTTCCCGTCGAGCCCCGCCATTGCTTCGGCCGCGGTGCCCGAGGTCGCGGTCAGCCGCATCAGGGAGCGCAACTGTTTCGCGGTGTCCGCGGACAGCGGGCGGGACGACTTGGCGAGCTGCCGTTTGTCGACCGAAGGGGCGACGATGTACGGCTGGTGGAAGGCTCCCGAACGGACGGTGGACGCCACGGATGCCATGGTGAGCGGGTTCATCCGGACTCCACCCTGGCCGATCAGCGATGCAGCCTTCGGGGCACCGGTCTGCACCGGAACCGCACCGTCGAAGCTGGGCACGCCGGTCTCCCAGGTCAGCCCGATCCCGAAGACGTCCCGCGCCTCCTTGGTCAGGTCGTCATCGTCGAGCTTCTCGGCCTGGCTGATGAAGGCGGTATTGCAGGAGCGGGCGAAGCTCTGCTCGAAGGTGCCTCTCTTGATCTCGAACTTGTCGTCGTTCTGGAACTTCCAGCCGCCGTATGTCACGTACTTGGGGCAGGGGTGCGGCTTGCCGTAGGCGGCGAGATCCTTGTCGATCAGCAGCGCCGACGAGATGACCTTCATCGTGGAACCGGGCGCGAAGGAGCCCTGGAAGGCCGTGTTGAATCCGCGAGCAGGGGAGTTGGCGGCCGCGAGGATCTCGCCCGTGTCCGGGTCGAGGACCGCCGCCGCGGCTTTCGGACGCTTGCCCGCCGCTTTTTCGGTGACGGTCTGGAGCTCCGAGTCGAGTGTCGTACGGAGCGTGCCGGGCCTGCCCTCGGAGAGCACCTTGAGGGTCTCGTCGGGGCGCTCGGCGTCCTTGCCGTCCGCTTGCGCACGCGAACCGGAATCGGCCCTCGCCTTGTCGGCCCGCGCGATCCACAGCTCCACGCCTGCTGTGCCGCCGGCCTCCTCCCCGTACCTCTCGCGCAGGCTGGAGAGCACCTCGCGCAGTGCCGGGTGTTCCTTCTCGGTCAGCGCGGCGCCGTGGCGGTCCACGGCCTTGATGGGTGGAGCCTCCGACCTACCGGTCTTCAGGGTGTCGCCGCTGTGCAGGTCCGGGTGGACGACGGTGGGTCGCCAGCCGACCAGCGCCTTGCCCGTCTTCTTCTCACGGACCACGCCGAGCTCGGATTCGTACGTCCAGGTGGCGCGCTTTCCCTCGTACGAAATCTCGGCGCTGACCCTGAACGGCACGGTTGTGCCAGTGGGCGTGCCCGCCCTCAGAGACACCTTTGCGACGTGGGCCTCCTTCCGGTAACCGGTCAGCGCGGTCGCCGCGGCCTCACGGTCGTCGGTCAGAGCCGCTGCGCGGTCCGATGCGCCCGCCGCCCAGGCGTCGAGGAAGTCCCGCGCGATGGCGCGGACCTCAACCGCGCTCGGCGGGCCGGTCTTCACCGGTGCGGGGCGGTTCTCGCCGGAGGCGGTGTCGCTCGAGCTCATGAGGCTGTACGCGCCGTACCCGCCGGCCCCCACCGTCGCGGCGATCGCCCCGGCGATGACAGCCACCTGCGCACTGCTGCGCTTCGGCTTGCCGCGACTCCCCATGGGGAAACTCCCGAAGTCTCTCGATTCTCTCTTGAACGACCGGTTAAGAGCGTCTGCGCGGCGCACTCTAGACACGCTGAGATCCAGGTGTCGAGCCAGGCAGGGATCGTCCGGCCTCCCCTTTCCCGGAGGATTGTCGCAATCCGGAAGAAGCGGGTGAATTCCTATGGCTGGGCGCCCGGTGGGCTCCTATCAGGGGAATCTGCTTCTGGGCTGAGCTGATTTACGTCACTTGGGCTCTGTGTTCGTGATTTAGGCCACCAGGCGAAAGTGCTCTGTCGAGCTACCGCGATTCCTTATCCAGAAGTCGCTCGGGTGCAGTGCGGCCAAGGGGACCCGAATTTCTGAGGTATTGACTACGGGTCTCTCGCCGCGTCGGGCAGAAATGCGGCACGGAGCTACGTTCAGTGCATCCAGCCGGGCTGGTCCGCTTCGGCCTCGATCACTATGCGGTAGGAGGCAGGCGAGGGTCCGAAGCACTTCGTTGACCACATCACGATCGCCCCGGCGACCGTACGCATCTGAACCCAGCTGATCGGATGTCATGGTCAGGAAGCCGAAAACTGCGAGGCCGACTGAGTGCTTACCCGGGTACGTTCTGTATGTGATCTACCTGATCGGCGGGCCCCCAAGGGTGGGCAAGAGCGCCCTCGCGCACATGTTCCTGGAGCGCGCCGGCATACCGGGCTGCCCGACCGACGTGCTGGTGTCGATGCTGCAGAACGCCGCGCCGCAGCACGGAGTGCGCCACGGCACCCACCTGGACAAGGCCGCATCGGCCCAGCCGTTCCTCGTCGAGTTCCTCCGTGCTGTCGCGGACGGCCTCGACGAGTCCGACCCGCTGGACGGCTACGTCGTCGAGGGCGACATCGTGACACCGGCTGCGGCCACGGCCGCAGCCGCTCACGGGCTGCGGCTGGTCTCGGTTTTCCTCGGTAATACCGGCCTCACCGTGGATGACCTGCGGATCGCACCCGACTGGCTCGATGGGGCCGATGAGGCTGCCTACCAGCGGATGGCGGCGTGGGTCACAGAGCAGAGCCGCGCCCTACGCGACGCGTGCACAGCCGGAGGGCACATGTACGTCGAGATGAGAGCAGGCTACGAGCAAGGGCTGCAGCGGGCTTACTCGGCGCTCATGGAACATGTCTGACCGTCGATGAATGCTTGCTGGAGACTGGTCGGGGAGCCTTGCCGCACAAGAGCGGGGAGGGGCGAACGGCTGAACCTGAGGCCGGGAGCGGTCCACAGGTTCACGTTCGCTGATCGCCGGGCCGGCGGGATCGAAACGCCCTTCCGGCTCAGACGGTCCCGCCGGTACGCCCGAGATGCACTGTCAGGGGCAGCTCTGCGTCGGCGAGTTCGTTCGGGTCGACGGTCCGGCCTGAGTTGACGAGGTCGCGGATCGGATCAGTGACGTCCCAGACGTTGACGTTCATCCCGGCCAGTACACGATTCTCGGCGAGCCAGAACGCGACGAACTCCCGGGTGTCGGTCCGGCCCCGGAAGACGACCTGGTCGTAGGCGCCGGGTTCGACGTAGCCGGTGTACTCCATGCCCAGGTCGTACTGGTCGGTGAAGAAGTACGGAACGCGGTCGTACGCCACCTCCTGGCCGAGCATCGCCTTGGCGGCAGTCTGGGGCTGGTTGAGGGCGTTGGCCCAGTGCTCGACGCGGATGTGCTTGCCGAGCAGCGGGTGAAACGCGTTGGCGACGTCCCCGGCAGCGTAGATGTCCGGGTGGGACGTGCGCAGCTGGGCGTCGACCCGGATGCCGTTGTCGACCTCCAGACCGGCGGCTGTGGCGAGCCGGCTGTTGGGGGTGATGCCGATCCCGACGATGACCGCGTCGGCGTCGATGTGGTTGCCGTCGGTCAGCAGCACGCCGTTCGCCTGTCCGCCGACGCCGGTGATCTCCGCGACCTGGACGCCGCAGCGCAGGTCGACCCCGTGGTCGGTGTGCAGGTCGGCGAAGATCCGGGAAACCGCGCGGCCCAGGACGTGCAGCAGCGGGAGTTCCGACCTCTCCAGGACGGTGACTTCGAGGCCGGCGGCCCGGGCGGCGGCAGCGGTCTCCAGCCCGATCCAGCCGGCGCCGATGACGGCGACCCGGGATGCGGACTCGAAGGTTTCCTTGATGCGGTCGCTGTCGGCGAGCCGGCGCAGATAGAGCACCCCGTCCAGGTCGTCTCCGGACAGGGGAAGCCGGCGAGGGGAAGAGCCGGTCGTCAGGAGCAGCTTCGCGTAGCCGGTGCGGCTGCCGTCGGCGAGATGCACCTCATGGGCGGCCGGGTCGATCGTGGTGGCCCTGGCGCCCAGTCGCAGGTCGACGTCGTTCTGGGTGTACCACTGTGAAGGATGGGCATAGACCGTCTCACGCTCATCCTTGCCCAGCAGGTAGCCCTTGGAGAGTGGCGGCCGTTCGTAGGGGCGCTCATGCTCCTCTCCGAGCAGCGTGACCGGGCCGTCGAAGCCCTCTTCCCGGAGTGTCTGTGCTGCCTTCGCGCCGGCGAGGCCGGCCCCGACGATCACGAATGCTGGGTTGGCGGTCATGATCTCTCCTCTGCTGCGTTGGCACTGCCCGCAGGCCGGTCATGGTCCGTTCGGCGGTCCCGGCCTCTG
>NZ_JBYITE010000074.1:0-23758 GCF_057709105.1 Streptomyces sp. bgisy100
CCGCGCACCCTCTCGCCCCGCACCGGCGGGCCCGGCCCGCGTGACGGTCAGCGCAGGGCGGTGTCAGCGCAAGGCCGGGTCAACGCGACGCGGGGTCAGCCCCACCCGCTCACCCCGCCCCGGAGCCCCGAACCGGACCCCGCTCAGCCGAACCCGGACCCGAACCCGAACCCAGCCTCAGGCCCGGCCCCAACCCCCTCACCCGACCCACTCCCTCCGCACCGGATCGGAACTGCGAGCCACCACCCGCGACCCCCCGGGAACCCCGGAAGCCCCGGACCCCCCACCATCCCGGTCGAGCACCCCCGCAACCACCGCGATCCCCAGCCCCAGAACGGCGAGCACCGCCCCGACCAGGGTCGGTGACGTCCACCCCCACCCCGCCGCGATCGCCGCACCGCCGAGCCACGCCCCGCCCGCGTTCGCCAGGTTGAACGCCGAGTGGTTGGAGGCCGAGGCCAGCGTGGGAGCCTGCTTGGCCTTGTTCATGACGAGCATCTGCAGCGGGGTCGTCGTCATGAAGCCGACCGCCCCCAGCAGCACCACGGTCACGAGCGCCGCCCAGGTCACGTGCACCGTGAAGTCGAAGACGACCAGGATCACGGCCAGGGCGCCCAGCGACCCGTAGAGGGTGGGCCGCAGTGCCCGGTCGGTCAGCGGTCCGGCGACGAGCGCGCCCAGCGTCATCCCGGTGCCGAACAGCGCCAGCACCACCGTCACCGACGTCTCGGCGAGCCCGGTGACCTCGGTCATCATCGAGGCCAGGTAGCTGTAGACGGCGAAGACCCCGGCGAACCCGAAGACGGCGGTCAGCAGCCCGAGCAGCACCTGCCGGTTGCCGAGGGCGCGCAGCTCGCGCCCGAGACCGGCCCGCTCGTCGAGCGGCATGTGCGGGACGAGCCGGGCGAGCGCGGCCATCGCCAGCACCCCGATGCCCGTCACCACCAGGAACGTCGACCGCCAGCCGAGCTGCTGTCCGAGCAGGGTGCCGACGGGGACGCCGACGATGTTGGCGACGGTGAGCCCCAGGAACATCGTGGCGACGGCCCGCGCCTGTCGCCCCTCGTCCACCAGCCGGGCGGCGACCACCGCTCCGACGCCGAAGAACGCGCCGTGCGGCAGCCCGGCGAGGACCCGCCCGGCGGCCAGCAGCCCGAAGTTCGGGGCGAGCGCGGACGCCAGGTTGCCCACCGTGAACAGGCCCATGAGCAGGACGAGCATCCGCTTGCGCGGGATGCGGGAGCCGAGCGCGGTGAGGAGCGGAGCGCCGACGACGACGCCGATGGCGTAGGCGGAGACGAGGTAGCCGGCGGTGGGCACGGAGGTGCCCAGGTCGTTCGCGACGTTGGGCAGGAGGCCCATCATCACGAACTCGGTGGTGCCGATACCGAAGGCGCTGATCGCGAGAGCGAGCAAGGCCAGGGGCATGGAGAAACCTTTCGGGGGTTGCGCACGGAACGGCGGGGGCAGGGCAGGGGAACGGGAAGTGTTTCGTAAGTTCGCTTACGAAACAAAGTCTCCCAGCCTGTTTGTTCCGGCCCGTGAACTCCGCTTTGCGAACAGGCCAAACCTCTCCGCCACCGCGCCCGCGGCAGCGAACACTCCCCCGCAACCGCCCCGGCGCCGGGGCCCTCACCGGCCCCCACCTCGGAACACGCGGGACACACCGCACCGGCCACCGCCCGCCCGCCCCCACGGCTCGCCCGGTCCACGGCGCGCCCCCGGGCAGCGCCCGGCCGCGCACCGGAGCGTCAACGAGTGGGCGGTCTCACACCGGGCAGTCACGAGCCGGCCGGCCCGAAGTGCGCGATCCCACCGGGCCGCGCACCCCCGCCCCGTCCAGCCCGACCCGTCCAGCCCGACCCGTCCAGCCCGACCCGTCCAGCCCGACCCGTCCAGCCCGACCCGTCCAGCCCGACCCGTCCGGCCCGCTCCGGACGCCCCCTCCGGGCGTCCGCCTCCGAACCGCCCCCTCAGAACCGTCCCTACAGCTTGACCGAGGCCGCCAGCGGCAGATGGTCGCTGCCGGTCGCCGGCATGGACCACGAGGCCACCGGCTCGACACCGCGCACCATGATCTGGTCGATCCGCGCCATCGGGAACCCGGCGGGCCAGCTGAAACCGAACCCGTCGCCCGACGCGCCCTGCGTGGAACGCATCTGGGAGGTGACGGGGGCCAGCGCGCGGTCGTTCATGGTGCCGTTGAGGTCGCCGAGGAGCACCACCTTGTCCACGCTCTCACCCGCGATGGCGTTGCCCAGGGCCGCCGCGCTGCCGTCCCGCTGACCTGCGGTGAAGCCGGCGTTGAACTTGACCCTGACGGAGGGCAGATGGGCGACGTAGACGGCGACGTCCCCCTCCGGGGTCTGCACGGTGCCGCGCAGCGCCCGCGTCCAGCCCAGCTTGATGTCGACCGGGCGGACGTCGTTCAGCGGGTACTTGCTCCACACTCCGACGGTGCCCTGCACGGAGTGGTACTTGTACGTGCCGCCGAGCGCCTTCCGGTACGTCGGCAGCGCCTCGCCCGTCAGTTCCTCCAGCGCGACGACGTCGGCTCCGGAGTCGACGACGTTGGCCGCGGTGCCCTGCGGGTCGGCGTTCTCCGCGTTCACGTTGTGGGTGGCCACCGTCAGGTCGCCCTTGGAGTCGGACTTGCCGCCGACGAGGCCGCCGAACATGTTCAGCCACACCGCGGTCAGTGCCGCCAGTGCGACGAGCGCGGTCGCCGACCGGCGCAGCAGAGCGGCCACCAGCAGCAGCGGAACGAAAAGTCCCAGCCACGGCAGGAACGTCTCCAGCAGGCTGCCGAGGTTGCCGACGGTGTTGGGGACCTCGGAGTGGAAGGCCAGCACGCCGGTGATCAGCAGGGCGAACGCCGCGAGGAGGATGCCGCGGCGCCAGATTCCCGGACCGTGCCAGCCGCGGAACAGGCGTCGGGCCCGGGAGCCGGTCCGCTCGGAGCCCGAGCTGCCGTGACCCGTATCCGTCGTGTACGCCTGCGTCATGTGCCGTTCCTCGCTTGCTTCGCGCCGCTCTCCGCCTACGCACCATAGGCGATGACCAGTGGGTTCCTTGCCGCCCGGGGTGGTCGGTTCTCCCACGAGGACGATCGCTTCCGGGGGCTGGGTTCCGGTCGGCCCCGGGTGTGGGGGCCCTGTGACAGAACCTGGACAAACACCGAGGTACGAAGGCCCGTTCCCGGTCCCCGGGGCCGCGGCGGGGCGCGGGCGGCGGACCGGCGCCGGAGCCCCGGCGGACCGTCCTGGAACTGCTGCCCGGAACGGCGGTTTTCAGCCCTCCCCCTGACCGGCCGGTCCGGGGTCACCACGGTCCCGGCGACGGGGCTCTCCGGCCCGGTGGGTCCGTGCCCCGGACCGGTCCGGCCTGTGGGCGCACATCGGGGCCGGCCGGCGGGCGGCCGCCTGGTCCGCCCTCCGGACGCGCGTCCGGTCCGGACTGCGGGCGCACACCCGGTCCGCCCGGTGGGCGCACACCTTGAAGGACCGTGTCCACAATCTGCTCGGGCAGGCCCGGGGGCAGTTCCTTCCAGTCCTGCAGTACGACCCGGGCCAGCATCGGCCCGACGAAGAGATCGGCGAGAACGTCGAGGTCCACGTCGTCGCGCACCTCGCCGGAGGCAATCCCGCGCCGCAGTACGGCGAGCACGGCTTCGCGCCGCTGCTGGACAACCGATTCGTGGTACTTCTTCCAGAGCGCCGGGTGTGCCCGTACCTCGGCGACCACGGCCCGCAGCACCGCGGAGGAGCGTTTGGCGAGTCCGCGCCGCCGCAGGAACTCCAGCGTGACCACCAGATCGTCACGGACCGAGACGCCCGCGGGCTCGGGGGTGTGCAGGTCGAGGGAGTGCAGCACGTCGAGCAGCAGGGCCTCCTTGCCCGGCCAGCGCCGGTAGACGGTGGCCTTGCCGACGCCCGCCTCGCGGGCGATCCGCTCCATGGAGAGTTCGCCGACGGTGACGCCCTCCTCCAGAAGGCGGAGAACCGCTTCGACGATCGCGGTGCCGGCGGCGGCGTTCCGCGGGCGCCCGCGCCGCTCGGCGGCCCGGCGATCCGCCCCGGCCTCCGGCCCCGCCCCGCGCCCCTCGGCGGACTCGGCGCGGGCCCCGGACTCGGCCCGGACCCCGGACTCGGCCCGGACCCCGGACTCGGCCCGGGCTCCGGCCTCGGCACCGGCCGTTTCACCGCCCACGGCCCGCCCCGTCACCGGTCCGCCCTCGCGGCACCGGCCCCCGTGTCCGACGCGGCCCCCTGCGGGCCGGCCCCGGCCCGCGGGCCGTCCGGCGGCGGGGTGCGTCCGGGCAGGTAGCGCGCCACGACGGCCGCGCCGAGCAGGGCGGCCCCGGACGCCCCGAGGGCGGTGGTGTGCATGGCGTGCAGGAAGGCGTCATGGGCCGGCTGCACCAGGGAGCGGCCCTGCGGCCCCATGCGTTCGACGACCGCGAGGGTCGCCTCGATGGACTCGCCCGCGGCGTGCCGCATCCCCGGCGGCAGCACCCGGAGCCGGTCCTCGATGCCCGCCCGGTAGCCGGTGGACAGCACCGAGCCGAGCACCGCCACCCCGAGGGCGCCGCCGACCTGCCGGAAGGTGTTGTTGATGGCCGAGCCGGAGCCCGCCTTCTCCCGCGGCAGCGCCTGCATGATCGAAGTGGTGACCGGGGGCATGGTGTGGGCCATCCCGATGCCCTGGACGAAGAAGAGCACCTCCAGGACCCAGATCGGGGTGTCCTGGCCTAGCAGGGTGAATCCGGCCAGGGCCAGGGCCACGAGCAGCAGCCCGCCGGTGCACACCACCCGCGGCCCGTACCGCTCGACGATCAGCCGGGCCCGGGGTGCGAAGACCAGCTGGGTGGCGGCGAGCGGCAGGATCAGGACGCCGGTCTGGAGTGGGCTGTAGCCGCGCACGCTCTGGGTGTAGAAGACGCTGAAGAAGGTGACGCCCATCAGCGCGAAGAAGACCAGCGAGACGGCCGCCACGGCCGCCGAGAAGGCCGGTTTCCGGAAGTAGGCCATGTCGAAGGCCGGATGGTCGCTGCGCATCTCGTGCACGACGAAACCGGCCAGGACGGCGGCCCCGGCGCCGATCGCGCCGAGTACCCGGAGGTCGCCGAAGTCGGCGAGCTGGCCGCCGCGGATGATGCCGTACACCAGCAGGACGAGGCCGACGATGGAGAGCAGGACGCCCAGTGGGTCGAGGGCGCCGGGCTCGGGGTCCCGGGATTCGGGGACGAACAGCAGCATCCCGATCAGGCCCAGGGCGACGACCGGCACGTTGACCAGGAAGACCGAGCCCCACCAGAAGTGTTCGAGCAGCAGTCCGCCGGTGATCGGGCCGATCGCGATGGCGATGCCGACGCCGCCGACCCAGAAGCCGATGGCCCGGGGCTGTTCCTCGGGTTCGAAGACGTTCATCAGGATGGCGAGGGTGGCGGGCATGACGAAGGCCCCGCCGAGGCCCATGACGGCCCGGAAGGCGATGAGCTGTCCGGGTGAATCGGACACCGCGGCGAGCACCGAGCCGGTGCCGAAGATGGCCATGCCGTAGAGCAGGACCTTCTTGCGGCCGAGGCGGTCGCCGAGCAGGCCCGCGGTGAAGAGGATGCCGGCGAAGACCAGCGTGTAGGCGTTGATGGCCCACTCCAGCTGGCTCTGGGTGGCGCCCAGCCCGTGCGGGGGCGGGGTGGAGATCGTCTTCATCGCCACGTTCAGGATCGAGTGATCCAGCACCACGATGAGCAGGCTGAACATCAGCACGGCCAGGATCAGCCAGCGGCGGCGGTGGATGTCCTCCGGAACGCCGCGGGGGGCGGTGGCGCCGATGGAATTCGCCATGTTCAGCACATTACGGGACCTTTCGATACGGCGCCGTTCCGTATCGGAATGACGCCGCGGGCCCGGTACTCGCCTCGGTCGTCCGGTTGCCGTCGGCACCGGCCCGGAAGCGGCCGGGGAACGGATCCACAGAGGTCGCGGGCCGGTCCGGAGGGCGCCTGGATCCGGACGCGGAGCACCCCGGGAACCCCCGGGAGAGCCCCGGACGGAGCCTGCGAGGGCCGGGAACGAGGCGCGGGCCACAGCTGTCCGCGTCCCCTTTCCCGGCGGGGCACCAGGTGCCACCATGGAGCTGGTCCGGGGACGCCGTCAGGGCGCCTCGAGATGACGAAGGAGCCGTTGCCATGACGCACGTTTCGCCTGCCTCGAAACAGCCCTCTTCCGCCGCCCCCGGCGCGGACAGCAGCAAGGCCCTGTACGGGGGCACCGGCACCCGGCGGATCACCGTCCGCGACATCGCCGCCGCCAAGCACCGCGGCGAGAAGTGGCCCATGCTCACCGCCTACGACGCGATGACCGCCGCCGTCTTCGACGAGTCCGGCATCCCGGTCATGCTGGTCGGCGACTCGATGGGCAACTGTCACCTCGGCTACGAGTCCACCGTCCCGGTGACGATGGACGAGGTCACGATGCTCTCCGCCGCGGTGGTACGCGGCACCAGCCGGGCGCTGATCGTCGGCGACCTGCCCTTCGGGTCGTACCAGGAGGGCGCGGTACAGGCCCTGCGGAACGCCACCCGGCTGGTGAAGGACGCCGGTGTCGGCGCCGTGAAGCTGGAGGGCGGCGAGCGCTCGGCGCACCAGATCGAGCTGCTCGTCGAGTCCGGCATCCCGGTGATGGCGCACATCGGCCTCACCCCGCAGTCGGTCAACGCCTACGGCGGATACCCGGTGCAGGGCCGCGGCGAGGAGGCCGCCCAGCAGCTCCGGCGGGACGCCAAGGCGGTGCAGGACGCGGGCGCCTTCGCGGTGGTCCTGGAGCTCGTGCCGTCGGAGCTGGCCGCCGAGGTCACCCGGTCGCTGCACATCCCGACCGTCGGCATCGGCGCGGGCCCGGAGTGCGACGCGCAGGTGCTGGTGTGGACGGACATGGCCGGCATGACGGCGGGCCGGGTCCCCCGGTTCGTCAAGCAGTACGCGCAGCTGCGCGAGGTCCTGGGCAGCGCCGCCAAGGCGTTCGCGGAGGACGTGGTCGGCGGCGCGTACCCGGCCGAGGAGCACAGCTTCCACTGACCGTTCCCGTCCTGCCGTCCGCTCCCCCGCCGGAGCCGGGCGGCAGGACGCCGAGCAGCCACCGAGCGGGGGATCCGCGCGGCGCCGAGCCGCTGCCGTACACAGCGCCGCGGCGGGAACGGGCCGCACGGCCCCTCCCCCGGCCGACAGCCTGCCGATCTCCCCCGTCGGCAGGCTGTCGGCGTCGTGGGGCCCGTGCCGGTCGTCCGGAACGGCCGCGCCCGGCCTTCGACGGGCCTCGACGGGCCTCGGTGGTCTTTCGTGGGGCTGTCGTGGGGCTGTCGTGGGGCTGTCGTGGGGCTGTCGGCACCGTAGGCGGGCTGTCGGCCTCCTGTCGGTGGATTGTCGGTGGGTCATGGCACCGTGAGGGCCATGACGAGACTCGACAACGGCCCCGGTGGGGGCAACGCCGTCGAAGTACGGGGGCTGGTCAAGCACTTCGGTGAGACCCGCGCCGTCGACGGGGTGGATCTGAACGTGAAGGAAGGCACCGTCCTCGGTGTCCTCGGGCCGAACGGCGCCGGCAAGACGACCCTGGTCCGGTGCCTCTCCACGCTCCTGGTACCGGACGCCGGCACCGCGACCGTCGCGGGGTACGACGTGGTGCGGCAGCCGCGGCAGCTGCGCCGCACCATCGGCCTGACCGGGCAGTACGCCTCGGTGGACGAAAAGCTGTCCGGCTGGGAGAACCTCTACATGATCGGGCGGCTGCTCGACCTGCCGCGCAAGGACGCCCGTCGCCGGGCCGACGCGCTGCTGGAGCGCTTCTCGCTCACCGAGGCGGCCAAGCGCCCCGCCGCGCAGTACTCGGGCGGCATGCGGCGCCGTCTCGACCTGGCGGCGTCCATGATCGGCCGCCCGGCGGTGCTGTATCTGGACGAGCCGACGACGGGCCTGGACCCGCGCACCCGCAACGAGGTGTGGGAGGAGGTCCGGAGGATGGTCGGCGACGGCGCCACCGTGCTGCTCACCACCCAGTACATGGAGGAGGCCGAGCAGCTGGCGAGCGAGCTGACCGTCATCGACCGCGGCAAGGTCATCGCCGAGGGCCGGGTGAACGAGCTGAAGGCGAAGGTCGGCGGCCGCACCCTCCAGGTCCGTCCGGCCGACCCCGGGCAGCTGACGCCGATGGTCGACGCCATCGCGCACGCGGGCCTCGACGGCATCGCCGGCGCCACCGCCGATGTGGAGGAAGGCCTGGTCAACGTCCCGATCGTGAGCGACGAGCAGCTGACCGCGGTGATAGGGCTGCTGGGCGAGCGGGGATTCGCGATCGCCGGTATCGACACCCATCTGCCCAGTCTGGACGAGGTGTTCCTGGCCCTCACCGGCCAGAAGACCTCCCCGCAGGGCCAGGAGGCCCCCGAGCTCGAGGAGGTCGCCGCATGAGCGCCACCACGGTGCAGCCGGGCGGGGCTCCCCTGTCCGCGAAGAAGCTCCCCGGTGAGGGGCGGATCGGTCTGCGCGCGAACCTGCGGCACATCGGTGCGCTGGTACGCCGCAACGCCCTGCAGATCAAGGCCGACCCGGAGTCGATGTTCGACGCCGTGCTGATGCCGATCATCTTCACGATGCTGTTCGTGTACGTCTTCGGCGGCGCGGTGGGCGGCAGCCTGGGCGGTGACCGGGACGTCTACATCAACTACGTCGTCCCCGGTCTGATGGCCATGGGCGGACTGAACATCGCGATGTCGGTCGGCACCGGGGTCAACGACGACTTCAACAAGGGGGTGATGGACCGGTTCCGGACCATGCCCATCGCCCGCTCCTCGGTGCTGATCGCCAAACTGCTGGTGGAGAGCGGCCGGATGCTGGTCTCCACGGTCGTGCTGCTGACCGTGGGCTTCGTCATCGGCTTCGATCTCAAGACCGGCCCGCTGGAGCTGCTCGCCGCGGTGGCCCTGGCGCTGCTCTTCGGATCCTCGCTGACCTGGATCTTCATGCTGCTCGGGCTCTCCCTGAAGACCCCGCAGGCGGTGCAGGGGCTGGGCTTCCTGGTGATCATGCCGCTGCAGTTCGGTTCGTCGATCTTCGCGCCGCCCACGTCGATGCCCGGCTGGCTGCGGAGCTTCACCGACTACAACCCGCTCTCCCAGCTGGCGGACGCGGCCCGGGCCCTGATGAACGGGCAGGGCGCGGTGGCCCATCCGGTCATGGTCACCCTCGCCTGGGCGGTGGGCATCACGGTGGTGACGGCGCCGCTGGCGGTGGCGAAGTTCCGCAAGCGGACCTGAGCGGGCGTGCCCGCTCAGACCAGGGCGGTGGCCTCCTCGACGGTGAGGCCGCCGCCTTCGGTGCGCCCGCGCTCGTACCTCTCGGGGGTCAGCAGGGCCCGGGCGGCTTCCTCCGCCCGCACGCGGGTCTCCCGCTCCAGCGCGGAGGCGTGGTGGCCGTCGGGGATGAGGGCGTCGTACGCGCCGAGCAGCCGGGCGGCCCGCTCCGCGCCGTCCCTGCCGCCGAGGGCCGCATGGCCGTGAGCGCCGTTGAGCAGCTGGACCACCGGCATGGAGGGCGCGACGATCCGGGTGAGCGGGTCCCGGGACTTGACCAGGGCCTCGCGGACGTTGCGCAGACCCTCCTCGGGCCGCCCGTCGAGGATGTCCAGCCAGCCGAGGAGGCTCCGCAGCACGCCTTCGAAGAGCTCGGGCGGCTGGTGGCGGAACTCGGCCAGCATCTGGTCGAGATGGCTGCGGGCCTCGTCCGTGCGGCCGGTGCGGCCGAGCCGGACGGCGAGCTGGAGATGGGCGAAGGTGGTGGCGTCCTGCCCGGAGTGCCGGCCCTCGGCCAGCGCCTCACGGAGCATCCGCTCGCCGGTCTCGTCCTCTCCCGCCTCGATGAGGACCCCGCCCAGCCGGGTCCGCAGCAGCGGCACCTGGCCGAGCGCGCCGAGCTGCTGGGCGTAGCGGATCGCCTCCCGGAAGTCCTCGGCCGCGGCCCGGTACTCGCCGCACCGCTCCCGTGCCTCGCCGCGGGAGGAGAGCGCCTCGGCCACGCCCCACATGTCGCCGAGCCGGACGAAGATCTCCAGGCTCTCGTCGGCGTCCTGCCGGACCACCTGCTGCTTGCCGGGGTGTTCCGCCATCAGCCGGGCGCGGAACTGCAGGACGAAGGCGAGCTCCCAGGTGAAGCCGTAGGCGCGGCAGCCGTCCACCGCGGCGTCGACGGTGGTCCGCAGCTGCTCGAACTCGCCGGTCAGCACCACGGCGTAGTACCACATGAAGCCCGGGACGCGGCAGGTCTGCGGCTGCCCGGCACGGTAGGCCGAGACCATGCCCCGCAGTCCCTCCCGCATGGCGGGGCTGCCGGCGTCGCCGAGGTTGCCCTCCATGTTGGCGAGGGTGAGCAGCCGCACCCCGCGGCGGGCCTCCTGGAGGAGGTGGGGAGGCATCGGCGGCGGGGCGTCGATGGGATGTTCGAAGAGGTCGGGCGCGGGCTCGACGGGGGTCCGGAACGGGTCGGGGCCCAGCTCGGCGGCGGCCGCCGACCAGAAGCGGGCGTCGGTGCGGTGGTCGCGCAGCTGCCAGAACCAGCCCAGGGAGAGCACCAGGCAGAGGGCCTCGTGCTCGTCGCGGGCGGCGATCGCCCGGCGGAGCGCGATGCGCAGGTTGTCGTGCTCCTGCTCCAGCCGTTCCAGCCAGCGGCGCTGGTCCGGGCCGCGGAGCAACGGGTCGGCGGTGCGGGCCAGTTCCCGGAAGTGCACCAGGTGCCGGTGCTCGACCACGGCCCGTTCGGCCGCCTCGTCGAGCCGGGCGGCGGCGTACTCGGCGACGGTCTCCAGCAGCCGGTAGCGCATCCCGGAGCCGTCGGCCGACGGCTCCGCCACGAGAAGCGACTTGTCGACCAGGGAGCCGAGCAGGGCCGCGATGTCCCGGGGGTCGAGCGACGGTGCGGCGGGGGCGGGGAATCGGGGGATCCCTGGGGAGGCGGACGGTCCGGGGGCTGTGGAGAACCCCGGGGACGGGGTGGGAGACGGGGGCGGTCCCAGCCGCGGTTGCGCGCGAACGGTCCGGCCGTCAGCGGGGGTGGTCCAGCCGTTCGCCGGACCGGTCCCGCGCTCCGCGGGGGTGGTCCGGCCATCCGCGGGTCCGGTCCGGCCTTCCGCGGGTCCGGTCCTGGTTCCGTACAGCGGCTCGGCCGGGCTCCTGTGCGCCGAGGACCCGTGGTCCGGATGGTCCGGCCCGGGGCTCCCGTCCCCGCAGACCTCTTCCGCGGCCGGCAGGTCACAGCCGCCCGCGAAGACCGACAGGCGGCGCAGGACGGCCCGTTCGGCGTCGTCGAGGAGGTCCCAGGACCAGTCGACGACGGCGCGCAGGGTCTGCTGCCGGGGCAGCACGGTACGGCTGCCGCTGGTCAGAAGGCGGAAGCGGTCATCCAGGCGGTCGGCGAGCTGGCGCGGAGTGAGCAGTCTGAGCCGTGCCGCGGCGAGTTCCACGGCGAGCGGCAGCCCGTCCAGCCGGCGGCAGATCTCGGCGCAGGCCTCGGGGTCGTCCTCGGTGCGGAATCCGGGGCGGGCCGCCGCGCCGCGGTCGGCGAGCAACCGCAGGGCGACCGGGTCGGGCAGCGGCTCCACGGGCCGGACCAGTTCGCCGGGCACGCCGAGCGGTTCCCGGCTGGTGGCGAGCACGGTGACGTCGGGGCAGCTGACGAGCAGGAACTCGGCCAGTTCGGCGGCGGCGCCGATCACATGCTCGCAGTTGTCGAGGACGAGCAGCATCCGGCGCCGCGCACAGTGCTCGGCGAGCCGGGGCAGCGGGTCCGCCGCGGTGGGATCGGTGGCCGCGCGTAGTTCGGCGGCGCTGCCGCGGAGCACGGTCTCCCGCCCGCCGAGCGTGGTCAGCACGGTCTCCGGGACGGTCTGCGGGTCCTCCACGGGGGCCAGTTCGGCGAACCAGACGCCGTCCGGCCAGTGGTCGGCCACGGCTTCCGCGGCCTCCTGGGAGAGCCGGGTCTTCCCGGCCCCGCCGGGGCCCAGCAGGGTGACCAGCCGGGCGGCGGCGAGGTCGCCGCGCAGGGTGTCGAGATCGCTCTCCCGGCCGACGAAACTGGTCAGCCGCGCCCGCATGTTGCCCGGCCGGGCGGTGGCGGCGCGCGGGCCGGGTCTCCGTTCGCCGCTGGGCTCCGGCGCTGTGTCGCTGGGCTCCCCCGCTCGGGGCCGCGCCTCGCGGTCCCCCTCCCCCGCCACCGACGGCTGCGCCTCGCCCGGCCGGCCCGGGTGGGCGGTGTCCGGCGGAGGGGCGTACGGGCCGGCGCCCGGGGGCGAGGGGTGCGGGGACGAGGGGTCCGGCCCGGCGCCGGACGGCGGGGCGGTCGCGCCCGAGGGCCGGGCGTACGGCGCGCCTTGGGGCGGAGCGGCGTACGGGGCGCCGTGGGACGGAGCGGCGTACGGCGCGGCGCCCGACGCAGGGACATGCCGTGCGGCCTCCGACGGAGGGATGTGCCGTGCGGCCGCCGCCGGCGGGACGTACCGTGCGGCGTCCATCGAAGCGCGGGCATCGTTGTCCGGCGGGCCGACCGGCTCCCCGGTGCCGGGGGCGGCAGGCCGAGCGGACCGCGGCGCACCGGCACCGACGGCCTCCGGCGGGAGCCGGTCGCTCAGCAACTCGGCGTGCAGGGAGCGCAGTCCGGCGCTGGGATCGGCGCCGAGGCGGTCGGCGATCGTCCGGCGTACCTCCTCGTAGGCCGCCAGGGCGTCGGCGCGGCGGCCGGTGTCGCGCAGGGCGCGGATGCGCAACGCCTGCAGGGGTTCGTTGAGGGGGTCGGCCGTACAGAGGGCGGCCAGTTCGGGCAGGGCGCGGTCGGCGCGGCCGAGTTCGAGGTCGGCGGCGAGGCGGGACCGGCGGGCGTCCAGGCGGCGGAGCTCGGCCCGCGCCGCCGCCGCACCGGCGCCGCCACCGGGAAGGTCGGTCAGGGCCGGGCCCTGCCAGAGGGCGAGGGCCTCGTCGAGCAGGGCTGCGGCCCGTGCCGGGTCGCCGCCGGCCAGGGCACGGGCCCCCTCGTCCGCGAGCCGTTCGAAGCGGTGCAGGTCGACGTCGTCCGGCGCGGCGCACAGCCGGTAGCCGCCCTCGGCCGAGCCGACGGCCTCGCGGCCGAGGGCCCGCCGCAGCCGTCCGACCAGGGCCTGTAGCGCCCCGGTGGCGTCGGCGGGCGGGTCCCCGTCCCAGATCTCGGCGATCAGTGCGTCCGCCGGGCGCACCCGGCCGGGGTGCCGGGCCAGCGCGGTGAGCAGGGCGCGCAGCCGCACGCCGCCCAGGGCGACGGGGGAGCCGTCGTCCCGGTGGGCCCGAGTGGTGCCGAGTATGGCGTAGCGCACGGGGTCATTCTCCCCGATGATCAACGATGGCCGGTCGGGGTCATGCCGGTGTGTCCGGTGTCTCCAGCGAGACCAGAACGCCCGTCTCGGAGCGATGCCCGACGGTGTCCCCGGGCTCCGTCGGCACCTCGTCCGCGAACCACTTGGGACAGGTTTGCTCCGGCCGCAGCCGGAGCTCCCCCGGCACCGGGACCAGAGTCCGGGAGCCCGGCGCGGATTCCCGGAAACCCCTGGTCACCACCTGGATGCCGCGCACCCGGCCGGTGGTCTGCGGCACCACCTCGGGCTCCGGGCCGTGCTCGTTGACGGACAGCAGCCCGGTGAGGCGCGCCCGGGGCGGATACGGGGCCCCGGCGGCTTGTGGAGGCTCGGAGGCCTGCGGAGGCTCTGCGGGGTACGGGGGCGGGGCCGCCCAGAGGGCGGTCAGCCCGCCGGCCCGCAGGACCGCGCCGGGTCCGTCCTCGCCGGTCAGGGGGTGGAATTCGCCCTCGATTTCGCTGTAGCAGTCGTCCCAGAGGCCGGGCGTCAGATCGTCCGGGGACTCCAGCTGCACGATCCACGTGACCTCGTCGCCGACGGAGAACGGGGTGCCGCAGCACTCCATCTCCCAGGAGGGGTAGTGGATTTTCCAGATCGCCATGGGTTCAGCCTGCCCGCAACACCGGGCCGGGCGCGCCGGGTTTTCCGACGACGATCATCCAGTGGGCCCACCGGGTACGGCAGTTGGCGGAGGCGGTCCGCCCCCGCAGGCGGACAGCTGGCCGGGCGCGGAAGCGGCGAAGGGGCGGGCCGGCCAGTCGCGGGGCGGGGAACCGGCCGAGGCGGCGGCCCGGTACGCGACGAACCGCAGTCGCCCCGGGCTGATGCGCCCACCCGGGTCCCTCTCCACCCCGGGCCGTACGGGCGCCGGGCCCCGGTGCCAGGGCGTGTCCCGGCGGTGGACTCCGGCGCAGGTCGTGGCTCCACGAGGGGGGAGGCGGTCCGGACGGGCGGCGCGGGTAGGGTCATCGGCGTTGACGTCGGAGGATTCGGCCGGAAACCACTGTGGCGCGCACCACCGCTCACCGGCCGCGGTCCGCCGGTACGGGGACGGGGTCTGCCACGGGCACGACGGCCGGTGGGCGGTCTGCCGGGGGCGCCGCGGCCCGGCGTCACGGCCAGCAGACGGAACCCCTTCCGGAAGATTGAGGAGGCTATGACAACCGCCATCGCCCGCAGTGACCGCCGCGTCAGCCCCGTATTCCTGGCTCTTGTCGCGATCATGGGCGTCTCCGCCTGGGCGGTGTGGACGAACTTCTCGACGAGCAAGGGCTTCGCCGTCTTCCTGTTCGTCGTCTCCGGCTGGATCGTCTCGCTCTGTCTGCACGAGTACGCCCATGCGCGGACCGCCCTGCACGGCGGTGACATCTCGATCGGCGCCAAGGGCTACCTCACCCTCAACCCGCTCAAGTACACGCACGCCCTGCTGAGCATCGTGCTGCCCGTCGTCTTCGTGATCATGGGCGGGATCGGTCTGCCGGGCGGGGCGGTGTTCATCGAGCGGGGCCGGATCAAGGGCCGGGTGCGGCACAGTCTGATCTCCGCGGCCGGGCCGCTCACCAACGTGGCCTTCGCTGTCGTCCTGACCGCGCCGTTCTGGCTCGGGACCGTGGACGGGGTGCCGGCGGTGTTCCGGTACGCCCTGGCCTTCCTGGCGCTGCTCCAGGTCACCGCGGCCATCCTGAACTTCCTGCCGGTCCCGGGGCTGGACGGCTACGGCGTGATCGAACCGTGGCTGTCCGCGGGCGTGCGGCGGCAGGTGGAGCCGTTCGCGCCGTTCGGTCTGATCGCGGTGTTCGGCGTGCTGTGGATCCCGGAGGTCAACCAGCTGTTCTTCTCCGCGGTGGACACGGTCCTGCACGCCCTCGGCGTCAACAGCTGGGACACCTACTGGGGCCAGGAGTACTTCCGGTTCTGGGAGGGCGAACCGGAGTCCCCGCTCAGCCTGTGACGGACGCAGCCGACGGGCTCAGTCCGTGCCGGGCTCAGTCTGTGATGAGCCCCGGCTGTGACGGGCCCAGTCCGTGCCGGGCTCAGCCGGTGACGGGCCCAGCCGGTGACAGAGCAGGCCGGTGACGGGCTCAGCCGGTGACGGATCCGTTCCGCTCCTTGGCGGCCCGGTCCGCCCGGGCCTTGCGCACGTAGAACCAGGCCATGTTCGACGAGACGCCCGCCATCATGATCCAGACGATGCCGAGCAGGCTGCCCTGGCTGAAGGACACGACCGCGGCGGCGAGGGCGAGCACGCAGACGATGAGGGCGTAGATGGCGAGGCGGGGCATGGGGTCGGCTTTCTCTGACGGAATGCGGTCCGGTGCCGTGACCGGGCGGCGCGCCGCTGGCGGCACTCCCCCGGGCCTTCGGCCGGGAGCTGCCCCGGGCACGGCATCAGCCATTGTCCCCCACGCCCCGCGGCCGGCCCGCACGGGTCGCTGACGCGGCGGACGCCCACAGCCGTGCACGCCGGACCGCCACCCCCGGGAAGCGGCGCGGGCGAGGAGCCGGCGAGCCCGGGAGCGGCGCGAACGAGGGGTCGGCAGGCCCGGAAGCGGCGCGAACAGGCCCGGAGCCGCCGGCACGGAGGCCCGCCGCCGGGCTCACCGAAGCCGCCGAAGCCAACCGGGACCGCCGGGCCGCGGAACTGCCGGCCCCGCCGGAACCGCCCCGTTCCGGACGTCGGTGACGCGCGGCTCTAGACGTCAGTGACGCGCAGCCCCGCGTGGGCCTTGTAGCGGCGGTTCACCGAGATCAGGTTGGCGACCAGCGACTCGACCTGGTGTGCGTTGCGCAGCCGGCCCGCGAAGACCCCCCGCATCCCGGCGATCCGGCCCGCCAGCGCCTGGACGATGTCGGTGTCCGCGCGGACCTCGCCGAGCACCATCACATCGGTGTCGATCTCGTCGATCTCCGGGTCCTGGAGCAGCACCGCGGACAGGTGGTGGAAGGCGGCGGTGACCCGGGACTCGGGGAGCAGCGCGGCGGCCTGTTCGGCGGCGCTGCCCTCCTCGGGCTTCAGCGCGTAGGCGCCCTTCTTGTCGAAGCCGAGCGGGTTGACGCAGTCGACGACGAGCTTGCCCGCGAGCTCCTCGCGCAGCGACTCCAGCGTCTTGGCGTGGCCGTCCCAGGGCACCGCGACGATCACGATGTCGCTGCGGCGCGCGCATTCGGCGTTGTCGGCGCCCTCGATGCCGAGGCCGAGCTCCGTCGCGGCGGTCTGCGCCCGCTCGGCGGCCCGCGAGCCGATGATCACCTTCTGGCCGGCCCGGGCGAGCCGGTAGGCGAGACCGCGTCCCTGGTCGCCGGTGCCGCCGAGCACCCCGACCACGAGGCCGGACACGTCCGGGAGGTCCCAGGGGTCCTTCGCGGGGGCTTTCTTCGCAGCGTCTGGAGTAGTCATACCGTGATCCTGCCAGCTCAGACGGGGGGTCTCCACGCGGCTCCGGGCCCCAATGTGCGCCGGGCACGGTGCGATACGTCACTCCGCGCCCGCGCCCGTCCGACTGCGCATCACCACTTCACCGCACCCAAGCCCCGCCCCCACCGCCGCATCACCGCTGCACCGCGTCCCCACCCCCGGCCCTTCCCCCGCTCCTCACTTCACCCCGCCGTCGGTGAGACCGGTGCGCCAGTAGCGCTGGAGCACCCCCATCAGCACCATCAGCGGGAGCACGGAGAGGAAGGCGCCGCCGACCGTGTACTGGTAGAGCTCCGGCTGCCGGTCGGCATAGCCCTGCCAGCCGGTGAGGCCGAGCTGCACCGGGTAGAGGGCGGAGTCGGACAGCATCACCAGCGGCAGGAAGAAGTTCGTCCAGACATGCACGAACTGGAAGAGGAAGACGGTGACGAGCGCGGGCGTCATCAGCCGCAGCACGAGCCGGGTGAAGATCCGCAGCTCCCCCGCTCCGTCGATCCGGGCGGCCTCCAGCAGCGCGTCCGGGACGGCCGCGGCGGCGTAGATCCGGCAGAGGTACACCCCGAAGGGGCTGACGGTGCTCGGGATCAGCACCGCCGCATAGGTGTTGGCCAGGCCCAGCTCGCTGAAGAGCAGATACAGCGGCAGGGCGAGGGCGGTGCCGGGGATGAGCACCCCGGCGAGGACGACGTTGAAGACCGCCTCCCGCCCGGGGAACGGGAACTTCGCCAGGGCGTAGCCCGCCGCGGCGGAGAACGCGGTCGCGGCGACGGCTCCGACACCCGCGTACAGCAGGCTGTTGCCGAACCAGCGGACGTAGATGCCGTGGTCGTAGGTGAGCACCGCACCGAGCCGGCGCAGCGGCTGCGGGTGGGCGAACCAGAAGCCGAAGCTGCCGAAGAGGTCCCCGCTGCTCTTGGTCGAGGACACCACGAGCCAGTACACGGGGACGAGGAAGTAGCCGGCGGCGACGGCGAGCAGCCCGGCGGTGATGACGCGGTAGCGCAGGGGCGGTACGGAGGGCCCGCGTGGCCGGCCCGCCGGGGTCGCGCCGGTGGCACCGGCCGGCCGGGTGGGTTCGGGGGCCCGGTCCTCGGAGAGCAGGGTCACCGGCCATCCCTCCCCCGCCGTCCGACGAACCGCAGGAAGCCGAAGGACAGGACGCAGGCGACCAGCGCGAGCAGCACCGCCTCGGCCGCCGCGGCGTGCTGGTTGTTGCTGGTGAACGCCTCGTTGTAGGCGTGCAGGTTGGGGGTGTAGCCGGAGTCGATGGTGTGGGTGAGCGGGCGCAGCACCATGGGTTCCGCGAAGAGCTGGAGCGTGCCGATGATGCTGAAGACGGCGGTGAGGACCAGCGCGGGCCGGATCAGGGGCAGTTTGACGTGCCGGACGACCTGCCAGGCGCTGGCGCCGTCGATCCGCGCCGCCTCGTACAGCTCGGTCGGCACGGCCTTCAGCTGGGCGATCAGGACGAGCATGTTGTAGCCGGTGAACTGCCAGGTGACGATGTTGGCGATGGACCACAGGACGGTGCCGGAGGACAGGAAGTCCAGGTCCCAGCCGACGCCCCGGGCCAGTTCGACGAACGGGCTGATGCCCGGCACGTAGAGGAACCCCCAGAGGATCGAGGCGATCACCCCGGGCACGCCGTAGGGCAGGAAGAACGCGGTGCGGAAGAAGCCGACCCAGCGGGCGGAGGCGGCTTCCAGCAGCAGGGCGAGGGCGGTGGCGAGCCCGATCATCAGCGGGATCTGCACGGCGCCGAAGAGCAGCACCCGGCCGAAGCCGGCCAGGAATCCGTCGTTCCGCAGGGCCTGGAGGTAGTTGTCGAGTCCGGCGAAGACCTCCTGGGGGCCGCCGCCGAGGCCGAGCGGTCCGGACCGTTCGGTGCGCAGCAGGCTCTCGTACAGGGCGTAGCCGATGGGGGCGAGGAAGCAGAGCAGGAAGAGGGCGAGGAAGGGCAGCAGGAAGCCGGCCGCGGCACGGGCGTTGCGTGCCTCGCCGCGGGTGAGGGCCCTCACCCGTTCTCCACCTTCAGGCCCTTGTCCTTCAGGTCGGCGAGGGTCTGCCGCTGCACCGTGGTGAGCACGGACCGGAACGAGGTGCGGTCGTCCAGCGCCGCGGTGAAGGCGTCGCCGAGCCGCTGGTAGAGCGTGTCGACGGCCGGGCCCCACTGCCAGCTGGTGTCCACGGCACGGCCCGCGGCGGCGAACACCTCGCTGTAGTTCTGTCCGCCGAAGAAGGCCCGCTGGCCCTCCAGATCGGCGCCGGTCCAGCCGCGGGTGGCGCTGGGCCAGCCGTAGCCGCCGGCGATCAGGAGCTTCATGGACGCGGGGTCGGTGTTGAGCCAGACCGCGAAGTCCATGGCGTCCTGCGGGTACGCGGTGGCCTTGAAGACGGAGGTGGTGGAGCCGCCCCAGTTCGCGGAGGCGTGCCCGCCCTTCTTCCACTGCGGCAGCGGCGCGACCCGCCACTTCCCGGCGGTGTCCGGTGCGTTGCCCACCAGCAGCGCGTCGCCCCAGCTGGCGCCGAGCCAGGAGGCCATGGTGCCGGTCTGGATGTCCTTGTACCAGGCGTTCTGCCGGTCGGGAATGGTCTTGATCAGCTTCTGCCGGACCAGCGACTCCCAGTAGTCGGCGACGCGCCGGGTCGGCTCGTCGTCGATGTGCACCGCCCAGGTGTCGTCCCGGGTGCGGAACCAGCGGGCGCCGGCCTGCCAGGCGTACCCGGCGAAGCGGTTGCCGTTGGCCGGGGCGAACGTCTCGATCCAGGCGCCCTTCTTCCGGACGGCCTTGGCCGCCCGCTCGTAGTCGTCCCAGGTCTCCGGGGTCTCGACGTCCCACCGGTCGAAGAGGTCGCGGCGGAGGTAGAGGCCCATCGGCCCGGACGCCTGCGGGATGGCGAACACCCCGCCGCCGAACACGCTCTGCTGCCACTGCCAGCCCTCGAACCGGCGGCGGACGCGGGCGGCGCCGTACGGGCCCAGGTCCAGCAGCGCGTCGTCGAGCAGGAAGCTGGGCACCACCGGGTACTCGATCTGGGCGAGGTCCGGCGGGTTGCCCGCCTTCACGGCGGCGTGCATCTTCGCGTACTGGGCGCCGTTGACGGCCGAGACCTTCTCCAGCGCGATGCGCACGTCGGGGTGGGTGCGGTTCCACAGGGCGACGGGCTTCTCGATACCGGGCACCCAGGACCAGAAGGTCAGGGTGATCTTCTCGCCCTTGCGGCGGGCAACGGGCTTCTTCCCGCCGCCGTCGGATCCGCCGCAGCCGGCGAGGGCGATGCCCGCCGCGGTGGCGGCGGCGCCGCCGAGGACCGCGCGGCGGTCCGGGCCATTCGAGCTCATGACAGCTCCCTTACGGGGATGCGGCGGAAGGTGATGGTGGTGTAGGCGCTGAAGTCGCCCGTCTCGTAGAGCAGTCCGACGCATTCGTCGTCGCAGCGGACGAGGTCGGAGTAGGCGGCGGGGAGTCCGTCCACGGTGTGCACGGGCCGCCAGGTCAGGCCGCGGTCGCGGCTGGCCCGCAGGGTCATCAGGGCGCGGAAGCCGGGGTCGGCGGGCCCGGAGAAGAGCAGGACGTCCGGCTCGCCGAGGTGCAGCACGCTGCCCTGGACCACGGGGCCGGTGAGTCCGGCCTGCGGGCGCAGCGGCTTCTCCAGGCTCGCGCCGCCGTCCCGGGAGTACCCGTCGGCCCGGGTGCCGGGGGCCGGGGAGTCGTTGCGGCTGTTGATGTAGAGCCGCCCGTCGGGGAGTTCGGCGGCGGTCGTTTCGTTGGCGTTGATGCAGCCGTTGGGGTTGCTGTCGGTCCAGCCGATCCGCCAGGTCCGGCCGCCGTCGTCGCTGAGCAGCCCGTGGCTGCCGTCGTACCTGCCCTCGGCGCCGGTGTCGGAACCGGTGGGCGCGGCCGAGTGGTTGGCGGGCACGACGACGCGTCCCGCGCACGGGCCGTGGCGTAACCGGAGGGCGTGGCCGGGGACCGTGGCGTACCAGCGCCAGCCCGCCTTCTTGACGGACTTCGTGATCTCCCGGGCGGTGCTCCAGGTCTCGCCGTGGTCGTCGCTGTGCTGCACCCAGACGCGGCGCCCGTCGGCCGCGGGGACCTCGCCCCGCCGGATCCGCTGCTCGGTGGCGTCGGGGGCGTTACGCACGTGGACGAGGAGGACCCGGCCGTCGTCGAGGGTCACGGGGGCCGGGTTGCCGGCCGTGCCGTCACCGTTCTCCGCGACCACCCGCAGCGGCCCCCAGCCGCGGCCGCCGTCGGTGGAGCGCCGGAGGACGACATCGATGTCACCGACGTCGTCACGGGAGTCGACACGCCCTTCGGCGAAGGCCAGCAGGGCCCCGTCGGCGGCGCGGACGACGGCCGGGATCCGGAAACTCGCGTACCCCTCGGTCCCGGCCCGGAAGGGGACGGACACCTCGTAGGCGGCCCCGCCGACTGCCATCCGTCCTCCTGATGCCCCGTTGCATCCGAGTACCCGGCATCCGAGTACCGACGACCGGACGTAGGACGTCCTCTGTCCTGCGGTGACCATAGGGAGGGCCCAAGGGGCCGTCAAGGCACGCGACATGGTCCGTCATCCGAACGGCCAGCACTGCTCCGGCCCGTGGAACGGCGGGTGAACTCCGGCCGACGAACACCCCTGGCGGCTGTATGGCGATAGGGAGATCACCCCCTGGATCCGGGCCCCGCCGGGACCTGTGGGGCAGGGGCCCGGAGTCCGCGCGCCGCGGGCCCTCCGGCTCCCGCCCGCGGCCCGACGCCCCCAGCCACCCGTTCGGGTGAACGGCCGACGACCCCGCGCAGGACCGGTACCCGTACGGCAGGATCCGCGGCCATGGATGCCGTACGAGTCGCACTGCTGCGCGAAGTCCTCGCCGGAACCGAGTGGCTGGCGGCCACCCGGCAGTTCGCCGGATCCCTGCGGACCTCCGTCGCCCCGCACGGCGGCGGGCTGCTGCTGGTCGGCAGCGAGAGCTACGAGCCGTGGCACCTCGCCGCGCACCTCGACGACGAGGCGGCCTGGTCCGGGCTCCCGGAGCTCTCCCCCACACTGGTGCGCCACCGGGTGCGCCCCGGGGAGCCGCCGCACCTGGCCGTCGGGCTGGGGCGGATCGAGGCGGCGCGGCGCGGGGAGACCCTGCTCGTCGCGGCGCCGGACACCCCGGGCGAGGGGCTGCTGGAGCGGGTGCACGACGCGCGGCGGGGCGGGGCGACGGTGCTGACGCTGGGCGGCGGGGGCCGGGAGCTGCACGCCCTGGCGCACGAGGCCCTGGAGGTGCCCGAGGCGGACGGAACCGTGGGCGACACCGGGGACGCCGACGGGATCGGCTTCGACACCGTGCAGCACCTCGTCAGCGCGGCGGCCGGGGAGAACAGCCTGCCCTCGCCGCGCAGCCGGCGCCCCTTCCGGGACCGCCTCTCCCGGATCGCCGAACAGCTGCTGACACCGCCACCGGCCCGCTGGTAAATCGGTTGTCCGAGCGCGGTCAATCAGCTGAGGATGATCGGTTGTGGCTGCTTTCCTCCCCGACCTGGCGCCCTGGCGCTCCTCCCGTGACTTCCGGCTGATGTGGTGTGCCGGACTGGTGACAGTCTTCGGCAGCTCGCTGACCACGGTCGCCCTACCACTCCAGATCAAGGAGCTCACGGGCTCGACCCTCGCGGTCGGCGCGATCGGGGTGGTGCAGCTCGTCCCCCTGATCGTCTTCGGGCTGTACGGCGGCGCGCTGGCCGACGCCCTCGACCGGCGCCGGGTGATCCTGTGGACCGAGGTCGCGCTCGGCCTGCTCTCCGTGCTCCTGCTGGCCAACACGATGCTGCCGGACCCCGCGGTCTGGCCGCTGTACGCGGTGGCCGGACTGACCAGTGCGCTGACGGGGCTGCAGCGTCCGGCGCTGGAGGCGCTGGCGGCGCGCGTCGTCCCGCACGCCCAGATCCCGGCCGCGGCGGCGCTCACCGCGCTGCGCTGGCAGCTGGGCGCCGTCGCGGGCCCGGCCCTGGCGGGCGTCGTCATCACCGTCGCCGGACTGGAGTGGGCGTACCTGCTCGACGCCGTGACGTTCGCGGTGTCGATCGCCCTCAGCTTCGGGCTCGCGCCCGCGCCCGCCGCCCACGACGCGGACCGGGTGTCGCTGCGCGGTATCGCACGGGGCGCCCAGTACGCCTGGAGCCGCAAGGACCTGCTCGGCACCTATGTGGTCGACATCGCGGCGACGTTCTTCGCGTTCTCGATGGCGGTCTACCCGTTCCTGGCGGACGCGCTGGACGTCCCCTGGGCGCTCGGCCTGATGTACGCGGCGCTGCCCGCCGGCTCCCTGGTGGTCGGCCTGACCAGCGGCTGGACGTCACGGGTCCACCGGCACGGCCGGGCCGTGGTGCTCGCGGCCATCGGCTGCGGTCTGGCGATGGCCCTGGCGGGCCTGACCGACAGCATCTGGCTCGTCCTGCTCGGCCTCATGGCCGCCGGGGCCTGCGACGCGGTGAGCGGGATCTTCCGCCGGGCGATCTGGAACCAGACCGTCCCGCCCGAGCTGCGCGGGCGTCTCGCCGGGATCGAGCTGGTGACGTACGCGGGCGGCCCGCACCTCGGGCAGCTGCGGGCGGGCGGCATGGCCGCCGTGACCGGGGTGCAGGCCGCGGTCTGGGGAGGCGGCCTGCTGTGCGTCGCGACGGTCGGGCTGCTGGCCCTCGCCCTGCCGCGGCTGACGACCTACGACGTCCGGACGGACGAGCACGCGGTACGGGTGCGGGAACAGCGGCGGCTGGAGCAGGAGGGACAGCAGGAGCAGGAGGCGGTCTGAGGGACAGCGCGCCCCGGTTCGCCGGCCGGCCCGGGAACCGGGGCGGGGGGGGGGGGGGGGGGGGGGGGGGGGGGGGGGGGGGGGGGGGGGGGGGGGGGGGGGGGGGGGGGG
>NZ_JBYITE010000075.1:0-22240 GCF_057709105.1 Streptomyces sp. bgisy100
TTCCTCCGGGTCGGATTTCCACCTTCCCGGAGAAGGTCCGGACACAGAGTTGTTCCGGGTTCCTCGTTCAGGCGGAGCCGTAAACGTACTGGACGGCCGCGCCCGGAAGCAAATCGGCTCCGGCGCGGCCGTCCATACGGCTGATGCGGCGTCAGACCTCTACGACCACAGGGAGGATCATCGGGCGCCGACGGTAGGTGTCGGACACCCACTTGCCCAGCGTCCGGCGGACCAACTGCTGCAGCTGGTGCGGTTCGGCGACGCCGTCCTGGGCCGCCTTGCCGAACGCTTCCTCGATCTTCGGCAGGACCGCGCCGAATGCGGCGTCCTCGATGCCGGAACCGCGGGCATTGATATTCGGGCCGCCCACGATCTTGCCGGTGGTGCTGTCCACCACCACGAAGACCGAGACGATGCCCTCGTCGCCGAGGATCCGGCGGTCCTTGAGCGAGGCCTCGGTGACATCGCCGACCGAGAGCCCGTCGACGTAGACGTAGCCCGCCTGCACCTTGCCGACGATCTTGGCGATGCCGTCGACCAGGTCGACCACGACACCGTCCTCGGCGATGACCACCCGGTCCTTCGGGACACCGGTCAGAGCGCCGAGCTCGGCGTTGGCCCGCAGGTGGCGCCACTCGCCGTGCACCGGCATGAGGTTGCGCGGCTTGCAGATGTTGTAGAAGTACAGCAGCTCGCCCGCGGAGGCGTGCCCGGAGACATGGACCTTGGCGTTGCCCTTGTGGACGACGTTCGCGCCCCAGCGGGACAGGCCGTTGATCACGCGGTAGACCGCGTTCTCATTGCCCGGGATGAGCGACGACGCCAGGATCACCGTGTCGCCCTGGACGATGCGGATCTGGTGGTCGCGGTTGGCCATCCGGGACAGCGCGGCCATCGGCTCGCCCTGAGAGCCCGTGCAGACCAGCACGACCTCCTCCTCCGGGAGGTCGTCGAGCGCCTTCACGTCGACGACCAGGCCCGCCGGAACGCGCAGGTAGCCCAGGTCACGGGCGATGCCCATGTTGCGGACCATCGAGCGTCCGACGAAGGCGACCCGCCGGCCGTACTCGTGGGCCGCGTCCAGGATCTGCTGGATGCGGTGCACATGGCTGGCGAAGCTGGCCACGATGATGCGGCGCTGAGCGCTGCCGAAGACGGTGCGCAGCACATTCGAGATGTCGCGCTCGGGCGGTACGAAGCCCGGGACCTCGGCGTTCGTCGAGTCGCTCAGCAGCAGGTCGATGCCCTCCTCACCGAGCCTCGCGAACGCGGGGAGGTCGGTGAGCCGGCCGTCGAGCGGCAGCTGGTCCATCTTGAAGTCGCCGGTGTGGACCACCATGCCCGCAGGGGTGCGGATGGCCACGGCCAGGGCGTCCGGGATGGAGTGGTTGACCGAGACGAACTCGCAGTCGAAGGGTCCGACGCGCTCGCGGTGTCCCTCCTTGACCTCGAGGGTGTACGGCCGGATCCGGTGCTCCTGGAGCTTGGCCTCGATCAGCGCGAGGGTCAGCTTGGAGCCGATCAGCGGGATGTCCGGCTTCTCGCGGAGCAGGAAGGGGACGCCGCCGATGTGGTCCTCGTGCCCATGGGTGAGCACGATGCCGTCGATGTCGTCGAGACGGTCCCGCAGGGTGGTGAAATCCGGCAGGATCAGGTCGACTCCGGGCTGCTCCTCCTCGGGGAAGAGCACTCCGCAGTCGACGATCAGCAGGCGGCCGTCGTACTCGAAGACGGTCATGTTGCGGCCGATCTCGCCGAGGCCGCCGAGCGGCGTGACGCGCAGGCCGCCCCGGGGAAGCTTCGGCGGAGCGCCCAGTTCGGGGTGCGGATGACTCAAAAGACTCTCCTCACCACACGCGCCACCTGCCCCGTGGGGGCACGTGGCGCGCGTGACAATCGTGCACTTGCAGTTGTGTCCGTATGTGGTTGTGCCGGTATGCAGTTGTGACGTCTGTGTCTAGAGCTGTACCCCACCCGCGGCCAGATCGCGCTTGAGCTGCTCGGTCTCCTCGGGAGAGAGCTCCACGAGGGGCAGCCGCAGCGGTCCGCCGGGCAGGCCCTGGAGGGCGAGGGCGGCCTTGGTCGTGATCACGCCCTGGGTACGGAACATGCCGGTGAAGACCGGCAGGAGCTTCTGGTGGATCTCGGTCGCCTTGGCGACGTCACCGTTGAGGTGGGCGTCCAGCAGGGCGCGCAGCTCGGGCGTGACGACATGGCCCACGACGGACACGAAGCCGACGGCGCCGACGGAGAGCAGCGGGAGGTTCAGCATGTCGTCGCCGGAGTACCAGGCGAGGCCGCTGCGGGCGAGGGCCCAGCTGGCCCGCCCGAGGTCGCCCTTGGCGTCCTTGTTGGCGACGATCCGCGGATGGTCGGCGAGCCGGACGATCGTCTCCGTGTTGATCGGGACGCCGCTGCGGCCGGGGATGTCGTAGAGCATGACCGGCAGGTCGGTGGCGTCCGCGATGGCACTGAAGTGCCGGTAGAGGCCCTCCTGCGGCGGCTTGCTGTAGTACGGCGTCACCGCGAGCAGGCCGTGGGCTCCCGCCTTCTCGGCGGAGCGGGCCAGCTCGACGCTGTGCCGGGTGTCGTTGGTGCCGGCTCCGGCCACGACGTGGGCGCGGTCTCCGACGGCCTCCACCACGGCCCGTACCAGCTGGGCTTTCTCCGCGTCGCTGGTGGTCGGGGACTCGCCGGTGGTGCCGTTGACGATGATGCCGTCGTTGCCGGCGTCCACCAGATGGGCGGCGAGCCGCTGCGCGCCGTCGATGTCGAGTTCGCCGTCGTCTGAGAACGGCGTGACCATGGCGGTCAGGACCCGCCCGAACGGGGTCTGCGGTGTGGAGGTCGGAGCCATGGGTCCCACGCTACTCGTAGCTCCCCGTCGTGTGCTCCCTCGGGGCACCCGTGATGCGGATCCCGGCACTGCCTGCTCGGGGGTTCAAGCAGTGCCGGGTCCGTTTGTTCAGCCTAGATGAACTTCACGAAACGTCGCAATACGGACACTTCTCGCGGTTGGCCGGGCCGCGCCCGCCCTACGGCGCGATCCGGCCGTTGGCGTTGAAGGCCGCGTGGGTGAGCGGCATCAGCCGGGCCCAGTGGGCCTCCATCCGCTCGCCCACCATCTCGATCTCCCGCTGCGGGAAGGAGGGGACCTTCGCCTGCTCGTGCTGGGTGCGCAGGCCGAGGAAGTGCATCAGCGAGCGGGCGTTGCAGGTGGCGTACATCGACGAGAAAAGACCGACCGGCAGGACCGAACGGGCCACCTCGCGGGCGACCCCGGCGGCCAGCATCTCCTGGTACGCCTCGTAGGCCCGGAGGTAGGTGTCCTCCATGACGCGGCCGGTCAGCTCGTGCTGCTCCGGGGTGCCCGTGACGAACTCGTACTTCCCCGGACGCCCCTGCTGCACCAGCTTGCGGTCCTCGCCCGGCACGTAGAAGACCGGCTGCAGCTCCCGGTAGCGGCCGGACTCCTCGTTGTACGACCAGCCGACCCGGTGCCGCATGAACTCGCGGAAGACCAGGATCGGGGCGCTGATGAAGAAGGTCATCGAGTTGTGCTCGAACGGGCTGCCGTGCCGGTCGCGCATCAGGTAGTTGATCAGGCCCTTGGAGCGCTCCGGGTCCTTCGACAGCTCGTCGAGGGACTGTTCCCCGGCTGTCGAGACCCGGGCTGCCCACAGCACGTCGGAGTCCGCGGCGCTGTGCTTGACCAGCTCGACGGTCACGTCGCTGCGGAAACTGGGCTTGGCGCTCTCGGCGGGGGTGTCGCTCACCGACGGGGGTCCTTCCGGTTGTGCATTCGCGGTGCATCGCTGCTGGGGCGGCGCCCAGCTTACGGCCCGGCACCGACACCGCCGGGCGGCGGACCGCCGGACGGCTGCGGGCCCGTGCCGGTGCCCGGAGGAGCGGTTGATGTTTTTCACAGAACCTGTCGGAAAAGCGGCACCAAGTAAGGGGTTCGTACGTCTGAACCAGTGAGACCGGTCCCACCGAGATGTTCCGAGGAGAGCTCTTCATGTTCCGCCGGCGAGAGCCTGTGCCATTCGCCTTCATCGCCGAGGCAGACCGCTTCCGCAGCAACGTAGAACCGCCCCCGCGTCAGTCCGCGAGCCGCACCGAGATCGCCGGGAGGTCCCTCGTCGGGCTGACGGTGGTCGCCGGACTCGTGGGCGCGCTGCTGTTCGGCGTGCCCGCGCTGGGCAACGGCGCCTCCACCACCAGCAAGGCCTCCCAGTCCGAGAGCGCCCAGAACCCTTGAGCCGGACGCGACCCGGGGTGGTCGCGTTCCGGCCGCATCGCTAATGTCACCGGGCACAGCCTTCGAGCGTGCGTATGAACTGAGGAATCGCCGTGCCCCTGACCTTTCTGACCGCCGACCGTGCTCTCGACGAGGTCGACGACGAGGTCATGCTGCCGTACGGCGACCCGGACCGCTGGCGCCGTCCGTACCGCCCCGGCCCCTGGCGGGTCGGGGCAGCGGCGCTCGCGCTGCTGCTCGCCTCGTATCTGCTGCTCGCCACCGTGATCGTCGCTTTCGCCGGTGCGCCGGCGGGCGCGGCCGCCTGCGCGAGCGGTGCGGCCGCGGTGATCGCGGCGGCGCTGCGGCTGCTGCGGACGGGCGTCTGGGTGAGTCCCCAGGGGCTGCGGCGGGTGGGCTTCTGGACCACCACGACGCTGCGGTGGTCCGCGATCTCCGCCGTGCGGACCGTGCAGCAGCCGGTGAACTGGCTGGGCCTGCCCCGGACCGTTCAGGGGCAGGCGCTGCTGGCGGTGCGGACGGCGGGTGAGCCGCTGCCTCCGCTGCTGACCGACCACAGCGCCGACTTCCTGGGCCGCGCCGACGCCTTCGACACCGCGGCCGAGGCCGTGGAGGGCTGGGCGACCGACCACCGGCAGTGACCCGCGGGGGCACGCCACACCGCAAGCGACGGTGATCGACCGGGGCGGGAGCGGCCCTCCGGCGTGCGGAGGGCCACCTGCCTCATGTGCTGCGGATCAGGCGCGTACGGGCTTGTGGTCGTGCAGGGCGATCGCCCGCTGCATCGCCTTCCGGGCCCGCGGAGTGTCCCGGGCGTCGTGGTAGGCGACCGCCAGCCGGAACCAGACCCGCCAGTCCTCGGGAGTCTCCTCGGCCTCGGCCCGCCGCCGGGTGAACACCGCGTCCGCGGAGTCCCGGTCGATCCGGCCGCTCGGCGTCCGTACGAGCTCGTCGACGGGCAGCCCGCCCTCGGCCTCCAGCTCGGCGGCGAGCCGGTCCGCGCTGCGGGCGAAGCGCGTCGTCTGCCACAGGAACCAGAGGCCGATCAGCGGCAGCACCAGCACGGAGATCCCGAAGGCGACCGTCAGCGCGGTGCCCTGCTCGATGAGCAGCACCCCGCGGTGGCCGGCCAGGACGAAGTACACGACGAGGACGGCCGCCGTCAGGAAGTACGTGATCTTGGCGCGCACGGGTTCAGTCCAGGTCCAGGAAGTGCTCCAGGCCGAACGTCAGCCCGGGGGTGGAGACCACGCGGCGCACGCCGAGCAGGATGCCCGGCATGAAGCAGCTGTGGTGCAGCGAGTCGTGCCGCAGGGTGAGGGTCTCGCCGGTGTCGCCGAGGAGGACCTCCTGGTGGGCGAGGAGGCCGCGGAGCCGTACGGCGTGCACCGGCACCCCGTCCACGTCCGCGCCGCGGGCGCCCTCCAGTGCGGTGACCGTGGCGTCGGGCTGCGGTGCGCAGCCCGCCTCCCGCCGGGCCTCGGCGATCAGCTGGGCGGTCCGGGTCGCGGTGCCGGAGGGGGCGTCCGCCTTGTTGGGGTGGTGGAGCTCGACGACCTCGACGGACTCGAAGAAGCGCGCCGCCTGCCGGGCGAAGCGCATGGTGAGCACCGCGCCGATGGAGAAGTTCGGCGCGATGAGCACACCGGTCTCCGGGGAGGCGTCGAGCGAGGCGCGGAGCTGGGCGAGCCGCTCGTCGGTCCAGCCGGTCGTGCCGACGACCCCGTGGATGCCGTGACGCACACAGAAGTCGAGGTTGCCCATCACCGAGCCGGGGTCGGTGAGCTCGACGGCGACCTGGGCGCCTGCCTCGACCAGCGTCTCCAGCTTGTCGCCCCGGCCGAGCGCGGCCACCAGCTCCATGTCCTCGGCCGCTTCCACGGCCCGCACGGCCTCGGAGCCGATGCGCCCCTTGGCGCCGATGACCGCCACGCGGAGCTTGCTGCTCATGGTGGGTCTCCCTCACTTCCTGTGGTGCTGCTCGACAACCGGCCCGGACCCTCCGACGCGGTGGTCAGGCCACCGCGTCGTGCAGACGCGCCGCCTGCTTGTCCTTCAACGGGCCGATGACGGACAGCGAGGGCCGCTGTCCCAGTACATCGCGGGCCACCGACCGCACGTCGTCCGGGGTGACGGCGGCGATCCGCCGGAGCATCTCGTCGACCGACATCTGTTCACCCCAGCACAGCTCGCTCTTGCCGATGCGGTTCATCAGCGCGCCGGTGTCCTCCAGTCCGAGCACCGTGGAGCCGGAGAGCTGGCCGACGGCCCGCCGCAGCTCGTCGTCGCTGAGACCGTGCTGCGCGACCTGGTCCAGCTCGTCGCGGCAGATCTTGAGAACGTCGTCGACCTGGCTGGGACGGCAGCCGGCGTAGACGCCGAAGAGGCCGCAGTCGGCGAAGCCCGAGGTGTAGGAGTACACGGAGTAGGCCAGCCCGCGCTTCTCCCGGATCTCCTGGAACAGCCGGGAGCTCATGCCGCCGCCGAGCGCCGTGTTGAGCACGCCGAGCGCCCAGCGCCGGTCGTCGGTGCGGGCGATGCCGGGCATGCCCAGGACGATGTGCGCCTGCTCGGTCTTCCGGCCGATCGTCTCGACCCGTCCGGCCGCGCGGATCCGCCGCTCGCCGCTGCGGGGCGGGGCGGGGACGGCGTCCGGGTCACCCAGGGCGCCGGCCCGTTCGAAGGCGGTGCGCACCTGACGGACGACCGTGGCGTGGTCCACGTTGCCGGCCGCGGCGACGATCAGATGGGTGGGGTCGTAGTGCTTCTTGAAGAAGCGGGCGATCCGGTCGCGGTCGAGGCCGTTCACCGTGTCGACGGTGCCGAGGACCGGGCGGCCGAGCGGGGTGTCGCCGAACATGGTGTGCGCGAACAGGTCGTGCACCACGTCGCCCGGGTCGTCCTCGGTCATCGCGATCTCCTCGAGGATGACGCCGCGCTCGGCGTCCACGTCCTCGGCCTCGATCAGCGAACCGGTGAGCATGTCGCACACCACGTCGATGGCGAGCGGCAGGTCGGTGTCGAGCACCCGCGCGTAGTAGCAGGTGTACTCCTTCGCCGTGAAGGCGTTCATCTCGCCGCCGACCGCGTCGATCGCGGCGGAGATGTCGAGGGCGCTGCGCTTGGCGGTGCCCTTGAAGAGCAGGTGCTCCAGGTAGTGGGTGGCGCCGCCCAGCGACGGGGACTCGTCGCGCGAGCCCACGTGCGCCCAGATGCCGAAGGTGGCGGAGCGCACCGACGGCAGGGTCTCGGTGACGACGCGGAGGCCGCCGGGGAGGGTGGTCCGGCGCACCGTGCCGATGCCGTTCTCGCCCTTGAGGAGCGTTTGGGTACGGGCGACGGCCCGCCCCTCCGAAGAGGTGCGGGCCGTCATCCCTTGCGTACGCGACGTCACTTGGCGGCGTCGTCCTTCGACTCGGCCTCAGCGTTGTCGCCGTCCTCACCCTCGATGACCGGGTGCAGCGACAGCTTGCCGCGCTGGTCGATCTCGGCGATCTCCACCTGGACCTTGGAGCCCACCGCGAGCACGTCCTCGACGTTCTCCACGCGCTTGCCACCGGCGAGCTTGCGGATCTGCGAGATGTGCAGCAGGCCGTCCTTGCCGGGCATCAGCGAGACGAAGGCACCGAAGGTGGTGGTCTTCACGACCGTGCCCAGGTAGCGCTCGCCGACCTCGGGCATCGTCGGGTTGGCGATGCCGTTGATGGTCGTGCGGGCGGCCTCGGCGGCCGGGCCGTCGGCGGCACCGATGTAGATGGTGCCGTCGTCCTCGATGGTGATGTCGGCGCCGGTGTCCTCCTGGATCTGGTTGATCATCTTGCCCTTGGGGCCGATGACCTCACCGATCTTGTCCACCGGGATCTTGATGGTGATGATCCGCGGGGCGTTCGGGGACATCTCGTCCGGAACGTCGATGGCCTCGTTCATCACGTCGAGGATGTGCAGCCGGGCGTCGCGGGCCTGCTTGAGGGCCGCGGCCAGCACGGACGCCGGAATGCCGTCCAGCTTGGTGTCCAGCTGCAGCGCGGTGACGAACTGCTTGGTGCCGGCGACCTTGAAGTCCATGTCGCCGAACGCGTCCTCGGCGCCGAGGATGTCGGTCAGCGCGACGTAGTGCGTCTCGCCGTCGATCTCCTGGGAGATCAGGCCCATGGCGATACCGGCGACGGCGGCCTTCAGCGGCACACCGGCGTTCAGCAGCGACATGGTGGAGGCGCAGACCGAGCCCATGGAGGTCGAGCCGTTGGAGCCGAGCGCCTCGGAGACCTGGCGGATGGCGTACGGGAACTCCTCGCGCGTCGGCAGCACGGGCAGGATCGCCCGCTCGGCCAGCGCGCCGTGGCCGATCTCGCGGCGCTTCGGCGAACCGACGCGGCCGGTCTCACCGACGGAGTACGGCGGGAAGTTGTAGTTGTGCATGTAGCGGCGGCGCGTCTCCGGGGAGAGCGTGTCCAGCTGCTGCTCCATGCGGAGCATGTTCAGCGTGGTGACACCCAGGATCTGGGTCTCGCCGCGCTCGAACAGCGCCGAGCCGTGCACCCGCGGGATCGCCTCGACCTCGGCGGCCAGGGTGCGGATGTCGGTGACGCCGCGGCCGTCGATGCGGACCTTGTCCTTGATGACGCGCTCGCGGACCAGCTTCTTGGTCAGCGCGCGGTAGGCACCCGAGATCTCCTTCTCGCGGCCTTCGAACTGCGGCAGCAGCTTGTCGACGGCGATGGCCTTGACCCGGTCGAGCTCGGCCTCGCGGGCCTGCTTGCCGGCGATGGTCAGCGCCTGCGCGAGCTCGTCGCGGACGGCCTGGTCGAGCGCCTGGAGGACGTCGTCCTCGTAGTCCAGGAAGATCGGGAACTCGGCGGTCGGCTTGGCGGCCTTGGCGGCGAGGTCGGCCTGGGCGCGGCACAGCACCTTGATGAAGGGCTTGGCGGCCTCCAGACCGGCGGCGACGACCTCTTCGGTCGGCGCCTCGGCGCCGCCCTCGACGAGCTTGATCGTCTTGGTCGTGGCCTCGGCCTCGACCATCATGATCGCGACATCGCCGTCCTCGAGGGTGCGGCCGGCGACCACCATGTCGAAGACGGCGTCCTCGAGCTCGGTGTGCGTCGGGAACGCCACCCACTGGCCGCGGATCAGTGCGACGCGGACGCCGCCGATCGGGCCGGAGAAGGGCAGGCCGGCCAGCTGCGTGGAAGCGGAGGCGGCGTTGATCGCGACCACGTCGTACAGGTGCTCGGGGTTGAGCGCCATGATCGTGGCGACGACCTGGATCTCGTTGCGCAGGCCCTTCTTGAAGGACGGGCGCAGCGGGCGGTCGATCAGGCGGCAGGTGAGGACGGCGTCCTCGGAGGGCCGGCCCTCACGGCGGAAGAAGGAACCGGGGATGCGCCCGGCGGCGTACATCCGCTCCTCGACGTCCACCGTCAGGGGGAAGAAGTCGAGCTGGTCCTTGGGGTTCTTGGAAGCGGAGGTGGCCGACAGCACCATGGTGTCGTCGTCCAGGTAGGCCACGGCGGAACCGGCGGCCTGACGGGCCAGGCGGCCCGTCTCGAAACGGATGGTGCGGGTACCGAAGGAACCGTTGTCGATGACGGCCTCGGTGTAGTGGGTCTCGTTCTCCACCAGGAAAATCTCCTCGTCTGCGTCCCTCGCCCGTCCGGCGGGGACGGTAGCGGCGGAGCGCCTGGGACCGCTCACTCCGGTCGGCCGGGCCGGTCTTCGATCGAAGCCTCCGGAATTGCATGTTCCGGCGGCCACTACCGAGGACCGGCGCCTGCGGCGTCGAGCTGCGGCGGGAAGGCGCTCCCCCTCATGAATGCACTGTGCTGTTCTGTATTGCGTTGTGCGACCAGACTACAAAGCTTCGGCCGTCGTCACGACGGCTGGAAGCGCTGTTGCGTCCGGTTCGTGATGCCGTGCGGTCGCGCATGCGCCCGCATACGGCGAAGGGAGCGGCCCCCTGACCCGGGAACCGCCCCCTTCACGGCGTCTTACTTGGCGCCCGCAGCACCGCGGCGGATGCCGAGGCGCTCGACCAGCGCACGGAAGCGCGTGATGTCCTTCTTCGCCAGGTACTGCAGCAGGCGGCGACGCTGGCCGACCAGCAGCAGCAGACCACGGCGGGAGTGGTGGTCGTGCTTGTGGGTCTTGAGGTGCTCGGTCAGGTCCGTGATGCGGCGGGAGAGCATCGCGACCTGGACCTCGGGGGAGCCGGTGTCACCCTCCTTGGTGGCGAACTCGGCCATGATCTGCTTCTTCGTAGCGGCGTCGAGCGACACGCGGTACTCCTCTTGGTTCGTTTCGGCCGCCGAGTGCCCCTGGTCTGTCGCACAGGGGAGCTTCCGTGACTCGGGAGGCGGGGTCCGCTGGGCGCTGCCTCCAGATGATCCGGGGGCGCGTACACAAACGGCCGTCACCCACAGTACCAGTCCGCCGATGATGCTCGGCGCCCGGGCGGCGGGGGCGGCTCCGGGGCCGGGCCGGAGGAGCCGGGGGCGGTGTGCCGGGGCTGTGACGTCTGTACGGGGTGCCGGTGCTGCTGCGGGCGGGAGGACAGTGTCCTGTCGGAGGGGTCCGGGGGCAACGGTGTCCTGTCGGAGGGTTCCGGGGGCGGGGGTGCCGACGCTCTCGTGGGTGAAGGGCGGGTTCTCGGCGACTGCGGGTCCCGGGGCAGGAAGATCCACTCGTCCTGGTCACGTGGCTCCCGGGCGCCGGCTTGACGGCTCGGGGTCCGGCAGTGGTCCGGCCCTCCCCGACACGACCGCCGCCCCGCCGGCGTGATGCGGCGGGGCGGCGGGGGTGGGAGCGGGCTGCGCTCGGGGAGCCGGGGGCAGTCCGGGGCCGGGCGCGGGCCCGGGCGTTCCGGTCGAGTGAGCCTTCCGGAGCGGCCCGGGCCCGGCGCGAGTGGCCGGTGGGGCGGCTACTTCCCGAAGGCGAGGATCAGCTTCTCCCCGCCCTCGGTGTCGTTCACCCGGTCGGAGGCGATGTAGAACCGGCCTCCCTCGTAGCGCTTGATGGAGCTGAAGAAGCTCCGCTCGGCGCCGGCGGTCGCCTGCGGGGTGCGGAACAGGCTCTTCTGCTTGCCCCCTCCGGCGGGGATGGTCAGCAGCTCACCGGGGGTGTCGAAACCCGGCTCCCGGTAGGCGACGAGGTTCTTGCCCTGCATCGCCAGCGGCGCCATCGTGCGCTCCTCGCCCGCGGGCGAGGTCCACTTGCGCTTGCCGGAGTCGAGGTCGAAGGCGTGGATCTCGTTGGTGCGGCCGATGGTGTCCCCGCCGCTGCGCTTCGCCTCGGTCGGGAGGTAGAGCGTGTCGGCGTCCGCGACGACACCCTGGCAGCTGCCGAGGTCCTTGGCGATGATGCTCATGCCGCAGCTCGGCGTGTAGGTGTCCTTGCCGAGGTCGATCTGCGAGCGCACGTCGCCGCCCTCGACCGCCCAGATGCCCCCGGACTTGCGGTCCTCGTCGATGAGGGACACGACCGCGGGGTCCGTCGAGTAGATCTTGTTGACCTGCATCTCGTTCTTGGTCTTCATGGTCCAGCGGACCTTGCCGGTGGAGGTGTCCAGCTTCTCCAGCACCGCGTGGTCCTGGCACATCGTCGCCCGCAGCATCGCCTTGCCGCCGGCGTATCCGTCGACCGTGCAGCCCAGCTTCTTCTTCGGGGTCGGGACGGGCTCACCGTTGCCGACCTTGAACATGCCCGAGCCGCCGAACCAGGTCACGCCGACGGCCTCGCCGCTGAGCGCCATCGTGGTCCCGATGAACCCCTCGGCGAAACCGCCCGACTTGGGCAGCGGCTTGTCCCAGACCTTCTTGCCCTTCCGGGTGTCGATCATGGCGAAGTGGCTGCACTCGTCCTTCTTGTCACCCTCGTACGCCACCACGATCTTCCCGTCGTCGGTGGCGTGCCGCGGGGCGGCGCAGACGTTCTTGTCGAGCGGGACGCTCCAGCGCTCCTTGCCGTCCTCGACTCCGTAGGCGGTCACCTTCTTGAGGGCGGGCTTCACCGCGAGTGAGCCGGTGATCCAGAAGCCCGGCACGTCGACACCGCGCTTGGAGGTCTCGGGGGTCGGCTCCTGCCACTTCAGCTTCGCCTCGCCCTTGCCGCCTCCGGCGCCGGTGAGGCCGTCGCCGCCGGGGCGGTCGCCGACGTCCTCGCCGCTGTCGTCCCCGCTGTCGCCGGTGCCGGATCCCTGGCCCGAGGAGCCCTTCGCGGCAGGCTTCTCGTCGTCACCGCCGGCCAGCAGCGCTATGCCGCCGCCGAGGGCGAGCAGCACGGCCACGACGACGCCGATGACGAGGGCGGTGCGCTGCTTGCCGGGTCCGCCCGGCGCGCTGCCCATGGGGGCGCCGAACGGCTGCCCCGGCGGCGGGTACTGACCGGGGGGCGGGTACTGGCCCGGGGGGTACTGGCCGGGCGGCGGGTAGGCCGCGGGCGGGTGCTGGCCGTACGCCGGCGGGGCGTAGTGCTGTTGCTGCGCGTACGGGTTGGGCGGCGCGGCCTGGCCGGGCTGTGCTCCCGGTGCGGGCGGGCCGGCCGGCGCCGCACCGCCCCAGGCGGGCGGCTGCGACGGAGGCTGGGCCGGGGGCACGGGCGGGGCCGCCGGCATCTGCGGCGGCTGAGCGGGCGGTTGCGGTGCCTGCGCCGGCGGCTGCTGGGACGGCGCGGGCGGCTGCGGCTGCTGCTGTTCGCCCTGCGCGGGCGTTTGCGGTGCCTGCGCGGGCTGCGCGGTGGGCGGCTGCGGCGGCGTCTGCTCGGGCGGCGCGGTGGGCGACGGCGGCTGCTCGGGCGGCGGGCCGAAACCGGGCTGCTGGGGAGCGCCGGAGCCGTCCTGAGCCGACGGGCCGGACGGTTCCGGAGGAGGGGGCGGCTGCGACATGGGCGCATACCTCTTCACGCGGGTCCGGCGCCCGGCCGGCCTCCCCCGCAATTCCGGTGATGTATTACCGGAATGGAGCGAACCGGGCGCGAATCCCGCACGTCAATGTCCATCAAGCGGGGCCTCTTTGTACCACGCGGGCCCGGCCGGTCCGCGTGGTACCCCGGCCCGGATTGTGCCGGGCCGGGGTACCACGCAATGCCTACTCGTAGGCGTGAATGAAGATCTTTTCGCTCCCCGTCAACGACTCGGTGACGATGAAGAACTGACCCCGGTCCAGGTACAACTCGTTGGGTGTGCCGATGCCGTACGCGTCCCGCTCGTCCTCGCTCTCGCTGTCGGGGTGCTGCTGGTAGAGCGACTTCTTTCCGGAGGCGAGGTTGAAACGGACCAGTTTTCCGCCCGATTCACCGGTCGGTGTGCTGTAGGCGATGACGTTGTCCCCGTCGATTCCCACCGGAAGGGCCGTCCGCTTCGCGCCGGCGTCCTTGGACCACTTCACGCGCCCGTTGTCCAGCCGGAACGCGACGAGCTTGTTGTACTCCCAATCGGAGTCCTCGGAGGCCATGTCCTCGGTGGGCAGATAGAGGGTGTCGTCGGCGACCACCGCCGCATCGCAGCCGACCATGTCGCACCAGGGCTCGTACGCCAATTCCAGCCGCCCCTCCTTGTCCCGCACGCCCTTCTTGGCGATGGAGATCCGGGACCGGCGGTCGCCCTTTCCGTCGAGGGTGATGAATTGGTCGACCTGGAATGCGTCGCGCTCGGCCAGTCCGATCACGACGGGCGAGGTGGACACGAAGGACGCCACCCGCTGCCCCTTCGGCACCGGCCACGTCCACTTCGCGCTGCCGTCCCGGGGGTCGATCTCCTGCACCTCGCGCGCGAGCGTCTGCTTGCCGCGCACCTTGTAGGTGGTGGAGAGGAGACGGTCGCCGCCCACGACGCTGCCCTGGTACCAGCCGTCGCGGACGGGAACACTCCAGTCCTTGCCGCCGTCGGAGAGCCGCCGGCGCTCGATGCTGCGCTCCCCCGCGATGATCAGAGCGTCGCCCGACCGGGCGCTGGAGACGTACTGAACGGCCTTGCCGTCCTCGTACTCGGCGGCGAGCGGTGTGGTCCACAGGCGCCGGTGGTCGGCGAGATCGATCAGTGTGAGCTGGTTGCACACCCCCTTGGCCTTGAAGGTCAGGGCGAGTGTCCCGCCGGTGGGCGGGGTCCGGTCGCCGCAGATGTCGCCCGGCAGGGACACAGTCCACAGGACGTCACCGCTCCTGCGGTCGTAGGCCTTGACGTTCTTGATCTCCTGCTTGATCACTGCCCGGTCGGTGAACCAGGTGCCCCGGGCGTCCGAGGCCACATAGTCGACGATCTTGCCCTTGGGGGCGGGGGCCTTCCAGTCGATGCTGCTGTGCAGCTTGTGCGGGTGCTCCGGCCTCGGCTGCGGCTTCGCCCGGTGGCTGCCGCCGCTGTCCCCGCCGAGGTAGAGCCAGACTCCTCCGCCGACGCCGGCGAGCGCGACGACGATGCCGACGACCAGGGCTATGAGGCCCCGTCTCGCCCGGCGTCCGGGCGAGACGGGCGGCGGTGACTGCGGGGCTTGCGGTGGGAAGCCGGGGGGCGGCGGGAGCTGTCCGCCGTGCTGCGGGGCCTGCTGGGCATAGGGGTTGGGTCCGGTCCAGCCCTGCTGCGAGGGCGGGTTGTACGGTCCGTGGGAGGGCTGCGACATGAGCTCTTTCTCGTCGGTGAACCAGGGGCTCGTCGGTGAACCAGGGGCTCGTCGGTCGTGAACTGCGGGCTCTTCGGTCGTGAACCGGGAGCTCGTCGGTGATGAACTACAGGTGGGAGGCCGGCCGGTCAGCGGCCGGGCCGCGTCAACGGAATGCGGCGATCAGCGGCTTGGGCGACTCGCCCTCCTCGCGCGAATAGATCTCCTCGGCGGCGAGGAAGAACATGCCCCGGTGCAGGAGCGGGACGGTGTCCTGCTCGATGGCCGACTCGCGTTCGCTGGACCAGTCGGGGTGACGTTCGTAGACGGAGCGCTTTCCTGTTTCCGCGTCGTAGCGCAACAGCACACCGCCCTTCTCCTCGGTGGGCGGCTCATAGGCGATCAGATCCCCGTCGAGGGCCGCGAAGGGTTCGAGTTCCCGCTTGTTGTCCGGTTCCAGCAGCCGCTTCGATTTGCCCGTGCCGAGGTCGTAGGCCACGACCTCGTTCATGAGGGTCGCGCCGTCGCCGTAGGAATCGTGCGTGGGGCCGGAGAGATACACCGTGTCGTCGGTGACGACGATGTCGGCACAGCGCGGGGAGTCGTTGGCGCACAGATACTGACCCTTCTCACCCACCGAGATCTTCGTCGGTTTCCGGTTTCCGGGGCGCAGCCGCAGGATGTATTCGACCGATTCCGCCTGCTGCGACTGGAGAGCGATCACGGGCGGGGAGGTCGACAGGATATTCGTGACATCCAGGTTGTCCGGAACATCCCAGACGTTCTTCCGACGGGCCGTCTCCGGGTCCAGTGCCCACACCTGCCGGCCGCCGGCCTCGCCGCACGAGGCGACGACGAGCAGCGTTTTCCCGGATTCCGCGCCGGCGGCGGCGGACAGGGAGCAATCCCCGAGATAGCCGCGGTCCCGGTAGACCTTCTTCTTGTTGTCGATCCGGTAGGCGGCCGATCCGCTGCCCGACGCCAGGACGACGAGCTTCTCGCTGAGCGCGAGCTCGCCCTCGCTGAAGTTCTCCGGGTCGGTGGGGTCGTGCAGTTCGTCCGTCCAGAGCTCGCGCTTCTTCTCCAGGTCGATGACGGTGAGCTTGCGGCAGCCCTCACCGTGCTGGACCGCGGCCCGGCCGGCGACCGCCTCGGTGGAGGTCGCGCAGACCACACCGTCCAGCGGCACCGTCCACGCCCGGTCGCCCGACGCGAGGTCGTAGGCGACGACCTTGTTCGGCAGGGCCTTCGCCACGTACCGGTCGGTGAACCAGGTGCCGGACGTCGGCTGCACACCGTCCTCGAGCGTCGGTACCGGTTCGTCCCAGGCGATCTTGGAGGCGGTCCGGTGCCTGGGGAGCGGCGCACCCTCCGGCCGGTCCTCGCCTCCGGCCAGCAGCAGCCAGCCGGCTGTGCCGAGGCCCGCGACGAGGGCCAGGGCGAGGGTGATGATCAGTGCCGTGCGGCGGGCGCCGGCGCCCCCGCGGCGGGGCGGTCCACCGCCGTCGCCGGGCAGTCCGGGCCCGTCGGCCGGAGGGCCGAACGCCGGGGGCGGCGGGCCGAATCCCGGTGCCTCCGAGGGCGGTCGAGGGGGGCGGAGACCGGTGTCCCAGATCTGCGGCGGGCGCTGATCCGGGCTCGGTCCGTAGGAGGGCGGCTGGGACACGAGAACGTTGTGCCTTTCACTGGGGCCGCCGCCGGAGGCGGCGGACGGGCCGGACGTCAACGGTTCGGGTGGGGGGGCGTCAGTTGACGGGACGGTGCGAGGGGCGACGGGCGCGCGGGGGCGGGCGCCGGCGCATGAGGGGCGGCTGCGGCTGCGGCTGCGGCTGCGGCTGCGGCTGCGGCTGCGGCTGCGGCTGCGGCTGCGGCTGCGGGAACGTTCCGGCCGGTGTGCGGACACGGTGTACGGAAGTCGGGGCTCGCGCGGATCCGGCGTCGGCCGCGCTCCCGGGACGAGGCACCGTCAGCGGTGGAACTCCGCCCGTGACGGTGGGGTGCGGAACGGATCCCGGCCGTCGCGGGTGCTCCCTCGCGACGGCGCTCGGGCATGCGCACGCGCCGCACGCATGCTGCCGTGATGCCATACGCCCCGTTACCCCCGTCGCCCGACCGCACGACGAGGACTGCCCCCGGCCGTGGGTGTCGGACCGTCTCCCTACTACCGGTAGAAACAAGACGCGTTACAGGGGGATCGGGTTCCCTCTGCGCCACGGATGCCACGGCGGAACGCGGAGGGGGACGAACGAGAGGGGCGGCGGGACCTCGGCCGCGTACTGCCGGGCGACGGTGGGGAACGAACGGGAGGCGGACGGGGGGGACGGTGAGCGGACGGGCTTGCGCGGACGGGATGCGCGCGACGCAGCGAGGCTCTGCCGGGACTGCGACGAGACGTGAACGAGGCTTCGACCACGGGGGCAGACCGGTCGTATACCGAGGCAGTCGGACGTGGCACGGCCCCACGACCAGCGGCGCCCCGCGGACATGAAGGGATTCGTCCATGCGAGTTGCTGCTCCGTCCCGGCACACCGGCCCTTCGGCGCACGACGTGACGTACGGGACAGCGCCCCGCGGTGGACGGCCCTGCCCGATCGGCGCTCGTGGTGATTAGGCTTGGGTCCGGGCGCGGTGACAGAACCTCACGACAGGGCAGCCGCGTCCCAACGGGGGAAAGGTCAAGCGGCCGGACAGTTCGATACGGCCGCCCCCCTGCCGCGTTCCAGGGAACAGGCGAACAGGGTTGAAAGACCACACCAGGAGGCATTGTGAGCAGCGATCGGGACGAGATCCGCGCGGGCGGAGGGACCCCCGGCGAGGATCGGTCCGACGCGGAGCCCGAGAACACGGGCGAGTTCACCATCGACTACACGCCGCCTGCCTGGTACACGCAGAACTCCTCGTCGGGGAGCGGTGCGAGTCGGGCAGAAACGGAATCCGGGGAGGACGACGGCGGGCAGTCCGCCGGCACCGGAGCCTCCGCTTCCACTCTCGCCGCCCCGTCGTCGAGCGACCCGGCAGCGATTCCCGGAATACCGGCGAGCAGCGGCTTCCGGACCACGTGGACGCCGCCGACTCCGCCCGCTGCGCAGACGCCCGGCACACCGCCGGCACAGACTCCGCCGGCTGTGCAGACCCCGCCTGCCGACGCGGCACCACCCGCGCCACGGGACGCGCAGACGCCGCCCCCGCCTGCCCCGCAGTTCCCCGCTCCGCAGTTCCCGGTCCCGAACTTCCCTGCTCCGCGCTCCGAAGCGGCTCCCGTCACGGAGCAGCCCGCCACGCCGCAGTCCGGCGGCGAGGCGTCCGCGGGCGCCGGGGCAGCGACGGGTGCGAGTGCCGAGGCCGGCGCCGTGCCGCCTCCGGTGCTGCCCTCCTTCGCCGCTCCTGCTTCCGGGGCCGAGGACGCCGATCGGGGCGGCGACCGTGACGAGAACCCGGCCGAGGACCGTGCGGCGCGCGGCGGCCAGGACGAAGGCGCCTCCTCGGCGGAGGACCGCGGTGAGGGCTCCGATGTGTCGGTGCCCTCGGCCGTGTCGCCGCTGTCCGAGCCGGAAGCGGAATCCGTGGGAACGGCGGCCCCGGAGGAGTCCGCGGCGCTGCTCGCGAAGCGGGGTGACGACGCGGAGCCGGCTGCCGGGACCGCTGCCGCCGATGCGGCTCCTTCCGACGCTTCCGATTCCGGGGCTCCCGACGGCTTCGACGACGCCGAGAGCGCGGACGACTCCGGGGACGACACCGCCGGCGGTCCGGCGGAGGGTGGCTCCCGCCCCGATGGCACGGAGAGCACGGACGGGTCGGACGGGTCGGACGGGTCGGACGGCGATGTTCCGCCGGCCCTCACCGTGCCGCGCGCCGCCCCGGAGGAGACGGACGAGGAGACGGACGCGGACTCCGCCGCCGAACCGGTCGGCGAGGAGCAGCTCTCCGACGCCCTCGGCACGTCCGACGATGCCGACACCACGGCAGGGGACGACAGTGCTGCCGACGGCGGTGCCGCCAGTGATGGTGACGCCGCCGGTGACGGTGACGCCTCCGGTTCCGGCGACGCGGCCTCGGACGGGACGGCTTCGGACGCCCCGGCCTCGGACCGCGCGGCCTTCGACGACGGTGACCTGCAGAGCGGGTCCACGATGCGCATCTCGGCCGCCGCACTCCGTCGCCACGCCGAAGAGGTCGAAGCCCAGAAGGCGAAGGCACAGCAGGAGGACGCGGGCTCCCGTCCCGCGGAGCCCACCGACGCCCCTCCGGCCTGGACGCCGCCCCCCGTCCCCGAGAAGCCGACGGCGTGGACGCCGCCGCCCGTGCCCGAGCAGGCGACGCGCTGGACGCCGCCGCCGGTGCCCGAGCAGTCCACCCCGTGGACCCCGCCGCCGGTCCCGGAGAAGTCCACGCCACCGCAGCCTCCGGCGCCCGAGCAGTCTCCCGCGCCGACGGCGTGGACTCCGCCGCCGGTGCCGCAGGACCAACTGCCGCCGCTGCCGCCGTCCTTCCGGCCCGCCGCCGAGGACGACAAGCCGTCGGCCCCGCCTGTCGCTCCCACCCCCGCCGTGCCCAGCGACGAGAAGCCGCCGGTGCCCTCGGTGCCGCCCGCTCCCGGCCCGGCGAACGGGACGGACGCGGGCGACGCCGCCGCGAACTCCGCCGCGCCCGCGCCCGAGACGAGCGGTGGCCCGGCGACCGGTCCTCAGGCCGCCGGTCCCCAGGCGGCCGGCCCTCAGGGCGCCGGTCCGCAGGGTGCCGGTCCGCAGGCCGGTGGTTCTCCGGCAGGCGGCGCCGGTTACGGCTATCCGCAGCCGGGCCCGGCGTGGACGCCTCCCGGCAGCGGTCCGGGAGCCGGCCAGGGCGCAGGTCCCGCCGGTGCGGTGCCCCATCAGGGTGGCTACGGCTACCCCCGCCCCGGGGACCCGGCCGTGCCGCCCCAGGCGCCCGCTCCGGGGCCCGACGCTCCCGGCCCGGCCGCCGACGGCCCTGCCCCCCAGGGTCCGGCGGTGGGCGGCCCGGTTCCGCACGCCCCGATGACCGACGGCCCGGCCGGGACCGTGCCGCCCGTCGGCGCCGGCCCGGTGGGAGCCCCGGCGCCCCACGTGCCCGAGCAGCGCACCGAGCCGCCGCAGCCGTACCCGTCGCCGCAGCCCGGACAGCAGCCCCAGCCGGGGCAGGGCCCGCAGGCCGGGCAGCCCCAGCCGGGACAGCCGCTGCCGGGACAGCCGCTGCCGCCCGTCGTCCCCGGGCCCGTGGCCCCTGGCCCGGTCGCCCCCGGTCCGCAGGCCGAAGGGCCCGGCGAGGCGGGTCCGGCCGTGCCGCCGGCAGCCGCGCCGCAGCAGCCCGCGCCGTCGTTCCCGCAGTCCGGTTACGGATACCCCCAGGCCGCCGGCCAGGGTGCGCCCGTGCCCCCGCCGAACGCCGAGGGCGCACCGCAGCCGTACCCGGCACACGGCGAGCAGGCGTCCCAGCAGCCGTACCCGGGGCAGGGCGGGCAGCCTCCGCACGAGCCCCAGGCCGCGCCCGCCGACCCCCGGACCGGCGCGTGGCCCAGCCCGGATCAGAGCTCCGGCCAGGGCGCGCCGCTCGGCTACACCGCCGCGGTGGAACTGTCCTCGGACCGGCTGCTGCGCAACACCAAGCAGAAGCCCAAGAGCAAGAACACCGGCCCCTCGTCCCGGTTCAAGATCGGCGGCAAGGCGGCCGAGGCCGAGCGTCAGCGCAAGCTGGAGCTGATCCGGACGCCGGTGCTCTCCTGCTACCGGATCGCGGTGATCAGCCTCAAGGGCGGCGTCGGCAAGACGACGACCACCACCGCGCTGGGCGCCACGCTGGCGACGGAGCGTCAGGACAAGATCCTGGCCATCGACGCCAACCCGGACGCCGGCACGCTCGGCCGCCGGGTGCGCCGTGAGACGGGCGCGACCATCCGCGACCTGGTGCAGGCGATCCCGTACCTGAACAGCTACATGGACATCCGCCGGTTCACCTCGCAGGCGCCCTCCGGTCTGGAGATCATCGCCAACGACGTGGACCCCGCGGTCTCCACGACGTTCAACGACGAGGACTACCGCCGCGCGATCGACGTGCTCGGCAAGCAGTACCCGATCATCCTCACCGACTCGGGCACCGGCCTGCTCTACAGCGCGATGCGCGGAGTGCTCGATCTCGCCGACCAGTTGATCATCATCTCGACGCCGTCCGTGGACGGTGCGAGCAGTGCGAGCACCACGCTGGACTGGCTCTCGGCGCACGGCTACGCCGACCTGGTGCAGCGCAGCCTCACCGTCATCTCCGGGGTGCGCGAGACCGGAAAGATGATCAAGGTCGACGACATCGTGTCGCACTTCCGGACGCGCTGCCGCGGGGTGATCGTGGTGCCGTTCGACGAGCATCTGTCGGCGGGTGCGGAGGTCGACCTCGACATGATGCGGCCGAAGACCCGTGAGGCGTACTTCAACCTGTCCGCGATGGTCGCCGAGGACTTCATCCGCGCCCAGCAGCAGCAGGGGCTGTGGACCGCGGACGGCAACCCGCCGCCGCACCTGGCCCCGCCGATGCCGAACCAGCAGTACGCGCCCCCGCAGCAGGGTCACCCGCAGCAGGGCGGGCCGGGGTACGCGCCGCCGGCCCAGCCGGGATATCCGCAGCCTCCGCAGGCGGCCCAGCCTCCGCAGGGCCGGCCGTATCCCTACGGGCAGCAGCCCGCACAGCCCGCGGTCGACCCGCAGACGGGGCACCCGCTGCCCGCGGAGCCGGCAAGCCCGCAAGGCCCGCAGCAGCCGCCGGCGCAGCAGGCCGGGTGGCCCGGCCAGCCGTACCCGGGCGGGCCGGTTCAGGCGGCACAGCCCGGCGCTCCGGACCGGCCGGGCCACCCGACACCGCCGCAGCAGCCCTTCCCCGGCCAGGTGCCGCAACCCGGTCAGGTTCAGCAGCCCGGTCAGGTGCCGCCACCCGGTCAGCCGGGGCAGCCGGGGTGGCCCATGCCCCCGGGGCAGCCCGGCGCCGCGGCGCCCGGGCAGCCCGCGCCGGGCCAGGCGCCTCCCGGGTGGCCGCAGCAGCCCCAGCCGGGACAGCCCGGACAGCCGCCGCAGCCGGATTCCGGGTACGGCTTCCCCCCGCCGGGACGGCCCCCGCAGCCCGGTTCCGGATACGGCTTCCCCCCGCCGGCCGCACCGCAGCAGCCCGGCGGGCAGGGCTACCCGGCGCCGGGCGGACAGCCGCCCGCGCAGCCGGGACAGCCGCCGCAGCCCGAACAGCCGGCTCCGGAAGGCCCGCAGCCTCCGCAGCCCGGCACCGGATACGGCTTCCCGCCGCCGGCTCCGCCCCAGCAGCAGTAGGAGCGGTGGCGCCGCCCCTGCGGGACGTGGGGCGGCGCCGGATGACACGAACGGGGAGGGCCCGAGCGGAT
>NZ_JBYITE010000076.1:0-22185 GCF_057709105.1 Streptomyces sp. bgisy100
TTGGTCACCATCTCGATCGGCTCCTTGCCGGGCACGAACGAGGTGAGGAAGGCGACCTTGGTGCCCTTCTCCGGCACCACCGGCACCGGATCCCGCGCCACCAGCGTGGCATGCGCGTTGGACAGCACGTTCAGCGTGCGGAAGAGCTCGATCAGCCCGATCGCCACCAGCATGATGGCGTCGAGAACGATCAGCGTGTCCGACGCGTTGTCCCGCTCGGTCCAGTGCGCGGGCTGCATCAGCCAGCCGAACAGCCCCAGCGAGACCAGCGGTGCGGCACCCAGCAGCAGCGCCGCACGGATGCGGTGCGGCTCGTCGGCCAGCAGGCTGCGGTAGCGCACCCGGTACGGCTGGTCGGGGTCGGGCTGGGTGAGGGGTCCGGCGAGCCGGCTGTAGTGCTCGTAGTCGTAGCGCGGCAGGACCTTCTTGGCGCGCCGAGGACGGCGGGCCGGACGGTGCTGCTGGGGTACGCGGAGCCGGGTCGTCCGCGACGCGTCGTAGGAGTGCCGGGCGCCGTCAGGCGTCGACGTCATGGGTCATTCCCCCCGCACGCAGGTCACTGCGTGTTCGTATGGCTTCTGGTCCCGGGTCAAGGTCCCCCTCGACAGACCCCGGCCCAGCGTTTTTCGGGTGGTCGTTCGTTAAGACTTCGAACAACCGCCTTCCGGTTGCATGATGCACGTTCAAGTGTCTGCACGTGAACAGGGGCCCCACCCTGTTGTCGAACGCAACCGTTCGAGCCCCAGCGCGCACGTTTGAGATTCCATTTACCCGCTGGAGCTGCGAGGTTCAGGATAGGCTCCCGAATCCGCACGCTTGATCGCAAGGCCGAAACGCACACATTATCGGTCGTATGTGTCCATTTAGGGAGCATTTGGGTTGGGCCGGGCGGACAGGATGCTTACGCTCCGTCAGTGACCCGCTGGAGAGGTGTCATCGGCGCTCCCGGGTCGGCCGGTGCTTCCGGATCGTGGGCCCGGCGTTCCTCGCGGGCGGACCGCAACCGGGTGCGGATGTCGCCGAAATGGTCGCGCAGGGCGTCCTCCGCGCGGGCCGCGTCCCCGGAGCGCACGGCGTGCAGGATCTCCCGGTGCTGCCGGAAGGTGCCCCCGGGATCCGGAGGGGTGTGCGTCAGGTCCGTGCGGACCCGGTGGAAGGCGTCCCAGAAGGCCTCCAGGAGCTCGCTCAACAGAAGGTTCTCCATCCCGCGGTAGAGGGTGGCGTGGAAGGCCCGGTCGGTGTCCGCCTGGACCGCGCCGCCGGAGGCCTCCCTCTCCATACGTGCCACGAGCGCTTCCAGTTCAGCGAGATCGGCGGCGGGAACGCGCCCGGCGAGCCGCGCTATCAGGCCGGTCTCCACCGCCTCGCGCAGTTCCAGCAGCTGGAGGAGGCTGTCCTCGCCCCGGAAGTGCCCGGCGACCGTGCGGAAGGTCAGGCCCTCGATCATCGGCGCCATGGACATCGGCCCCACGTAGGTGCCGAAGCCGTGCCGGATCTCCACGATGCCCATCGCCTGCAGCGCCTTGAGGGCCTCGCGGACGGAGTTGCGGCTGACCCCGATCAGCTCCATGAGCTCGGTCTCGGTGGGCAGTGGGGCGCCGGACGGCAGCCGCCGGTCGATGATCAGCTTCTTGATCCGGTCCTGGATGTCGCTCGCCATTCCGCGACTCTGCACCGCAACCTCCGTTTTGGCCATCCCTCGGGCCTGTCCGGCGTGGTGCCGTTCGCGCGGGGCGGGGCGGGATGTGCCGGACCGGCCCTGGGCCGCGGGCGGAGGGCGCGGGCGGAGGGCGCGGGCGGAGGGCGCGGGCGGAGGGCGCGGGCCCGAAAACGACTTCGGTCCCCCTCGCCGAAGCGAGGGGGACCGAAGTGTCATGTGCGCCGCCAGGGACTCGAACCCCGGACCCGCTGATTAAGAGTCAGCTGCTCTAACCAACTGAGCTAGCGGCGCCTGCTGACGGAAGGATCCTACCCGACGTCCGGGGATGCTCCGAATCGGCCGACGACCGGCCCCGAAGAGGGGGTGGTGAGTGGCCCGGGTCACACCTTCGGGGGCGGAATCCGGGCGCGTACGCTGCGGCCGCATGGAGATCCACGAACTGGCGGCCGACGCCTGGCACCTCGTCGAACGGGTGCCGGGCCCACGGGCCGTCCTCGGGCTGGCCGGGCCGCCCGGAGCCGGCAAGTCCACCCTCGCCCGCGCCCTGGTCGCGGAGATCGAGCGGCGGCACGGCCCCGGCGCGGCCGGCTATCTCCCGCTCGACGGCTTCCACCTCTCCAACGTCCAGCTCGACCGGCTCGGCCTGGCCTCCCGCAAGGGCTCCGCGCCCAGTTTCGACGTCCACGGGTACGCGGCGCTGCTGCACCGGGCCGTCACCGAGACCGGCCACGACATCTATGTGCCGGACTACGACCGGACCCTGCACGAACCCGTCGCCGCCCGCCACCTGATCCGCCCCGGCACCCGGCTCGTCGTCACCGAGGGCAACTACCTCGCCTGCGACGAGCCCGGCTGGACCGCGGCCCGGGGCAGGATGGCCGAGGTCTGGTACGTCGACGCTCCGGGCGAGGTGCGCGACCGGCGGCTCGTCGCCCGGCAGGTGGCCGGCGGCCGCACTGCCGCGGAGGCCCGTGCGTGGGTGGACACCAACGACCGCCCCAACGGTGAACAGGTCGAGCGTGCGCGGGGGAACTGCGACCGCGTCCTGCCGCCGATTGGTCTGGACATCTCCAACGGCCGGGATTAGCCTGCGAATTGGTCTGGACCTGAACCGCGCTGAGCTCATCACCCCTGCTCGCAGAACATCCCCCACGTTCTCCAGGAGCACAGCATGCGCACACGCACCCGGGCGGCCGTGGTCGGCCTCTCCCTCACCGGCACCCTCCTCCTCGCTGCCGCCGGCGCCACCGGTCACGGCAGCCCCCACCTCCCCGTCAGCCGCCAGGTCCTCTGCGCCAACGGCGCCGTGCAGGACTGCGGCCCCATCCAGTGGGAGCCGCAGAGCGTCGAAGGCCCCCAGGGGTTCCCGCAACGCGGCCCCGCCGACGGCACCATCTGCAGCGGCGGGAACAGCCGCTTCGCCCAGCTCGACGACCCCCGCGGCGGCACCTGGCCCGCCACCGCGGTGACCCCCGGTGAGCGCTACACCTTCAGCTGGAGACTCACCGCCCCGCACGCCACCGAGGACTTCCGCTACTACCTCACCAAGCCGGGCTACGACCCCGCCCGTCCGCTCACCCGGTCGGCGCTGGAGACCCGTCCGTTCCTCACCGTCCCGTTCGGCGGCGCCCGCCCGGGAACCACCGTCACCCACACCGGCACCCTCCCCTCCGGGCGCACCGGCAAGCAGCTGATCGTGGGTGTCTGGACCATCGCCGACACGGAGAACGCCTTCTACGCCTGCTCGGACGTGCGCTTCCCGGGCTGACGGGGCCCGCTGCGCCTCGCCCCGCGGGGCCGCCCTCCGCCGCCTTGATGCGGCTGAGCGCGGGGGTGCGGGCCGGTTCGGCCGGTCCGCGCCCTGCCGATCTGACGTACCGTCAATTATGGTGCCTCGCCATGGGGACGACAGCGGAGACCGCAGCGGAGACAGTCGCGGAGCTGGTGCACGCCCGCTGGGGCGACCACCGCCCCGGCCTCAAGTACGAGGACCGGCTGCTCACCGCGCACCAGCTCGCGGCCCGGGCCGCCGCCCGCGCCGCGCTCCTGGCCGACCTGCTGCCGCCCCGCGCGGAGCCGCACGTCGGCGTCCTGCTGGACAACGTCCCCGAGTATCCGGTGTGGCTCGCCGCCGCGGCCCTCGCCGGCGCCACCGTCGTCGGCATCAACCCCACCCGGCGCGGCCCCGAACTGGCCCGCGACATCGCCCACACCGACTGCGGCCTGCTGATCACCGAGCGGGCCCATCTGCCGCTGCTCCGCGGCCTGGACCTCGACATTCCCCGGGAGTGCGTCCTCGTCGTCGACGACCCCGGCTACGCCGCCCTGCTCGCGCCGTACGCCGATGCCCGCCCCGGCGAGGCGCGGCTCCGCCCCGTCGGCCCCGGCACCCGGTTCCTGCTCTCCTTCACCTCCGGCTCCACCGGCGCCCCCAAGGCCGCCATCTGCTCCCAGGGCCGGCTCGCCGCCGCGGGCCGCTCCCTGGTGACGTACTTCGGCCTGGGCCCGGACGACGTCCACTACATCTGTATGCCGATGTTCCACGGCAACGCCGTCATCGCCGACTGGGCGCCCGCCCTGGTGAGCGGGGCGGCCGTCGCGCTGCGCCGCACCTTCTCCGCGTCCGGCTTCCTGCCCGACGTCCGGGCCTTCGGGGCGACCTACTTCACCTATGTCGGCCGCGCCGTGCAGTATCTGCTCGCCACCCCCGAGCGCCCGGACGACCGCGACCACCCGCTGCGCACCGGCTTCGGCACCGAGGCGGGCGCGGTCGACGCGGCGCGCTTCACCGCCCGCTTCGGCGTCCGGCTCGTCGAGGGCTACGGCTCCTCGGAGGGCGGCGCGGCCCTCCAGCGCTCGCCGGACGCCCCGCCCGGGGCCATCGGCCGCGCCGCCCCCGGCGCCGACCTCGCGGTGGTCGACCCGGAGACCGGGGAGGAGCGGCCGCGGGCGGTTCTCGACCGGTCCGGGCGGCTGCTGAACGGGGACGCGGCGATCGGTGAGCTGGTCAACCGGGGCCGCAGCCCGTTCGAGGGCTACTGGCGGAACCCGGCGGCCGAGGCGGCCCGCACCCGCGGCGGCTGGTACTGGACCGGTGACCTCTTCTTCCGCGACCCCCAGGGCTTCTTCCACTTTGCCGGGCGCACCGACGACCGGCTGCGGGTCGACAGCGAGAACCTGGCCGCCGCCATGATCGAGAACATCCTCGCCGACTACCCGCCGGTCGCGTCCGCGGCCGTCTACGCCGTCCCCGACCCGGTGGCGGGCGACCAGGTCATGGCCGCCCTGGCCCTGCGCGCCGGGGAGGCCTTCGACCCGGAGGGCTTCGCCGCCTTCCTGGCCGCCCGGCCCGACCTGGGCACCAAGATGGCCCCCCGGTTCGTGCGCATACCGGCCGCCATGCCGGTCACCGCGACCAACAAGGTCCACCGGGCCGCCCTGCGCCGCGACGGCTTCCGCTGCCCCGACCCCGTCTGGTGGTCCCCGCCGGACACGGGCCGGTGCGGGACCGCGTACCGGCGGCTGGACGAGGAGGACGTCGCACGGCTGCTCACGCGCTACCGGGAACAGGGCCGGGACGATCTGCTGGGGCGCTGACCGGTGGCCGGCCGCTGAATCCCACGGCGGGCGCCGACCGCCGTAGCCACGGGCCCGGACATGACACCGGGGCCGGGGGCGACACCGCGGGACGGAAACGACGCGGCCGGAAGTGACACAGCCGAAAGTGACACGGCCGGAAGCGACACAGCCCGGAAATGACTCAGGGCGTCCTCGGAGAACCGAGAACGCCCAGGTCAACAGCGTTTTGCGTGGTGCGCCGCCAGGGACTCGAACCCCGGACCCGCTGATTAAGAGTCAGCTGCTCTAACCAACTGAGCTAGCGGCGCTCGCTGACGTCGTAAATACTACCCGCTCCTCGCGGGTGCTCCTGACCACCTCAAATGGCGAGCGAGAGCAGCACCGGCGCGGCCTTGCGGTTGAGCGCGTCAGCAGCCTTGCGCAGCCGGTGGGCGTGCTCGATCGGCAGCGACAGCGCCAGGCAGCCGACCGCCTGGCCCGCGGTGATCGGCACCGCCGCGCAGACCGTGCCCACCGCGTACTCCTGGAGGTCCAGCACCGGCACCGTCGGCGGCTGGTTGTCCAGCTTGGTGAAGAGCACCTTCTCGCTGGTGATCGTCCGCGAGGTGAGCCGGGCCGTCTTGTGCCGGGAGAGGTGGTCGCGCCGGCCGTTGTGGTCGAGCTGGGTGAGCAGGCACTTGCCGACCGCGCTCGCGTGCGCCGCGGACCGGAAGTCCACCCACTCGTTGACCTTCGGGGCGCGGGGCCCGTCGGCGTACTGGGTGATCTTGACTTCGCCGTCGATGTAGCGGCTGATGTAGACCGCCGCTCCGACCGAGTCGCGGATCTCCGACAGGGTGCGCTGGAGCTTGTCCTCCAGGGCCTGCCGGCGGTCGTCGCCCGAACCGAGCAGGACGAGCGATTCGCCCATGACGTAAGCGCCGTCGGCGACCTGCTCCACGAAGCCCTCGCGGCGCAGCATCAGCAGCATGGGGGAGAGACGGCCGGACGGCACGCCGGTCTCGCGCGCGATCTGTGCGCCGGTGACGCCACCGCCGTGCCGGGCGACGCATTCGAGCACACGGAGTGCGTACTGCACCGACTGGAACGGCGCCGTCGGCTCGGGCTTGAGCGCCACGGTTTCCCCCTAGCAGGTTGTGACCGCTTGCGTCGTCGCCGTCGCTGCCGGTGACGAGGGAGTGGCGCTCCATGCGGCGCCCGGCAGCTGGGCTGGGATACCACGATAGCCGCCAAGAGGCCTAAAGGGAGCAGCTGTTGGCCAGATCGACGGCGCGCTCCCGCCCGGCCGGGCAGGAGCGCGCCACCATGGCATATGCCCCGGTCACGGAGTGACCGTCGGAGCTGGGACGTCAGAGCACGGCGCTGAGGAACTCCCGGGTGCGCTGGTGCTCCGGCTCGCTGAAGATCTTCTCCGGCGGGCCGGACTCGATGACCCGCCCGGAGTCGAACATCAGCACGTCGTCCGAGATGTCCCGGGCGAAGTTCATCTCGTGGGTCACGCACAGCATGGTGATGTCGGTGCTGTGCGCGATGTCCCGGAGCACGTCCAGCACACCGGCCACGAGCTCCGGGTCCAGCGCCGAGGTCACCTCGTCCAGCAGCAGCACCTGCGGCCGCATCGCCAGCGCCCGGGCGATCGCCACCCGCTGCTGCTGCCCGCCGGAGAGCTGGGTCGGGTACTTGTCGATGTGCTCGGTCAGCCCCACCAGCTCCAGCAGCTCGCGGGCCCGCTCCTCGGCCTCGTCCTTGCCCAGGCCCAGCACGTGGACCGGCGCCTCGGTGATGTTCCGCAGCACCTTCATGTTGGGGAAGAGGTTGAACTGCTGGAAGACCATGCCGATCTTCTTGCGGATCTCCCGGCTGTGCTTCTCGCCCGCCGGGACGAGCTTGCCGCCCCTGTCCTCGTGGGTGAGGTACTCCCCGGCGACCCGGATCGTGCCCTCGTCGGGCTTGGCCAGTGTCATCAGCAGCCGCAGGATCGTGGTCTTGCCGGAGCCGGACGGGCCGATGAGGGTCACGTGCTTGCCCGGCGCCACCGTGAAGTCGAGGTGGTCCAGGACCGTGTTGCTGCCGAAACGCTTCGTCACCTGGTCGAAGCGGATCAGGTCGCTGCCGTTCGTGCTTCCCGGAACGGGCGGGGCGGGGGTGTTGTCAGTGGACAAGACGACGCTCCAGGAATCGCATGAGGAGGGATGCCGGGTAGGAGATGAGGATGAACGCGACACCGACCACGGTGTACGGCTCGATGTACTGGAAGGTCTCGGCCCCGAACAGCCGGGCCTCGTTCAGCATCTCCGGGACGCCGATCGCCAGCAGCATCGGGCTGTCCTTCAGCAGCGCGATGACGTAGTTGCCGAGCGCCGGGACGACCCGGCGGATCGCCTGCGGCAGGATCACCGCACGCCAGGTGCGGCCGCGCGGCAGGCTCAGCGCGGTGGCCGCCTCCCACTGGCCCTGCGGCACGGCCTCGATACCGGCCCGGTACACCTCGGCGGTGTACGTCGAGTAGTGCAGACCGATACCGATGACCCCGGTGGCCAGCGCGGTGGTCTGGATGCCCCACTCGGGCAGCACGAAGAAAAAGAAGAACAGCTGGACCAGCAGCGGGGTGTTGCGGATGAACTCGACGAAGATCCCCACCGGCCACCGCACGAAGCGGGACGGGACCCGCAGCACCAGCGCCCAGACCAGACCCAGCGCGAACGCCAGCAGGGAGCCCAGCACGGTCGCCTGCAGGGTGACCTTGACGCCGTCCCAGAACATCGGCATGAAGTCGCCGACGACGGACCAATCCCAGCTCATGACGGGCCTCCCCCGACGGTCATGCCGAAGGACTGATCGGTCTCCTGCCGGATGCCGAGCTTGCGGACGATGCCGCCGCCCTTCTCCGGCTTCTGGCCGATCCGCGCCTTCGCCCTGCTCTCGGCCAGCCGCATCACCCGGGTGAGCAGGAAGGCCAGCACGAAGTACATCAGGAGGATGGTGAAGTAGATGCTGCCGCTCTCGCCGGTCGCCAGGCGGGCCAGCTGCGCCGCGAAGGAGATGTCACCGACGCCGAGCAGCGAGACCAGGGCGGTGCCCTTGAGCAGCTCGACCAGCAGGTTGTTGAACGGCGGCAGCATCTCCGGCACGGCCTGCGGCAGGATGATCAGCCGCAGCCGCTGCCAGGGGGAGAAGCTCAGGGCGATACCGGCCTCGCGCTGCGCCGGGGCGACCGCGGCGATGCCGCCGCGGACGATCTCCGAGCCGTACGCGCCGTAGGAGAGCCCCAGGGCGAGCGTGGCGGCCCACATCGGCACGAACTGCCAGTTGAAGGCCAGCGGCACCACGAAGAACAGCCAGAACATCAGCACCAGCGCCGATGTCCCGCGGAAGACCTCCACGTAGAAGCCGGAGAGGAAGCGGACGATCCAGAACCGCGAGGTGCGGGCGATCCCGGTGACGAAGGCGACCACAGCGCCGAGGGCCGCGCTGTAGATCGTGAGCTGGACCGTGATCCAGATGCCCTTGAAGATCAGTCCCCAGAGTTCGGCTGTCATCCCTTGCACAGCTCCTCTGCCGTCAGGTCGGTCATCTCGGTGGCGGTGAAGCCGAAGGGCTTGACCACCCGGAGGAGCTCGCCGCTCTTCTTCATCTTCAGCAGCTGTTCGTTGAAGGCGTTCCGCAGCTTCGTCTCGCCCTTGCGGAAGGCGAAGGCGCCCGCGCCGTACGCCGGCTTGCCATCGAGCCTCGGCAGGAACGGTTCGGTGCCCTCGACCTTGGGGTTCTTGGTCTGCTCGACGACGTTGCGCACCGTCAGACTGGTCCCGGCGAAGGCGTCGGCCCGGCCCTGGGCGACGGCCAGCAGGCCCGCCAGCTGGTCCGGGTAGATCTGGATGGAGTCGCGCTTGACGCCGGCGTCCACCGCGTAGTCGATCTCGGCGTAGGCGGTGCCGCTCGCCAGCTTGGCGCCGGTCCGCTTGATGTCGGCGTAGTTCCGCAGCCCCTTGGGATTCCCCTTGCGGACGATGAGGGCGTCCAGCACTTGGTAGTCGGGGTCGGCGAAAAGGACTTGTTTGCATCGCTCCGGGGTGATGAACATGCCCGCGGAGATCACATCGAACTGCTGTGAGTTGAGACCGGGGATCAGTGATCCGAACTCGGTCGGGACCGGCTGGACGTGCGGCACGCCGAGCCGTTTGAAGATGATCTTTGCAAGTTCCGGGGCCTCTCCCGTGACCTCCGCCTTCTTGCTGATGTAGCCGAAGGGGATCTCACCGGCGATCCCCAGCCGTACCGTGCCCTGGGCGCGGAGGCGTTCCAGCAGGTTGCCCCCGTCCGTGACATCGGCAGTGGAGACCCGGCTGCAGCCGGCTGCTCCCAACGTGCCGAACGCTGCCGCTCCCGCGATCAATGAGCGGCGGCTGACCGGTCTCTCGATCATGTCGTTCCCCTGTGGTGAGCCATGGGCGCGCGGCTACCCGACCCTGCTCCAAATATTCCGATCGTTTTCAGCCGGTTGTGATCGGCGCGCTTGACCAGATAGACACAATGGGGCACGTATCCGACCGAGAGGACCCACGATGGCAGACCGCTTCATCGAAGTCTCGCTCGACAAGCGCGGTGTCACCTGTACGGCGAAGCTGCTGGACGACCGCGCGCCGATCACCTGTGATGCGGTGTGGAACGCCCTTCCGCTGGGCGGAGACGTCTACCACGCGAAGTACGCACGCAACGAGATCTACGCGCTGCTGCCCCCCTTCGCCCCGGCCGAGCCGCCGCTGGAGAACCCGACCATCACCCCCATCCCGGGGGACCTGTGCTACTTCACCTTCTCCGACACCCAGTTGGGGACGAAGTCCTACGGGTACGAGCAGCAGGCCAAGCATCAGGGGCAGGTCCAGGTCGTCGACCTGGCGCTGTTCTACGAGCGCAACAACCTGCTGATCAACGGGGACGCCGGGTGGGTCCCGGGCATCGTCTGGGGCTCGGTCGTGGACGGGCTCGACCGCATGGCCGACGCCTGCCAGGACCTCTGGCGGGCCGGCGCGCTGGGCGAGACGCTCAACTTCCGACGGGCCTAGGGCGAGCACCTTCCGACACGCCTGGGGCGAGCCGTCCGGGCCTGCCACCCGCCTCGCGGGGCGACGGGCCCGGGCCTCGTCCGGGAGGGGCCGTGCGGGCAGCTCGGAGCGGCTCCCTCCTGAGCGGCGCGCCTCCGGTCGACACGCCTCCGGTCGACACGCTTCCGCAGCCGGTGACACCGGAAGCCGGGTCGTGGGCCCGCGGGTCAGCCGCGCACCACCGGCGGCGGGCCGACGCCGTCCGCGACCCCCGCCTCGTACAGCGCGTGCGCCGCCCGCAGCACCAGGTCGTCCCCGTGGCGCGCGGCGACCAGCTGCACCCCGACCGGCAGCCCGTCCCGGTCCTGTCCGCACGGCACGGACGCGGCGGGCTGCTGGGTCAGGTTGAAGGGGTAGGTGAACGGCGTCCAGCCGGTCCACCGGCTCAGCCCCGAGCCCCGGGGCACCTCGGCCCCCGCCTCGAACGCGGTGATCGGCAGGGTCGGGGTCACCAGCAGGTCGTACCGCTCGTGGAACCGGCCCATCGCCACCCCCAGCGCCATCCGCTCGTCCACCGCCGCCAGGTAGTCCAGCGCGCTGTACGCGGCGCCCCGCTCGCAGACCTCCCGCAGCCCCGGGTCGAGCAACGCGCGCTCCTCCGGGCCGAGATGCTGCACCACGCGGGCCACGCCGCTGAACCACAGGGTGTGGAACGCCTCCACCGGATCCTCGAAGCCGGGGTCCGCCTCCTCCACCCGGGCCCCCAGCTCCGCCAGCCTGTCGACCGCCCGCCGGACCGCCCCGGCCACCTGCGGATCGACGGCCACCCGGCCGCCGAAGTCCGGGGACCAGGCGACGCGCAGGCCCGCGACCCCGCCGCCCAGCGCGTCGCGGAACGGCCCGGACACCCGGCCCAGCTGCGACCAGTCCCGCGCGTCGGGGCCGGTGATCACATCCATCAGCAGGGCCGCGTCCGCCGCGTCACGCGTCATCGGCCCGACGTGCGCCAGCGTCCCGAAGGGGCTCGCGGGATAGTTCGGCACCCGGCCGTAGGTGGGCTTGAGCGCGAAGATCCCGCAGAAGCCCGCGGGGATGCGGACCGAGCCGCCCCCGTCCGTCCCCAGGCTCAGCGGACCCGCGCCGACGGCCACCGCGGCGGCACTGCCCCCACTGGAGCCGCCCGCGGTGCGCCCCGGGTCGTACGGATTGCCGGTCGCCCCGTGCCGCGGGCTGTCCGTGACGCCCTTCCAGCCGAACTCCGGCGTCGTCGTCTTGCCGAGGAACACCGCGCCGTGTTCGCGCAGCCGCGCCACCGCGGGCGCGTCCTCGTCCCAGGGCCGGCTGCCGGCCCGGACGGTCCGTGAGCCGCGGAAGGTCGGGGCGCCGCGCTGCAGCAGGATGTCCTTCACCGACACCGGGACGCCGTCCACCAGGCCGGCCGGCTCGCCGCGGCGCCACCGCTCCTCGGACTCGGCGGCCCGGCCCAGCGCGTCCTCGGCGTCGACCCGCACGAACGCGTTGAGGGCCGGCTCGGTCCGCTCGATCCTCTCCAGCGCGGCGCGGGCCGCCTCGACGGGGGAGAAGGCGCCGGAGGCGAAGCCCTCGACGAGTCGTACCGCGGTCAGGTCGCTGAGCTCGGTCATCCAGCCCTCCATGGAGAAGTCGCTCGGGGCGCAGGGGATCGGAACGCGGACAGGAGCCGGAGGCGGCGCCGGCGCCCGGCGACCCGGGCGGGACGTGGCTACCGGTACCGGGTCAGGCCACCGGGACGTAGCCCAGCCGTTTGTCGACCACATTGAGCAGCGGCTCGCCCGCGGCCCAGCGGTCGAAGTTGTCCATGAACTGTTCGGCGAGGGCATTCCGCCAGCCGATCGTGTCCCCGCTCATGTGCGGTGACACGAGCAGGCCCGGCACATCCCAGATCCGGCTGTCGGCGGGCAGCGGCTCCTCCTCGAAGACATCCAGGGCCGCGCCGCCGATGGTCCGTGCCAGCAAGGCGTCGACCAGATCCTTCTCCACCACCATCGGCCCGCGGCCGACATTGATGAACCGGGCCGACGGCTTCATCCGCCCGAATACGGACGCGTGGAACATGCCCCGGGTGGCATCCGTCAGGGGCGCCGCACAGACCACCCAGTCGGCCGACGGCAGCAGACCGTCCAGGGCGGCGCTGCCGTGCACCCGGCCGAACTCGGGATCGTCCTCGCGCTCCGTCCGGCCCACCAGGTCCGTGCCGACCCCCAGCGCCATCAGGGTCCGGCCGATGGCCCGGCCGATCGGCCCGGAACCGACGACGACCGCACGGCTTCCGGCCACCCGCATCGTCTCCCGGTGCTTCCAGCGCCGCTGCCGCTGGAGCTCCCAACTGCCCGGAAAATCCTTGGCCATGGCGATGACAAGGCCGGCGACGTACTCGGCGATCGGCTGCTCGAAGACCCCGCGGGCATTGGTCACCACGGTGTCCGAGCCGGCCAGCTCGGGGCAGAGCAGCCGGTCGACGCCGGCGCTCGCGGTGTGCACCCAGCCCGGCCGGGGGCCGCCGCCCGGCCAGGCGGCGCGCACGGCGTCGGAGGTGAAGTCCCAGACGAGAAGTGCGTCCGCGGTCGGCAGCAGCTCGGGAAGGGACTGCTCGTCGCTGGTCACGATGCGGACGCGTCCGGTCAGCCGGTCCAGCCGGGGCTCGGGATCGGTGCCGAATACGAGAAGGGTGCGCTCGGACATGGGCGGGAAACCATTTCGCAACGTAGGTCCGCTTGGCTGATTCGGAAGGTCGGCGAGAAGCCGGAGAAACCGAGGATTGACCACGCTAGGGAGCGGAAACTACCTTCGTCAACACGGGCCTCTGCCCGACATCTGTCCCGGCGTCCCGGCGTGTTCCGGCTTTCGTTTCTTCCTGCCATCGTGCCAGCCCTCCGTTGTGTATTGGGGCTCGAAATGGACGTCTCCTTTCTGGGTGGTCCGCAGCCACAGCGTGGTGTGGGTGTCGTAGCACCGTTCGATTTCGCTCTTGATCGAGAATTGTGGCGCTGGGTGCCCGACGAAGTGTCGCTGCACCTCACGCGGACGCCTTTTGTGCCGGTTGAGGTCAGTCTCGACCTGGCCCGGGTGGTGAGCGAGCACGAAACCCTGCGCGAAGCGGTGCAGGCCCTGTGCGCGGTCGCCCCGGAGGTCGTCGCCTACGCCTGCACATCGGGCAGCTTCGTCGGCGGAATGGCCGGGGAGCGCGGGATGTGCGCGGCCATGGAGCAGTCCGGGGAGCTCCCGGCGCTCACCACCTCGGGTGCCCTGCTCGCCGCCCTGCGGGAGATCGGCGCCCGGCGCATCGCCCTGGTCACCCCGTACACCAAGTCGGTGACCACCTCCCTGGAGGACTACCTCGCCGAGGGCGGCGTCTCGGTCACCGGGCGCGCGTACCTCGGACTGACCCGGCACATCTGGAAGGTGCCGTACCGCGACGTGGTGGACATGGCGCGGCAGGCGGTGGTGGGCGCGGCGGACGCGCTCTTCATCAGCTGCACCAACCTCCCGACGTACGACGTGATCCCGCAGCTCGAGGCGGAGCTGCGCATGCCGGTGCTGTCGGCGAACCAGGTGACCATGTGGGCGGCCCTGGCCCGGATCGGGGAACAGGCGGTCGGCCCGTACCAGGCGCTGCTGGACCCGGTGGCCAGACGCGGTCCGGCGGCCATGGCGTCCCAGCCGGAGTACCCGCCGGTCCGTCCGGGCTCCCTGCCGGGGCCGATGTACTCGACGGAACGGTCGGAGCCGGAGGCGGCCTTCGCGGCCCCCGCGGCCCAGCCGGACGCGGGCGACGCCGGGGACGGACTGGAACCGCCGCTGTACCCGGACGAGCCGGGCGGGCCCGCGCTCGGGTGAGGCACCGGGATCTGAGCTCCGTCGGCCCGGCCGGGTGGCTCGGGGCGGGCGGTACAGCCCGTGGCGGCGGTGCTGGAGCGGTGGTGCCGGAGCGGCAGTGCTGGAGCGGCGAGGTGCGGGGCCCGGGCCCGGTGGCCGACATCCGGTCGCCACCGGGACGCGCCGGAATTCGACGGGACCCGACGGGACGCGCCGGGACCCGACGGGACGCGCCGGGACCCGACGGGATGCCGGGATTCGCCGGGCGCGGTTCCGGTGGCGGCTGGGCTCCGCTCACCCGCAGGGGTGAAGGCCGGCCGGAAGACCGGCAGAAGACGGCACAGGCGGAACCCCACGGAGCCCGCAGGTGTAATCAGAGCAGTTGCACGGGAGCCGTCCGCGCAACGCACGGCGGCTGACGACACGTGGGCGCCGTATCGGTCCGGCCGGAAGAGCCGGTCGGGACCGAGGAGAAACAGCGCAGCCCGAAAGCGCGGCGCGCAGGCCGAGGGCAGTGCAGCTCGAAAGGCGGCACTGTTCCGAGGCGGCGCAGTTCCACGGCAGTGCAGCTCTGGGGCTGTGCGGCTTGAGAAGAACCGCAGCTCGAGATGAAGGCCGTTCGAGAAAAGCACACGGAACATGACACGGAGGTGGAGATGACAGACGCGGCGACGATGCGGGCATCGGAGGAAGCGGCGCCCGGGGCGGCAGTCGGTTTCCTGTACCCGGGGTACTCGGCCGAGGACGACTACCCCCGGCTGGAGTCCATGCTGTCGGCGGGCGTCCGGCTCCCCCTGGTCCACACGGACATCGGCGAGGACGCCCACCGGGTCGACGCCCTGCTGGAGATGGGATCGGCCGGGCGGCTCGCCGCCGGGGTCGAGGAGCTGAAGGCCCTCGGAGCGCAGGCCGTCGTCTGGGCCTGCACCAGTGCGAGCTTCGTCTTCGGCTGGGAGGGCGCGCACGAACAGGTGCGTGAGCTCTCCCGCACCGCGGGCCTCCCCGCCTCCAGCACCTCCTTCGCCTTCGCCCGTGCCATTCGCGCCGTCGGTGCCGACCGGGTGGCCATCGCGGCGACCTACCCGGAGGACGTCGCCGAGCACTTCATGGCCTTCCTCAAGGCGGCCGGCACGGAAGTCGTCGCCATGCGCGGCAGCGGCATCATCACCGCGGCCGAGGTCGGCACCTGGGGGCGTGACGAAGTGCTGGAGCTCGCCCGGGCGGGCGACCACCCCGATGCCCAGGCGGTCCTCCTCCCGGACACCGCCCTCCACACCGCCGCCCACCTCGGCGAGCTCGAGTCCGAGCTGGGAAAGCCGGTGCTCACCGCCAACCAGGTCACCGTCTGGGAGGGACTGCGTCTGCTCGACCGGACCGCGCTCCGCCCGGACCTCGGGACCTTGTTCACCGCCGAAGCGGGGAGCCGCACGCCGATACCCGGGTGAGCCGCGGGAGGCACGGGTGCCTCGGGAAGGCTGGGGCGGCCTCGGGACGGGTGAGTATGCCTCAGGCTCCTCGGGCGCTTCGGGAATGCCGGGGCCGGGGTACGCCTGCGCCGGGTCAGGGCGTCCGGGAGCTGAGCATGCTGGGCACGGGCCCTGGACTCGCCCCGCACGCGGGCCCCGGGATCGGGGCTGGTGCCGGTGCCGGTGCCGGTGCTGGAGCCGGAGGCTGGGGACCAGGGACCAGGGACCAGGGACCAGGGCCAGGGCCAGGGAGCCAGGGCCAGGACCAGGACCAGGACCAGGACCAGGGTTAGGACCAGGCGCCCGGAGCCACCGGAGCCCAGAGCCCGGAGCCCGGGAATAAGCGGAGTGCGTCTCCGGTTGCTGCCTCCGTCGCAGGCAGACCAACCAGGGAGGCGGGCCAGGCATGGCCGAGCAGCACGACAGCATCCGCGCCGGGGCAGCCGGGACCGCACCGGTTCCGCTGTCCGTTCTCTACCTGGCCACCGTCGGCAGTGGCCGGACCGCGACCGACGCGCTGCGCACCAGCGTGGAACTGGCGCGGGGCGCGGAGAGGCTCGGCTACCACCGGTTCTGGGTCGCGGAGCACCACTCCATGCCCGGTGTGGCCAGCTCGTCCCCCGCGGTGATCCTCGCCCACCTCGCCGCCCACACCGAGCGGATACGCCTCGGCTCCGGTGGGGTCATGCTGCCCAACCACGCTCCGCTGGTCATCGCCGAACAGTTCGGCACCCTGGAAGCCCTGGCACCGGGACGGATCGACCTCGGGCTGGGCCGCGCACCGGGGACCGACGGGGCGACGGCCGCCGCCCTGCGCCGCACGGACCGGCTGAACGAAGGAGCTGAGGACTTTCCCCAGCAGTTGACCGAACTGACCCGCTTCCTGGACGACGACTTCCCCGACGGCCATCCCTACCGCCGCATCCACGCCGTGCCCGGACCGGTCCAGGGCACGGTCGCCGGCGGAGTGCAGTCCCCCGCGAGGCCGCCCGTCTGGCTGCTCGGCTCCAGCGGGTTCAGTGCCCGGCTCGCCGGGGTGCTCGGGCTGCCGTTCGCGTTCGCCCACCACTTCTCCGCCGCCCATACGATTCCCGCGCTCGATCTCTACCGCGAGTCCTTCCGTCCGTCCGCGACGCTCGACGAGCCGTATGCGCTCATCGGTGTCTCGGCGCTCGCGACGGAGGACGAGAAGGAGGCCCGCCGAGAGGTGCTGACCGGTGCCCTCTCCATGGTCCGGCTGCGCACCGGACGACCGGGTCTCATCCCGTCACCGGAAGAGGCCGAGGCCCACGAGTTCAGCGCGCTGGAGCAGGAGTTCGCCGAGAGCTGGCTGCGGAACGTCGTGCACGGTACGGCCGATGCCGTACGCGACGGACTCGACGGCCTGGTCAAGCGGACCGGCGCCGACGAGCTGATGATCACGAGCAATGCGCACGGCGCCCGGGCGCGGCTGCGTTCCTACGAACTGATCGCCGAGGCCTACGGACTCCCCGGCGCCCAGGGCTGACGTCCCGCCACCGCCCCCGGCACACTCGGCGGACCCGACGACGGAGCCCCCGCGGATCGCGGCCTCCGGCAGGCGGCGGCCCGGCGAACGGCAGCCCCGGCGAACGGCGGCCCCGGCGAACGACGACCCTGGCGAAGGGCAGCCCGGCGAACGATGGCCCTGGCGGACCGACTGCCCCGGTGTCTCGGCAGCGACCGCCGAGGGGAGAACCGGGAGGGAAAGGGGAGGGGGCGGGGCGGGGGAGGGGTCAAGGGGCGGGGTGGGGCCCCAACAGCGCCGACACCCGGTCCGGCGGCACCGGGCGGGAGTAGAACCACCCCTGCCCCGTGTCGCAGCCGATGCGCCGCAGCCGGTCCGCCTGTTCGGCGCTCTCCACGCACTCGGCGGTCACGGTCAGCCCCAGCCGGTGCGCGAGCTGCACCAGGGCCTCGACGATGGTCTCGTCGGCCGGGTTCGGGTGCTCCTCGTCCCGGAAGCCCTGCACGAACGATCCATCCAACTTCAGCGTGGAGACGGGCAGTCGGCTCAGGTAGGCGAGGTTCGAGTAGCCGGTCCCGAAGTCGTCGATGGCGATCGAGACCCCCATGTCGCTCAGCGCCTGCAGCGCTTGGAGCGGTCGCCCGGCCGACCCCATGACGGCGGACTCGGTCAGCTCCAACTGCAGCAGTTCGGGCGGCAGTCCGGTGGTCTCCAGGATCCCGGCGACGTCCGCCACCAGGTCCGAGTCCCACACCTGTCGCACGGCCACGTTGACGCTGACGAAGACCGGGGCGTCGGGGTGCTCCAGCTGCCACCGGCGCGCCTGCCGGCAGGCGGTCTCCAGCACCCAGCGGCCGAGTTCGACGATGGAGCCGTCCTCCTCGGCCAGTCCGATGAACCGATTCGGCGCGAGGGTGCCGAACTGCGGGTGACGCCACCGCACCAGCGCCTCCACCCCGCGCACCGACCCGTCGCCGAGGCCGACCAGCGGCTGGTACTCCAGGGTGAACTCACCGTGCTCCACGGCCGGCCGCAGGGTGCTCGCCAGCGCCTGCCGGGTCATCCGGTGGGCGTTGCGCTCCGGGTCGAACAGCGTCCAGCGGGCCTTGCCGTCCGCCTTGGCCCAGTACAACGTGGTGTCGGCGGCCTGCATCAGGGCCGTCGCCGTCGTCCCCGCCGCGACCCGTTCGACGACGCCGATGCTCGCCGAGATGGACAGCCGCTGCCCGGCCAGCTCGAACGGCCTCTGCAGGGTGGCCAGTACGGACCCGGCGAGCGCCGACAGCTGCTCGGTCCCGGTGGAGTCCTCGACCAGCAGCGCGAACTCGTCGCCGCCGAGCCGGGCCACCAGGTGCCCGCCGCGCCGCCCGTAGCCGGCCTGGTCCGCGCAGTGCGCCAGCCGCTGGGCGACGGAGCTCAGCAACTGGTCGCCCACCCGGTGCCCGAGGGTGTCGTTGACCGCCTTGAAGCCGTCGAGGTCGAGATAGCAGAGCCCGATCCGGCCCGTGCTGCCGCGCGGATGGACCGAGGTGTCCAGCGCCGCGGCGAGCCGCTCGAAGAACAGCGCCCGATTGGGCAGCCGGGTCACCGGGTCGTGCATCTGCAGATGGCGCAGGCGCGCCTGGAGGTCGCGGCGGTCGCTGATGTCCGCGACCGACATCAGCACGCTGCGGCTGTCGGCCAGCGGCGCGACCGTCACATCCGCCCAGACCGACTGCCCGTCCGGACTCTTGAGCCGCTGGGTGCAGCGGAGGCGTTCGCTGCGCCCGCGCAGCACTTCGCAGTACGCGGCCCAGGTGCGGGAGTCCTGGCCCAGGCCGACGAGGTCGGCGGCGGGCTCGTCGGTGAGCCGGGCGGGTTCGGCGCCTAGCAGGGCTCCGAGCGCCTGGTTGGCACTGATCACCTTGCCCTCGCGGTCGAGGACCGCCATGGCGAGCTGCGCGGCGTTGAACGCGGCCTGCAGATCACGTACTTCCGAGGCGGGTCTGCCGACCCCGGGTTCCGTGCGGGACCGGCGGCCCGTCGCACTACGTTCCGTGACCGTCGGCACCGTGATGCCGGGCCCGTGGCCCGGCCCGTCGGGGGATTCGCTCACCGCTCGCTCCCTCAGGGCACTCGTCTCGTACAGATCACGCAGAGGTGGTCCGGCCGGCGGCGGACGACCGCCCATGGAGGAATCCGCGCTGGAAATGTGGCGATCATAGAGGCCGGTGGGAGGGGCGTTCCAGTAAGGCAACCGTGATTCCGGGCACCCGTGGCGGCCGTCACGACCGTTCCTGCGCGTCTTTGAACGCCCCTGTTCTCTCAATGACCTTCTGTGACTGTCAGTGACACGGGAAGGCGCCCTCCCGATCACTCGACCGGGCCACCGGAACAGGACATATAGGCATGAACCCCCACAGGGTGGATGAGGAGTTCCGATTCCGCTCGGGGAGGTCGACGTGCCGCGTCCGCAGACACCCGGGGGAGTGGAACGGTCGCGGCTGCGCAGCCTCGCGGCCGCGTTCACCTCCCTCACGGCGATGATCGCCACATCGCTCGTCGCGGGCCCCGCAGTGGCCGATTCGGCGGCGGGCCCGTGCGCGCTCGCGCGGACCGGAGCGCACCACTCCGAAGGGGTCGACTCCTGGAACGCCGCCTACCCCAGGCCGCAGGGCCGTCTCGACGCGGTGATGGTGTTCCTGTCCTTCCCCGACTCCACCCCGGACGCCACCCCCGACGAACTGGCCGCCGACTACTTCCCCGACACCTCCGGCTTCTTCCGCCGCGCGTCGTACGGGCGTTTCGAGCTCCGCGTCCACCCGGTGCGCACCTGGGTGAAGATGCCGCGCACGTCCGGCGCGTATGGGATAGAACGGGACTGGGACCCGGGTCTGCGGACCAAGTACCTCAGTGACGCCGTCAAGGCCGCCGACAGCCGGGTGGACTTCTCCCGGTACGACATCGTGTATCTGATCGCCGATCCCGACGCCCCCGGGGTGGACTCCGATGCCACCAAGGTCGTGAACTTCGCCCGTCCGCTGCTGGCCGACGGGTCGGCCCTGCGCCGGATCGTCACCGTCTTCGAGCAGCACCCCCCGGACCGCAACGTGCTGGCCCACGAGACCGGCCACGTCTTCGACCTGCCCGACCTCTACAAGCGGCCCCAGGACGGCAAGGGCGACTGGGACACCCATGTCGGCGACTGGGACCTCATGGGCAGCCAGTTCGGGCTCGCACCCGAACCGTTCGGCTGGCACAAGTGGAAGCTGGGCTGGCTCGACCGGCATCAGGTCGGCTGCGTCCGGCGGGGCGGCACGAGCCTCCACAGCCTCACCCCGCTCACCGCTCCGGCCGCCCCCGGTGCGGGCGACGGCGAGCGGCTCCTGGTCGTCCGGACCGGGGAGGCGGCCGCGCTCGCGCTCGAGGTCCGTGACAACCGGGGGAACGACTCCGGGACGTGCACCAGGGGTGTGCTGGTGTACCGGGTGCGCAGTGGGGCCGCCTCCGGCAGCGGCCCGATGGAGGTGCTCGACGGTCACCCCCGGACGAGCGCCTGCCGGGAGTCCTCCGTCTACCCGCCCTTGGCGGACGCGCCGCTCGGCGTGGGGGAGCGGATGACCGACCGGGCCAGCGGGGTCGTGGTGGAGGTGCTGGGTACGGACAGCAGCGGCCGATGGACGGTCAAGGTCACCCGGCCCTGACGGCGGAGCCGACGGGGTGCGGAGCCGGGGGTAGAGGGGCGGGGCGAGCGGGACCCGGAGAGTGACGTGCGCCCGAGAACGATCCGAGCCTGCGGGTGCCCCGTGCACGAGATGTCCCGTGCCCGAGCATGACTCGTGCCAGAGAACGGCCCGTGCCCGAGAACGGCCCGTGCCCGAGAACGGCCCGTGCCCGAGAATGACGAAAGGCTCCCTCGCGAACGAGGAAGCCCAGGTCAACGGTGTAACCGTAAGTGCGCCGCCAGGGACTCGAACCCCGGACCCGCTGATTAAGAGTCAGCTGCTCTAACCAACTGAGCTAGCGGCGCCTGACGTGGAAGACATTAGCATCCGGATCCGGGGGATCAAAAATCGATAAGCCTCAGCCCGGGGCGAGGGCGGATTCTGCCGCTCCGCCGCGCTCGTCCGCACCGGCGCAGTAGCTCCGAGCTGCGTGGACGACGGCCCGGAGCAGGATCTCGGGCCCCGGCAGCCAGGGGTGCCGGACCTCCGGGGCGACCAGCCACCGGGATATCCCCCGCTCCGTCCACTCCGGGCCGGCGTTCCGCGGCGGTCCGGCGGGTGGCGGCACCGCCACCGCGTCCCCCGCGCCGTGGAACAGCAGCGGTGGCACGGCGCGGCTCCGGGCCGCGCCGCCGAGCAGCTCGGGCAGCCGACGGGCGGTGCCGGTCGCGGCGAAGATCAGCATCCGGCTGCGGTGCACCGATACCGGCCCGGTGCCGGGACCCTCGGACCACAGTCGGTCCAGCATCCGGCGGCCGAAGACGGCCGGGACGTTGATCACGTCGAACGCGGTGCCGCGGGGCAGGACGCCGGGCGCGGTGGGGTGGCGTGACCAGCGGGCGAGCAGGCGGTGCGGGGCCGGGTCGGCGGACACCAGCCACTGGGCGCCGGCGCTGGTCACCCGTCCGGCTGTGGCCCGGCGCGGGCCCACCGCCGGCCGCGTCCCTGCTCTGGGGCTGCCGCCATGCCCGGCCGTGGGCGAGCCGGACGCGGACTCCGGGCCGGGCTCCGTGGGGCCCTGCTCCGGGGCGTCGGCGTCGGAGGCGTCCGGGCGCCGGTCGGCGTCGAAATGCCAGCTGTCCCGCTGCCAGTCGTTCATAAACAAACAAGTACCGGACTTGGATGCTCCGACTCCGGTGAATAGCAGAAATGGGGACAGGGTGGGGAGTGGTGGGGTACCTTCCCGCGCGCATATGCCGACGGCCGGGTGCGGCCGTCGGCGGCCCAGGACCCGTTCGCCGTGGGGTACGGCGCGCCGGTCCTGGGCGTCGGAGCGTGCTGCCGTTCGTGCTGTTCACGCCCCTGACCAGCCCAGACGCCATGACCAGTCCAGACGGCGCGCTGTGCGGTGAGTGCGGGGAGGCGGCGCTGTCCGGCGGGTCAGCGGCCGGTC
>NZ_JBYITE010000077.1:0-21711 GCF_057709105.1 Streptomyces sp. bgisy100
CCCGCCGCTCTGCCACCGCGCTGCACGATGTCGGCTCGATCGGCATGCGGTCCGCGGACCACCCCCTGCTCGGTGCGGGAGTCCGGCTGGCCGACACGGGCGGCTATGTGTTCACCGGCAGGCTGTCGCTCCGGACCCAGCCGTGGATCGCGGACCACGCCGTGGCCGATGCCGTACTGCTCCCCGGAACCGCGCTGCTGGAGCTGGCGGCCCACGCCGGTGACCAGGTCGGCTGCCCGCACGTGGACGAACTCACCCTGGAGACACCCCTCGTGCTGCCCCACGAAGGAGCCGTCGAGGTCCAGGTCGTGGTCGGCGGACCCGAGACGGACGGCTCTCTCCGCACCGATACGGAAGGCACCGGCACCCCCGGCACCCTCCGCACCGGCACGGACGGCACCGGCGCCGCCGAGGAATCGCGGGCGCTGTACCTCTACTCCCGGCCCGGCGATGCCCCGGCCGATCAGCCGTGGATCCGGCACGCCAGCGGCCTGCTGACCGTCGGCGGCGAGGACGAGCGGCCCGCCGCCCCCGCGGGAAACGAGGCCTGGCCGCCGGCCGGCGCGGAGACCGTCGAACTCGACGGCTGCTACGACGACCTGCGCGAGCGGGGCTACGGCTACGGCCCTGCATTCCAGGGGCTGCGACGGGCCTGGCGCCGGGGGGACGAGGTCTTCGTCGAGGTCGCGCTCCCCGACGGCGTAGGCGAGGCGGACCGGTACGGCATCCACCCCGCGCTCCTCGACGCCGCCCTGCACGCGATCGGCTTCAGCTCCGGTCTCGGCACCGGAACCGGTGAGGGCCGAGCCCGGCTGCCGTTCTCCTGGAGCGGGGTCTCCCTGTTCGCCACCGGCGCCTCGGCGTTGCGCGTCCGCCTCGCACCGGCCGGCGACGAAGGGGTCGCCCTGACGGTCTCCGACGGCAGCGGCCGTCCGGTGGCCGCCGTCGGCGCGCTGACCCTGCGTCCCGTCGCCCTGGACCGGCTCACGCCCGCACATGCCCACCAGAACGCCCTGTTCCGCGTGGACTGGACCACGCTGCGGGCTCCCGGCACGGCATCGGATCCCGCAAGCAGCGCGACCGGCACGGATCTCGCGAACCGCGCGAGCGCGCCGCCGACCTCATACACGGATCCCGCGAACCGCGGCACCGGCACGGATGCCGGGAACCCCGCCGCCGGGACGGCGTCCCGCAGCCCTGAAACCGGAACGGTCCTCGGCAGCACCGGCGCGGAAGACCCGCTGCGGGACGGCCGTTACGCCGTCGTGGGCGAGCTCGCCCCGATGGCCGCCAAGGCCCTCCCCGGCATCGCGGTCCACGACGACATCCCGTCGCTGAGCCGGGCCGTCGACGCCGGAGCGAGCCTGCCGGAAACCGTGCTGTTCTTCGCTCCGCGCCCCGAGACCGCTGCGCTTCCCGAGGGCGCCGGCGCGGGCGAGGCCGCGGCGCTTCCCGAGGGGGCCGCCGCGAGCGGCAGCGCCCTCGCCGACGCCGTCCGGCAGTCCGCGCACCGGACCCTCGGGCTGGTGCAGGCATGGCTGGCGGACGACCGGTTCGCCGCCTCCCGGCTGGTCTTCGTCACCCGTGGCGCCGTCGCCACGGAACGCGGCGAGCACCTCACCGATCCGGTCACCGCCCCCGCGTGGGGCCTGATCCGGTCGGCGCAGTCCGAACACCCCGACCGGTTCGTCCTTCTCGACCTCGACGACCACGACGGCTCGTACCGGGCGCTGCCGGCCGTCCTCGCGCTCGCCGCCGACGAGCCGCAGCTCGCCCTGCGGCAGGGCGAGCCGCGGGCTCCCCGGCTGGCCCGCGCCGCCGCGGATGCCGAAGCGCTGCTGTCGCCGCCCGCCGGCACCGCTGCCTGGCGGCTGGACATCCCGGTCAAGGGCAGCCTGGACGGCCTCGCCCTGGTCGAACACGCCGCGGCGGCCGCCCCGCTCGGGGAAGGACAGATCCGGGTCGCCGTCCGCGCCGCCGGACTCAACTTCCGGGATGTCGTCCTGGCCCTCGGCGTCGTGCCGCGCGAGGAGACCATGGGCAGCGAGGGCGCCGGTGTGGTCCTCGACGTGGGCCCCGGCGTCACCGACCTGGCCCCCGGCGACCGGGTGATGGGCCTGTTCGTCGGCGGGTTCGGACCGGTCGCGGTCACCGACCGCAAGGTCGTCGCCCGCATCCCCGACGGCTGGTCGTACGTGCAAGCGGCGTCGATTCCGGTGACCTTCCTGACCGCCTATTACGCCCTCACCGACCTCGCCGCCGTGCGACCGGGTGAGGCCGTGCTCGTCCACGCCGCCGCCGGTGGCGTCGGAACGGCGGCCGTCCAGCTCGCGCGGCACTTCGGAGCCGAGGTCTTCGGCACCGCGAGCCCCGGGAAGTGGGCCGCCCTGCGCGACCTCGGGCTCGACGACGCGCACATCGCCTCCTCCCGGGACGATGCCTTCCACCAGCGCTTCCTCGCCGCCACCGGCGGCCGGGGCATGGACATCGTCCTCGACTCCCTGTCCGGGGAGCTCGTCGACGCCTCGCTGCGCCTGCTGCCGCGCGGCGGACGGTTCCTGGAGATGGGCAAGACCGACATCCGCGACCCCCAGGAGGTCGGCGCCCGGCACGCAGGCGTCCGCTACCGGGCCTTCGACCTCGGCGAGGCCGGCCAGGACCGGATCGGGCAGATGCTCGGCGAGATCCTGGAGCTGTTCGAGCGCGGTGTGCTCCACCCGCCGCGGGTCACCGCCTGGGACGTGCGACGTGCCCCCGAGGCGTTCCGTCACCTCGGCCAGGCCCGCCACATCGGCAAGGTCGTGCTGATCATGCCGTCCGCCCCGCACCCCGAGGGAACGGTTCTCCTCACCGGCGCCACCGGCACCCTGGGCACACTCCTCGCCCGGCACCTGGTGGCCCGGCACGGCGTACGGAACCTGCTGCTGACGAGCCGGCGCGGCCCCGCGTCGCCCGGCGCCGACGCGCTGCTGGCCGAACTCACCGCGGCCGGCGCCCGGGTCCGGCTGGTCGCCTGCGACACCGCCGACCGCACGGCGCTCGCCGAGGTCCTCGCCTCCGTACCGGCCGAACACCCGCTGACCGGAGTCGTGCACGCCGCCGGCGTCCTCGACGACGGGGTCGTGGAGGCCCTGACCCCCGACCGGCTCGACACCGTCCTGCGCCCCAAGGCCGACGCCGCCGTTCACCTGCACGAGCTGACCCAGGACGCGGACCTGGCGTTCTTCGTCCTCTTCTCCTCCGCGGCATCCACCTTCGGCAGTGCAGGCCAGGGCAACTACGCCGCGGCCAACGCCTTCCTCGACGGCCTGGCGCAGCACCGGCGCGCCCGGGGACTGCCGGCCACCTCCCTCGCCTGGGGGCTGTGGGGGCAGGCCAGCGACATGACCGGCCACCTCGCCGACACCGACCTGACCCGGATCAAACGGCAGGGCGCCGCCCTCCTCACCTCCGAACAGGGCCTGGAGCTCTACGACCTGGCCACCGCAACCGACGAGCCCCTGCTGGTCCCCGTACCGCTCGACACCGGATCACTGCGCCGGGAGGACGGCGCCGTGCCCGCCCTCTTCCGGGCGGTCGCCGCCGGGCACCGGCGCCCGCGCCGCGCCGCCTCCGCTCCCGCGGCCACCGACGGAACCACCCTGGTGGAGCGGCTCTCCGCCCTCCCGGCAGCGGAACGCCACGAGGCGCTCCTCGACCTGATCCGCACCCAGGCGGGCGGGGTGCTCGGTCACTCCTCCCCGGAACTCATCGACACCGGACGGGCGTTCCGGGACCTCGGCTTCGACTCGCTCACCGCGGTGGAGTTCCGCAACCGGCTGGGCACGAGCACCGGCAGGCGCTGGCCCGTGACCCTGGTCTTCGACCACCCGACGCCCGCCGCCCTCGCCGGTCACCTGGCGGCGAAGCTGTTCCCCGAGGGCGCCACCGGGGACACCGACTCCGCGCCCGGCAGGCCGGACCGGCCCTCGGCACAGGCCCCGGACGGCACCGCCCTCCTCGAGGAACTGGACCGGCTGGAGGCCGTGTTCGCCACCGTCGAGCCCGATGACGCGACCCGCACCGGCATCGCCGAACGCCTGCGGACCCTGCTGTCGAAGCTCACGGAGAACCCCGCCCCCGCCGGCGCCACCGGCCCGGACGACGACGACCCCGGGAAGTCGGTCACCGCAGAGTCACTGTTCGCCTACATCGACCAGAAGTACGGCAAGCACTGACGGTCCCGCCCCACCGCCCCGCTCGACCACTCACACAGGTGACACATCCCATGGAAAACGAAGAGAAGCTCCTGCAGTACCTCCAGCGGGTCACGGCCGACCTCGACCAGGCGCACGCCCGCCTGCGGGAGATCGAGGACTCGGCCCAGGAGCCGATCGCCGTCGTGGGCATGGGCTGCCGCTACCCCGGCGGTGTCACCTCCCCGGACGAGCTGTGGGACCTGGTCACCTCGGACCGGGACGCGGTGTCCGCGTTCCCGGCCGGGCGCGGCTGGAACCTGGACGAGCTGTTCGACCCGGACCCCGACCGCCCGGGCACCAGCTACGTCAGCGAGGGCGGATTCCTCGACGACGCGGGCGGCTTCGACGCCGGATTCTTCGGCATCTCCCCCCGCGAAGCCCTGGCCATGGACCCGCAGCAGCGGCTCTCCCTGGAGACGGCCTGGGAGGCGCTGGAACGGGCGGGCATCGACCCGTACGCGCTGCGCGGCAGCAGGACCGGCGTCTTCGTCGGATCCAGCGGCCAGGACTACGCCAACCTCCTGCGGCAGTCCGCGGACGACGTCGAGGGCTATGTGATGACGGGCAACACGCCGAGCGTGGTGTCCGGCCGCACGTCGTACACCCTCGGCCTGGAAGGCCCCGCGGTCACCGTCGACACCGCCTGCTCGTCGTCGCTGGTCGCCCTCCACCTGGCCTGCCACGCGCTGCGCCAGGGCGAGTGCACGCTGGCCCTGGCCGGCGGCGTGTCCGTCATGGCCGTCCCCAGTCTGTTCGTCGAGTTCAGCCGCCAGCGCGGCCTCGCGGCCGACGGCCGCTGCAAGTCCTTCGCCGCGGCGGCGGACGGCACCGGCTGGGCCGAAGGCGTCGGCATGCTGGCCCTCGAACGGCTCACCGACGCCGAACGGAACGGGCACCGGGTGCTCGCGGTCGTCCGGGGCTCAGCGGTGAACCAGGACGGCGCCTCCAACGGCCTGACCGCGCCCAACGGGCCCGCGCAGCAGCGCGTCATCCGCCAGGCGCTGGCCAACGCCCGCCTCACCCCGCAGCAGGTCGACGCCGTCGAGGCGCACGGCACCGGCACCACCCTGGGCGACCCCATCGAAGCCCAGGCCCTCCTGGAGACCTACGGGCAGCAGCGGCCGGCCGGACGCCCGCTGTGGCTCGGCTCGGTGAAGTCCAACTTCGGGCACGCCCAGGCGGCCGCGGGTGTCGCGGGCGTCATCAAGATGGTCATGGCGATGCGGCACGGCGTCCTGCCCCGGACCCTGCACGTCGACGCCCCCACCCCGCACGTGGAGTGGACCGACGGCGCCGTCGAGCTGCTCACCGAGCCGGTCACCTGGCCCGAGACCGGAGAACCGCGGCGCTCCGGCGTCTCCTCCTTCGGCGTCAGCGGCACCAACGCCCACGTCATCCTCGAACAGGCCCCCCACACCGCGTCCGACGGCGCCCCGGGCACGACGCCGTCCCCCCGCTCCGGGCAGCACACCCTCCCCGGCCCGGCCGAGCACGGCGCCGCGGCGGCGGAGAGCAGCGGGACGCCCGCGGACCACGACACCCCCTCGGACCGCCCGGCCCCGCTCGTGCCCTGGACCCTGTCCGCACGCACCGAGGAAGCCCTGCGGGCCCAGGCCCGGCGCCTCGCCGACCACCTCGCCCGCACCCCGGACCTGTCCCCGGCGGCCGTCGGCCACGCCCTCGCGACCTCCCGGACCCGCTTCGGCCACCGCGCCGCGATCGTGGCCGCCGACCACGACCAGTACGCCGCCGCCCTCACCGCCCTCGCCGACGGAACCGCCGCCCCCGGAGTGATCCGCGGCACGGCCGGCACCGGAAGGCTCGCGGTGCTCTTCACCGGCCAGGGAGCCCAGCGGCTCGGCATGGGCCGCGAACTGTACGCGCGCTACCCCGTCTTCGCCGCGGCGTTCGACGCGGTCTGCGCCGAGCTGGACCGGTACGACGAACAACCGCTGCGCGAGGTGGTGTTCGGAGCGGACGCGGAGATGCTGGACCGCACCGGCTTCACCCAGCCCGCACTCTTCGCCGTCGAGGTCGCGCTGTACCGGCTGACCGAGTCCTGGGGCATCACCCCCGACTACGTCGCCGGACACTCGATCGGGGAACTGACCGCGGCCCACGTCGCGGGCGTGCTCTCCCTCGCCGACGCCGCCACCCTCGTCACCGCGCGCGCCCGTCTCATGCAGGGCCTGCCGCCCGGCGGCGCGATGGTGTCCGTCGCTGCCCCCGAGGACCGGGTACGGGCCGCCATCGACGAGCTCACCGGCGACGGAGCCACCCGGATATCGGTCGCCGCCGTCAACGGACCCGCCTCGGTCGTGGTCTCCGGCGACCGGGACCAGGTGCAGCGCGTCGCGGAGACCCTCGCCGCGACCGGCGTGAAGACGAAGCAGCTGCGCGTCAGCCACGCCTTCCACTCGCCGCACATGGACGCGATGCTCGCGGACTTCCGGCGGTTCGCCGGGATCCTCACCTACCACGCCCCGCGCATCCCGGTGATCTCGCACCTCACCGGGGACGTCGCCACCGCCGACGAACTGTGCTCCCCGGAGTACTGGGTGCGGCACGTCCGCGAAGCGGTGCGGTTCGCCGACGGCATCCAGACCCTCGACCGCCTCGGCACCACCCGGTACCTGGAACTGGGCCCCGACGGAACCCTCGCCGCCATGGCCCGCGACTGCCTCCCCGAGGACAGCCCGGCCGTGCTGGTGCCCGCCCTCCGCCGCGACCGGCCCGAGGAGCAGTCTCTTCTCGGCGCGGTCTGCAGGCTCCACGTCCACGGCGTCACGCCCGACTGGGACGCGGTCCTCCCCGGCACCGGGGCACACCCCGTCGAGCTGCCCACTTACGCCTTCCAGCACCGCCACTACTGGCCGACGCCGTCCCCCGACCGCACCGGTGATGTCGCCGCGGCCGGCCTGACCCGGGCCGAACACCCCCTCCTGGGCGCCGCCATCGGCCTGGCCGACGGTGACGGGCACCTGTTCACCGGGCGGCTCGGTCTCGACACCCACCCGTGGATCGCGGACCACACCATCGCCGGAACCGTGGTGGTCCCCGGCACAGCGATCCTGGAACTCGCCGTACGCGCCGGGGACCAGGCCGGCTGCAACCGCGTCGACGAACTGACCCTCGAAGCGCCCCTGGTGCTGCCCGCGCACGGAGCGGTGCAGCTCCAGATCTCGGTCGGCGCGCCCGACGGCACCGGGCGGCACCCGTTCCACCTCTACTCCCGGCCCGCCACGGGCGCGGCCGACCGGCCCTGGACCCGGCACGCCGCCGGAGCCCTCGGCCACCGCGCCGGCACTCCGGCGCAGGACCTCGGCACCTGGCCCCCGGCCGACGCCGTCGAAGTGGACGACATCCAGGCGGTGTACGACCGGCTCGCCGCGAGCGGCACCGCGTACGGTCCGGCCTTCCGCGGCCTGCGCGGCGTATGGCGACGTGGCGACGAGGTCTTCGCCGAGGTCGCCCTCCCGGCGGACGCCGAGGCCGACGCCGGTCACTTCGGCCTGCACCCGGCCCTCCTCGACGCGGCCCTCCACCCCGTCGGCATCGGCGGCGGACTCCTCGTCCGGGACACCGGCCGGGCCCGCATGCCCTTCGCCTGGAGCGGCGTGTCCCTGTACGCCTCCGGGGCCACCTCGCTCCGCGTCCACCTGCGGCCCGTCGGCGCCGACACCATCGCCCTCGAAGCGGCCGACGGCACCGGAACCCCCGTCGCCTCGGTCGACGCCCTGGCGCTGCGCCCGGTGCCGGCCGAGCAGCTGACGGGGGAGCCGCTCACGGCAGGCGGGCGCGGCGACTCGCTGTACCGCTTGGCATGGCCGGTATGGGACGGGACGACACCGGCGGCGAACCCGAACCCGAACCCGGGCACGGCCGCGGGCTCTTGGGCCGTGCTCGGCGAGGGCGTGGAGAGCACCGCCCTGCTGGAGGCCCTGAGGCTTCCCGCGGTGTGCCCGGATCTGGACGCACTCTGCGCGGACGGTACGGCACCGGACGTCGTGTTCTTCGCCTGCGATGGTGCCGCGTTCGGTGCAGGTGCAGGTGCAGGTGCAGGTGCAGGTGCAGGTGCGGGCACGGGACCCGGTGCGGCCACGGGAGTCGGCGCAGGAACCGCCGACTCCGCCCTCGCTGCCACCGGTGTTCGGGCTGCGACGCACCGCGTGCTGGCGCTGGTGCAGTCGTGGCTGGCGGACGAGCGGTTCGGGTCCTCCCGTCTGGTGGTGGTGACGCGGGGCGCGGTGGCGGTTGATCCGTACGAGGGTGTCGCGGATCCGGCGCATGCCGCGGTGTGGGGCCTGGTGCGGTCGGCGCAGTCGGAGCACCCGGACCGCTTGGTGCTGGCCGACCTGGATGCCCGCGCCATGACGGACGACGGTGCCAGCCTGACCGGTGTGCTGGCGTCGGTGGTGGCGTCCGGCGAGCCGCAGGTTGCCCTGCGCGCGGGTGCGGTGCATGTTCCGCGTCTGCTGCGCGCGACGGCGGTGGCGTCGGATTCCGGGCCTGCCACTGCGTGGGATGCCGCGGGAACGGTGCTGATCACCGGTGGCACGGGTGCGTTGGGTTCGCTGGTGGCCCGGCACCTGGTGGCCGAGCACGGGGTGCGCCACCTGGTGCTGACCAGCCGTCGTGGCATCGACGCGCCGGGCGCGGCGGAGCTGCGGGAGGAGCTGGCCGGTCTCGGCGCCCAGGTGACGATCGCCGCGTGTGATACGGCGGACCGCACGGCCCTGGCAGCCGTGCTGGCGGACATCCCGGCCGAGGCACCCCTCACCGGTGTCGTGCACACGGCCGGTGTTCTGGACGACGGTGTGGTGTCCGCTCTGACGCCGGAGCGCCTGGACACCGTGCTGCGGGCGAAGGCCGACGCCGCTCTGCACCTGCACGAGCTGACCCAGGACCTGGACCTGTCGGCGTTCGTGCTGTTCTCCTCGGCGGCCGGTCTGCTGGGTGCGGCCGGGCAGGGCAACTACGCCGCCGCCAACGCCTTCCTGGACGGCCTGGCCTCGTACCGGACGGCCAACGGCTTGCCGGGTCAGTCCCTCGCCTGGGGGCTGTGGGGCCGGAGCGGCGGGATGACGGGCGGGTTGTCCGAGACCGATGTGTCGCGGATGGCGCGCGCCGGGCTGCGCCCGCTGTCCGAGGCGGAGGGCCTGGCGTTGCTCGACGCGGCCCGGGCGGCCGGCCACGCCGTCCTCGCCCCCGTCCACCTGGACCCTGCGTCCTTCTCCCACGGCCCCGGACTGCCCGCCGTCCTGCGCTCCCTCGTCCGCACCCCGCCCCGCCGGGCCGCGGCACGCACGGGACCGGCTTCGCGGGGCGACAGCACCGATGCCGAGCGCTTGACGGACCGCCTCACGCGGTCCTCCGCGACGGAACGCGACCGGATCCTGCTCGACCTGGTGCGCACCCGCGCGGCGGCCGTGCTCGGACACGACGGCCCCGACGCGGTGCCCGCCGAGACCGGTTTCCTCGACGCGGGATTCGACTCGCTCACCGCCGTCGAGATGCGCAACGCCCTCCATACCGCCACCGGGCTGCGGCTCGACCCGACGCTGCTGTTCGACCACCCGACCCCGCTCGCCCTCGCGCGGCACCTCCGTGACGCACTCGTCGGCGAGGCCCCGGAGCAGCTGCGCCCGTCGCCGTCGGCGACACCTGCCACCGACGACGACCTGATCGCCATCGTCGGAATGAGCTGCCGCTACCCGGGCGGCGTCACCACGCCGGACGAGCTGTGGGAACTGCTGGCAGCGGGCGGTGACGGGGTCTCGGAGTTCCCCACCGACCGCGGCTGGCAGATCGACCGGCTCTTCGACACGGACCCGAACGCCATCGGGACCAGCTATGTGCGGGAAGGCGGCTTCCTGCACGACGCGACCGAGTTCGACGCCGGGTTCTTCGGGATTTCGCCGCGTGAGGCGCTGGCGATGGACCCGCAGCAGCGGCTGCTGCTGGAGACCTCGTGGGAGGCCTTCGAACGGGCCGGTATCGACCCGCAGTCCGTGCGCGGCAGCCGGACCGGCGTCTTCGCCGGCGTGATGTACCACGACTACGGCGCACGGCTCCACAACATCCCCGAGGGGCTCGAAGGACTGCTCGGCAACGGCAGCGCCAGCAGCGTGGTGTCGGGCCGGGTCGCCTACACGCTGGGCCTGGAGGGCCCGGCGCTCACCGTGGACACCGCGTGCTCGTCGTCGCTGGTCACCCTGCACCTCGCGGCGCAGTCGCTGCGGCAGGGGGAGTGCTCCCTGGCCCTGGCCGGTGGCGTGACGGTGATGTCGACGCCGGGTGTGTTCGTGGAGTTCAGCCGTCAGCGGGGTCTGGCGGCGGACGGCCGGTGCAAGTCCTTCGCGGATGCGGCGGACGGCACGGGCTGGGCCGAAGGAGCGGGCGTTCTGCTCCTGGAGCGGCTGTCGGACGCCCGTCGCAACGGCCATCCGGTCCTGGCAGTGGTGCGGGGTTCCGCCGTCAACCAGGACGGTGCGTCCAGCGGCCTGACGGCGCCGAACGGTCCGTCGCAGCAGCGTGTGATCCGCCAGGCGCTCGCCAACGCGCGGCTGTCCGCCGAGCAGGTGGATGCGGTGGAGGCGCACGGTACGGGGACGAAGCTGGGTGATCCGATCGAGGCGCAGGCGTTGCTGGCCACGTACGGTCAGGGGCGCGCGGCGGAGCGGCCGTTGTGGCTGGGTTCGGTGAAGTCGAACCTGGGGCACACGCAAGCGGCGGCGGGTGTTGCGGGCATCATCAAGATGGTGCAGGCCATGCGCCACGGAGTCCTGCCCCGGACGCTCCATGTCGACCAGCCGTCGTCGAAGGTCGACTGGTCGGCCGGTGCGGTGCAGTTGCTGACCCAGTCGGTGGCGTGGCCGGAGACCGGCGAGGCCCGACGGGCCGGTGTGTCCTCGTTCGGCGTGAGCGGCACGAACGCCCACGTCATCCTCGAGGCCGTTCCCGCAGCGGCCGTCCCCGGGGAAACCGTTGCCGCGGAAGCCGTCCCCGGGGAAGCAGTGCCCACGCCGGACCAACCGGAAGACCGGGAAACTACGGACCACGGCACCGACGGGGGCTCCGTCGTTCCGTTGGTGCTCTCGGCGCGGGGCGCGGAGGCTCTGGAGGCACAGGCGCGGCAGTTGACCCCGTTGCTGGGTGCTGGGTCTGCTGCTTCGCCGGTGGATGTGGGGTATTCGCTGGTGCGGGGCCGTGCGGGGCTGGAGCATCGTGCGGTGGTGTTGGGGGCCGGTCGTGAGGGGCTGGTTTCGGGTCTGTCGGTGTTGGCTGGTGGTGATGCTGGTGCCGGTGTCGTGCGCGGTGTTGTGAGCGCTGGTGCCGGTGCTGGTGTGGTGTGGGTGTTCCCGGGTCAGGGTTCGCAGTGGGCTGGGATGGCCGAGCAGCTGTGGGACTCGTCCGTTGTGTTCCGGGGGCGGTTGGAGGAGTGTGGTGCGGCGCTGGATCCGTTGACGGGTTGGTCGTTGGCGGATGTGGTGCGGGGAGTTCCTGGGTGTCCGTCGTTGGATCGGGTGGATGTGGTCCAGCCGGTGCTGTGGGCGGTGATGGTTTCCCTCGCGGCAGTGTGGCGCTCGAATGGTGTGGAGCCTGCCGCGGTGGTGGGCCATTCCCAGGGCGAGATCGCCGCCGCCTGCGTCGCTGGGGCGCTGAGCCTGGAGGACGGCGCCCGCATCGTTGCCTTGCGGAGCCGTCTGATTGCGGAGATGGCGGGGGATGGCGGGATGCTGTCCGTCGCGCTCCCGGTCGATGAAGTCACGAAGGTTCTGGCGGATTCGAATTCGGGTTCGGATTCGGGTTCGGGTTCGGCGGTTTCGGTTGCGGCGGTGAATGGTCCGGCGTCGGTGGTGCTGTCGGGCGAGCGTGAGGCCCTGTTGGCGTTGCAGGCGCGGTGGGAGGCCGAGGGCGCGCGGGCGCGGATGGTCCCGGTGGATTACGCCTCGCATTCGGTGCAGGTGGAGCAGATCGAGGACCGGCTGCGTGAGGTGCTGGCTTCCATCAGTCCGGTGTCGGGGCAGGTGCCGTTCTATTCGGCGTTGACCGGTGGTGTGGTCGACGGTGCGGAGCTGGATGGCGGGTACTGGTACCGGAATCTGCGGGAGACGGTGCGGTTCGACGAGGCCACTCGGGCTGTGCTGGATGCGGGGCATCGCACCTTCATCGAGGTCAGTGCGCATCCGGTGCTGCTGATGGGCGTGCAGGAGACCGCTGACGCAGCCGACCGCCAGGTGACGGCTGTGGGCACTCTGCGGCGGGATGAGGGCGGCCGGGAGCGGCTGCTGACCTCCCTGGCCGAGGCCTGGTGTGCGGGTGTCGACGTCGACTGGGGCGCCGTGTTCGAGGGCACCGGCGCGCGTCGGGTCGACCTGCCCACCTACCCCTTCCAACGCCGCCGCTACTGGCTCGACGCGGTTCAGGGCGCGGCTGACGTGGGTGCGGCCGGCATGGTGCCGGCCGATCACCCTCTCCTGGGCGCGGCCACCGAGCTGGCGGAGGCGGACTCGTACCTCTTCACCGGCCGGCTGTCGCTTCGCTCGCACCCGTGGCTGGCGGACCACGCGGTGTGGGGCACCGTACTGCTGCCGGGCACGGCCTTCGTCGAGTTGGCCACCCGGGCCGGGGACGAGATCGGTGGCGCCCGCATCGAGGAGCTCACCCTCGAAGCCCCGCTCACCATCCCGGAAGAGGGCTGGATCCGACTGCAACTGGTGGTCGGCGCCGCGAACGACACCGGGCGCCGCACGGTGACCGTGCACTCCTGCACCGAAGCATCGGCCGAGAGCGGTGAGGAGCAGCTGTGGACCCGGCACGCCAGCGGTGTGCTCTCCGCAGACGACCGGCCTGCCGCGTTCGACCTGAGTGCCTGGCCTCCCGCCGGCGCCGAGGAGGTGCCCGTCGAGGGTGCCTACGAGCGTTTCGCCGACGCCGGCTACGTCTACGGCGACGTCTTCCAGGGACTGGAGCGGGTCTGGCGGCGCGGTGAGGACCTCTTCGCCGAACTGGCGCTGCCCGAGGAGACGGCGGGGGAGACGGCCCGGTTCGGTCTGCACCCGGCGCTGCTGGACGCCGCTCTGCACGCCTTCGCGCTGGCACATGAAGGTGAGGCACATCTGCCGTTCGAATGGCGGGGTGTGTCGCTCCACGCCACCGGTGCGTCCTCGCTGCGGGTGCAGCTCTCACCGGGCGCTCAGGGATCGTTGTCCCTGACGGTTGCGGACGCTGCCGGCGACCCGGTGGCCTCGGTCGACGCACTCTCCTTGCGTCCGGTCTCCAACGAGCAGATCCAGGCGGCGCGGCGAGGGTCGCAGGACTCACTGTTCCGCGTCGACTGGCAGCCACTGGCCACGACCGAGGTGGATGCCTCGGCGCATCGTTGGGCGGTGATGGGCGCTGAGGACTCCGGGCCGGCCGCGGCCCTGAGGGCACACGGCCATTCGCCCCAACTGGTCGACGTCCTGGAGGGATTCGCCTCCGGCCCGGTTCCCGATGTCGTCATCGTGCCCTCCGCCGATACCTCTTCCGGTGTCGGTACGGCGTCCGACGTTCGGGCCGCGACGCATCGCGTGCTGGCTTTGGTGCAGTCGTGGTTGGCGGATGAGCGGTTCGCGTCGTCGCGTCTGGTGGTGGTGACGCGTGGCGCGGTGGCGGTTGGACCGACGGAAGGTGTTGCGGATCTCGCGCATGCCGCGGTGTGGGGTCTGGTGCGGTCGGCGCAGTCGGAGAACCCCGACCGGTTCGTACTGGTCGACCTCGACACCGACCTCGATCCCGACTCCGGGGCGGACGTGGGTGTGGCCCTGGCTGGTGTGGTGGCGTCCGGTGAGCCGCAGGCCGCGGTGCGCGCGGGCGCGGTGCGGGTCCCGAGGCTTGTGCGGGTGTCGCCTGCTGTTTCGGTCGAGGATTCCGCGGTCTGGGATGCTGCGGGTACGGTGCTGGTGACCGGTGGTACGGGTGCGCTCGGCTCGTTGGTGGCCCGTCATCTGGTGGTGGAGCACGGTATCCGGCACCTGCTGCTGACCAGTCGTCGTGGCGCGGACGCGCCGGGTGCTGCGGAGCTTCAGCAGGAGCTCACTGATCTCGGTGCGCAGGTGCGCATCGCCGCGTGCGATGCCGCGGACCGCACGGCCCTGGCCGCCCTTCTGGCGGACATCCCGGCCGAGGCGCCCCTGACCGGTGTGGTGCACACGGCCGGTGTCCTGGACGACGGTGTGGTGTCGGCTTTGACGCCGGAGCGGCTGGACACGGTCCTGCGTCCGAAGGTGGATGCGGCGCTGAACCTGCACGATCTGACGCGGGACATGGACCTGTCCGCGTTCGTGTTGTTCTCCTCGGCGGCCGGTCTGCTGGGTGCGGCCGGGCAGGGCAACTACGCCGCCGCCAACGCGCTCCTGGACGCTCTGGCACAGCATCGTCGGGCCCAGGGTCTGCCCGGTCAGTCCCTCGCCTGGGGCCTGTGGGCCCAGGACAGTGGTGTGAGCCGGAGCAGCGGCATGACCGGTCATCTCGATGAGGACGCCCTGCGGCGGCTGACGCGCATGGGGCTGGCACCGCTCTCCACCGAGCAGGGACTCGAGCTGTTCGACGGCGCCTGTGCCCTGGACGAAGCCCTCGTGGCGCCAGTCATGCTCAACACCGGCGCCTTGCGCGCCCAGCTGGGAGCGTCCGAGGCTCCCGCGCTGCTGCGTGGCCTGGTGCGGACTCCCGCCCGGCGAAAGGCGGCCCGGTCCGTCACGGAAACCAGTACATCGCTGCAGGCGCGCCTCACGGGTGTGTCCGCGGCCGAGTCGGATCGCCTCCTGCTCGATCTGGTCCGTACGCATGCGGCGGCGGTCCTGGGACACGCGTCCGCCGCGAGCATTGAACCGGTGCGAGCCTTCCGGGAGTTCGGGTTCGACTCGCTGACCGCCGTCGAACTGCGGAACCGGCTGAGCCAGGCCACCGGTCTGTCGCTCCCCGCGACTCTGGTGTTCGACCACCCGAACCCCGAGACGCTGGCCGCGTTCCTCAAGGACACCCTGCTGGAATCCGCACCCGCGGCACCGGTGGCGGCGTCGGCGCCTGTCCCGGCCACCGATGACGACCTCATCGCCATCGTCGGAATGAGCTGCCGATTCCCCGGCGGAGTCGCCTCCCCCGAGGCGCTGTGGCAGCTCGTCGCGGAGGGGAGCGATGCCGTCTCCGCGTTCCCGGCCGACCGCGGCTGGGTCCTCGACGGCCTCTACGACCCGGATCCCGAGAACCGTGGAACCTCCACCACCTTCGAAGGCGGCTTCCTCTACGACGCGGCCGAGTTCGACGCGGAGTTCTTCGGGATTTCGCCGCGTGAGGCGCTGGCGATGGACCCGCAGCAGCGGCTGCTGCTGGAGACCTCGTGGGAGGCCTTCGAACGGGCCGGTATCGATCCGCAGTCCGTGCGCGGCAGCCGGACCGGTGTCTTCGCCGGCCTGATGTACCACGACTACGGGGCACGGTTGCACAGCGTGCCGGAGGGCGTCGAAGGGTACGTCGGCAATGGCAGCGCGGGCAGCGTCGCCACCGGCCGTATCGCCTACACCCTGGGCCTGGAGGGCCCCGCGGTCACCGTCGACACCGCGTGCTCGTCGTCGCTGGTGGCCCTGCACCTGGCGGCGCAGTCGCTGCGGCAGGGCGAGTGCTCGATGGCGCTGGTGGGCGGTGCCACGGTGCTCGCCACTCCTGATGTCTTCGTGGAGTTCAGCCGTCAGCGGGGTCTGGCCGCGGACGGCCGGTGCAAGGCTTTCGCCGGTGCCGCGGACGGCACGGGCTGGGCCGAGGGTGTGGGCATGCTGCTGGTCGAGCGGCTGTCGGACGCCCGCCGCAACGGTCATCAGGTGCTGGCGGTGGTGCGCGGTTCGGCAGTGAACCAGGACGGTGCGTCGAACGGCCTGACGGCGCCCAACGGCCCGTCCCAGCAGCGCGTGATCCGCCAGGCGCTCGCCAACGCGCGGCTGTCCGCCGAGCAGGTGGACGCCGTCGAGGCCCACGGCACCGGAACGACGCTGGGCGACCCGATCGAGGCCCAGGCCCTGCTGGCCACCTACGGGCAGGAACGGCCCGTCGAACGGCCGCTGCGCCTCGGCTCGGTGAAGTCGAACCTGGGACACACCCAGGCGGCCGCGGGCGTCGCGGGCGTCATCAAGATGGTCATGGCGATGCGCCACGGCGTACTGCCGCAGACCCTGCACATCGACACACCGACCCCCCATGTGGACTGGTCGGCCGGCGCGGTGGAGCTGCTGACCCGTCCGATGGACTGGCCGGACACCGGGCAGCCGCGCCGGGCGGGCGTCTCGTCCTTCGGCGTGAGCGGCACCAACGCGCACGTCATCCTCGAAGGGGCCCCGGTCACCGACCGGCCGACGGACACCGGGCAGTCGGAGGAGGACCCGGACGCCCCGTCCGCTCAGGCCCCGTGGGTCCTGTCGGCACGCACCCCTGCTGCCCTGTCCGCCCAGGCCCGACAGCTGGCGTCGTTCCTCGCGTCACGGCCCGACTGCGACCTCGCCGCCGTCGGCCGGGCGCTCGCCACCACACGTGCCCTGTTCCGGCACCGCGCCGTCGTGCTCGCCGACGACAGGGACTCCGTCCTCGACGCACTCACCGCGACCGCCGACGGACATGACGCACCCGGCGTCGTCCGGGCCGAAGCGGACACCACCGGTGGTGCGGTGTGGGTGTTCCCGGGCCAGGGGCCGCTGCGCGCCGGCGTGGCACGGGACCTGTGGGAGTCGTCCTCCGTGTTCCGGGAGCGTCTGGCGCAGTGTGCCGCGGCGCTCGACCCGCTGACGGACTGGTCGTTGACCGATGTGGTGCGCGGTGTCGACGGCAGTCCGTCGCCGGACCGGACGGATGTGGTCCAGCCGGTGCTGTGGGCTGTGATGGTCTCCCTCTCGGAGGTGTGGCGCTCGTATGGTGTGGAGCCCGCCGCGGTGGTCGGGCACGCCCGGGGCGAGATCGCGGCAGCGTGTGTGGCGGGCGCGCTGAGCCTGGACGACGGCGCACGCGTGATCGCCCTCGGCAGCCGCCCGCGGAACGGGACGGCCGAGCGGACGGACCCGACGGCACAGACGGCCCGGAGCGAGGAAGCACCGGCCCGCGTCCGGCCGGGCACGGCACAGGTGCCGTTGTACTCGGCACTGACCGGTGGCCGGATCGACGGCGAGGAGCCGGACGGCGGCCACTGGTACCGGTGCATGCACGAGACGGCGGATTTCGCCGGTGTCACCAAGACCCTGCTGGACGCCGGCTTCGCTGCGTTCATCGAGGTCAGCACCCGTCCAGTCCTCTTGGAGGAACTGCGCCGGGCGGCCCTCGCCGAGGACCGGACGGTGACCGCCGTCGGCACGCTCGACGACGGCTCCGATGCGCCGCGGCGCATCCTCACCGCCCTGGCCGAAGCCCACGTCCACGGCATCACCGTCGACTGGCAGCCCCTGTTCGGGGGCGCGGCCGGGCGCCGGGTCGACCTGCCCACCTACCCCTTCCAGCGGGAGCGGTACTGGCTGGACGCCTCCGCTCCCGTCGGCGCCGAACCGACGGCCGGCCGCGTCGAGGACGCCGCGGAGAGCCGCTTCTGGGAGGCGGTGGAGCGGGAGGACCTGGCCGAACTCGCCGGCACCCTGGCGATCGACGACGGTGCACAGGCCACGCTCAGCCCGCTGGTGCGGGCCCTCTCGTCCTGGCGGCGCCGCCACCGGGGCCAGGCGGCCGCGGACGCCTGGCGGTACCGCGAGACATGGCAGCAGCTCGGCGACGCCCCGGCCGGTGCCCTGGCGAGCACCTGGCTGGTGGTGACCCCGCCCGGCCACCACCACGACGAGCTCGTCACCGGGGCCGTGCAGGCCCTCACCGAGCACGGTATTCGGGTGGTCCGGACCGAGCTCACCGCGGCCGACCTCGACCGGACCCGCCTCACCGGCCGCCTGGCCGGCCTGGCCGGAGCGGAGAACGGCACGGACGCGGCCGACGGTCCGTCCGCTTCCTTCCGGGGCGTACTGTCCCTGCTCGCGCTCGCCGAGGAACCGGTCGAGGAGCACCCGGCCACCCCGGTCGGCTTCGCGCTCTCCGTCACACTCGTCCAGGCCCTGGACGACGCGGGCATCCGCGCACCGCTGTGGTGCGCGACCCGTGGCGCGGCCGGGGCCGGTGCGCCGGACTCCGCCGTCCGGCCCGCCCAGGCTCTGCTCTGGGGATTCGGCCGGGTCGCCGCCCTGGAGTACCCGCAGCAGTGGGGCGGCCTCGTCGACCTGCCCGGCTCACTCGACGCCCGGGGCCGGTCCCGGCTGCGCGGCGTGCTGTCCGGCATCGGTGACGAGGACCAGCTCGCCGTCCGCCCGTCCGGGGTCCTTGCGCGGCGGCTGGAGAACGCACCGCTGGGTGCCGCCACCGCGGCACGCGCCTGGAAGCCGTCGGGCACGGTACTGATCACCGGCGGCACCGGCGCCCTGGGCGCCCACACCGCCCGCTGGCTGGCCCGCAACGGTGCGGACCACCTCCTGCTGGTCAGCCGACGCGGGCCCGGGGCACCCGGCGCGGCGGAGCTGGAAGCGGAACTCGCCGCGACCGGGGCCCGCGTCACCGTGGCCGGCTGCGATGTCACCGACCGGGACGCCCTGGAACGGCTCCTGGCGTCGGTGCCCGAGGAATTCCCGCTCACCGCGGTGATGCACACCGCCGCGGCCCTCGACGACGGCATGATCGGCACGCTCACACCCGCACAGCTCGACCGGGCCCTGGCCGCGAAGGCCCGCGCCGCCGCCCAACTGCACGAACTCACCCGGGACAAAAAGCTGTCCGCGTTCGTCCTCTTCTCCTCGGTGGCCGGCACGATCGGCGCCTCCGGGCAGGGGAACTACGCGCCGGGCAACGCCTACCTGGATGCGCTGGCCCGGCACCGCCGGGAGGCGGGCCTCCCCGCCACCTCGGTGGCCTGGGGCGCCTGGGACGGCGACGGAATGGCCGAAGGATCGTTCGGCGAGAAGCTGGACCGGCACGGACTGTCGGCCATGGACCCCGAGTCGGCCACGGCGGCGCTGCAACGCGCCCTGGACCACGACGAGACCTGCGTCATGATCGCGGACATCGCCTGGGAACGGTTCTCCGTCGCCCTGACCGCGACCCGGCCGAACCCGTTCATCGCCGGCCTCCCCGACGTCGCGCGGCTCGCCGAGGCCGGCCCCGGCACCGGTGCGGGCACCCGGGAGGAACGGCCGGAACTGGTGAGCAGGCTGGCCGCCACCCCGGCGGCCGGACGGCGCGCCCTGCTCGTGGACGCGGTCCGCACTCAGGCGGCGAACGTCCTCGGATACGCCTCGCAGGACGCCATCCGGGGCGACCGGGCGTTCCGGGAACTCGGACTCGACTCGGTCACCGCGGTCGAACTGCGCAACCGGCTCGGCGTCCTCACCGGTCTGCGCCTGCCTGCCGGGCTGGTCTTCGACTACCCGAACCCCGTGGCCGTCGCCGACTACCTGAGCCGGGAACTCGTCGTGGAGGCGGACCCGGACACCGGCGGGGAGCCGTCGTCCACCTCAGCCCTCGACGACTTCGAACGGCTCGAAGCGGTTCTTGACGGCATGGACCGGGACAGCGCCGTACGCACCAGGATCCTGATGCGTATGCAGACGCTCGTCTCGCAGTGGCGGGACGCCGGGGACACCACGCCGGGAACGGATTCCGCCGAGGACCTGAGCGCGGCGACCGACGACGAGATGTTCGACATCATCAGCAAGAAGTTCGGCATTTCCTGACAGCGGACGCACGTCGCTGATTCACATGTCGAGATCCCACGTACGGAGATTCTGATGGGGAATGAAGAAAAGCTTCGTTACTTCCTCAAGCGAGTAACGGCTGACCTGGAACAGGCGCACGAGCGTCTGCGAGTGATGGACGCGAAGGACCAGGAGCCCATTGCGATCGTCAGCATGAGCTGCCGGTTCCCGGGCGGCGTGAGCTCGCCCGAGGAGCTGTGGCAGCTGCTCGCCGCGGGCGGTGACGGGATCTCCGACTTCCCGGACAACCGCGGCTGGGATCTGGACGCCCTGTACGACCCGGACCCCGACAACCCGGGCACCAGCTATGTGCGTCGGGGCGGCTTCCTGGACGACGCGGCCGGATTCGACGCCGCGTTCTTCGGCATGTCCCCGCGCGAAGCCGTCGCGACGGATCCGCAGCAGCGACTGCTGCTGGAAGCCTCCTGGGAGGCGCTGGAGCGGGCCGGTATCGACCCCGGCACGCTGCGCGGCAGCCGGGTCGGCGTCTTCACCGGCACCAACGGCCAGGACTACGGAGCCACTCTGGAGCGCTCCTCCGAAGAGGCCGAGGGCTACCTCATGACCGGCGCGTCCGCCAGCGTCATGTCGGGCCGGGTCTCGTACACCCTGGGCCTGGAGGGCCCGGCGGTCACCGTGGACACGGCCTGCTCCTCGTCGCTCGTCGCACTGCACCTCGCGGCACAGGCGCTGCGCAAGGGCGAGTGCTCGATGGCCCTGGCCGGCGGTGTCACCGTCATGGGCACTCCCAGCATCTTCGTGGCCTTCAGCCGTCAGCGCGGCCTGGCGGCCGACGGGGCCTGCAAGTCCTTCGCGGACGGCGCGGACGGCACCGGCATGGCCGAGGGACTCGGCATCCTCGTCCTCGAACGCCTCTCCGACGCCGAGCGGAACGGACACCCGGTCCTGGCGGTGCTGCGCGGTTCCGCGGTCAACCAGGACGGCGCGTCGAACGGGCTCACCGCACCCAACGGCCCCGCCCAGCAGCGCGTCATCCAGCAGGCGTTGGCGAACGCCCGCCTGTCGCCCGAGCAGGTGGATGCGGTGGAGGCGCACGGTACGGGGACGACGCTGGGTGATCCGATCGAGGCGCAGGCGTTGCTGGCCACGTACGGCCAGGGACGCCCGGACGGCCGTCCGTTGCGTCTGGGTTCGGTGAAGTCGAATCTGGGTCACACGCAGGCGGCCGCGGGTGTGGCGGGTGTCATCAAGATGGTGCTGGCGATGCGGCACGGTGTGCTCCCGCAGACCCTCCATGTCGACCGGCCCTCGGCCCAGGTGGACTGGTCCGCAGGTGCGGTCGAACTGCTGACCGAGGCCGTCGCCTGGCCCGAGACCGGCGAACCGCGCCGGGCGGGCGTCTCGTCGTTCGGCGTGAGCGGCACGAATGCACACGTCATCCTGGAACAGGCGCCCGGGGCGCCTGAGGCACCTGAGGCACCCGGGGCGCCCGAGGCGCCGGGGTTGTCACCTGCCGGCGCTTCCTCCTCGGTGGTGCCGTGGGTGTTGTCCGCGCGGAGTGCGGAGGCGTTGCGGGCGCAGGCGGGCCGGCTGGTTGCGTTGTTGGAGCGTGAGCCGGGTCTGTCGGTTGCGGATGTGGGCTTTTCGTTGGCGACGTCGCGGGCTGCGTTGGAGCGGCGTGCGGCGGTGGTCGTGTCCGGCGGCCGTGAGGC
>NZ_JBYITE010000078.1:0-21190 GCF_057709105.1 Streptomyces sp. bgisy100
TGGGCTGTTGTTGACACGGTCACCCCACCCTCATACTGTTCGTTCGAACGAACAGTTTTCGAGAGGCTCGCACCATGCAAATAGCAGGATCAACCGTTCTCCTCACCGGGGCCGTCGGCGGCATCGGCCAGGCCATTGCTCGCGACTTGGCTGCCAAGGGGGCCGACCTGATCCTCTCGGGGCGGCGGGCCGAGCCCCTGGAGGCGCTCGCCGACGAACTCGGTGCCCGGGCGGTCACCGCCGATCTCGCCGACCCGGACCAGGTCGACCACCTCGCCCGGGCGGCCCGCGACGCGGACATCGTGATCGCCAATGCCGCGCTGCCCTCCACCGGCGATCTCCTCGACTACACGCCGGAGCAGATCGATCGCGCGCTGACGGTCAACCTGCGCGCCCCCATCATGCTGGCCCGCGCGCTCGCGCCCCGGATGGTCGAGACGGGCCGGGGCCACATCGTCCTCGTCGGCTCGATCTCCGGGAAGACGGCCACCAAGTACTCCTCGCTCTACAGCGCGGCCAAGTTCGGGCTGCGCGGCTTCGCGCTCTCCTTCCGCCAGGACCTGCACGGCACGGGGGTGGGGGTCTCGCTGGTCCAGCCCGGCGCCGTCCGCGACGTGGGCATGTTCGCCGCCACGGGCGCCACCCCGCCGACCGGCGTGCGCATGGTCTCCCCGGACCAGGTGGTGGCGGGGGTGGTCCGGGCCGTCGAGCGCGATCTGTGCGAAGTCAATGTCGCGCCGGTGGAGTTGAGGGTGCTCAGCGCCCTCGCCGGGCAGTTCCCCGGCTTCGCGGAGAAGGCTCAGCGCGGCTCCGGCGCCGAGCGCACCATCAACCAGGTCGCGGCGGCCCATCGGGACCGGCGGTAGCGGGTCGGGCGTGCCCGGGCGGCGTGGGTCACCAGCCAGGCCCCCGGGTGAGCGGCGAAGCCGTGGCCTCTGTCGAAATGGGGGAAGTGACCGAACGACGCGGAGGTCCGGTCGCGCCCTGTCAACCCGTGGGTGGAGGCACCTGTCAACCTGCGGGTCAACCCAGGGGCTGGCGATTGGCGGCTGAGGTCGAAGCAGGCTTGGAGCCGTGAACATCACCGATTACTGCGTCAACGGGATCCTCGTCCTGCTCGTCGTGCGCCAGGTGCGTGGCAGCCGCCTGGATCTGATCAACCTGGTGCTCCCGGCCGTGCTGGTCGGCGCCACCGCCGTGTACTACCTGCGGTCGGTGCCCACGGTCGGCAACGACCTCGTCCTTGAACTGGCGCTGGCCGGCTCGGGAGTCGCTCTCGGACTGCTCTGTGGGCTCGCAACGCACCTTCGGCGCGAGGCGGAGGGCGTCTACGCCAAGGCGGGCTTGGTGGCCGCGGCTTTGTGGGTCTTCGGCATGGCGGTCCGGATGGTCTTCGCCTTCGCCGCCGATCACGGCGCCGGTGACGCCATCGCCGACTTCAGCCGTAGCCATCAGATCACCTCGGCCCAGGCGTGGATTGCGGCCTTCGTCATGATGGCGCTGGCCCAGGCGGTGACCCGGTTGGTGGTGATCCGGTACCGCGCCTACCGGTTGACCGCATCCGCAGCCCGCGACTTGGCAGCGGCGTGAACAGCGTGTGTCCGCGGCCGGACCCGGGCTTTCCGGGGCCGGCCGCTCCTATGCTGTCCGGCATGAGCTCAACGCCGCCCGGCGGTTGTGAGGGGGACAGCCCAAGAGTGGCGGAGGCCCGGTCGCGTGCGGCCGAGCGTGCCGCGCGTCAGGCTGCGCGGATGCACTTGTTGCTGTGGGGGGTCATGGTCCTTACCACCGCCTCAGCCCTGCAGAGTCGGCCACACCCGGGTGTGACCGGCCAGCGTCTCGTCATCGGCCTGGTGCTGGCCGGGTGCCTGCTGTCACTGGCTGTCGCGGCCCTGGCCCGGGGCACGGGGAAGTCGGAGGCGGCCACCGCTGCGCCACCGCTGATCCTTGGCGTCGGCGGAAACGTGCTGGCATTGCTTCAGTCGAACTCGATGATGATGGTCCCCGTCGCCACCGCTGTGGCGATGCTCTTCGCGCGTCTGCGGCCGCGTCTGGCCGTACTGCTGGCCGCGCCGCTGACCGTGGCGATCGCAGTCATCGCCGCCTGCGTCAGCCCATCGCACAACGCGACCGAGAACGCAGGGGCCTGCGCGTTGCTGTGTGCGGTGCTCGGTGCCGCCTGCGTCTTCGCCCGCCAGGCTCGCCTGCGACACGACCACACTGAACTGCTGCTCGCCGAGCTGGAAGACTCGCGTGAGGCACAGACACGTGCTGCCGCCGTCGCTGAACGCACCCGCATCGCCCGGGAACTGCACGACATCCTGGCGCAGTCCCTGTCCGCCCTCTCCGTGCAACTGGAGGGCGCCCGCAAACTCGCCGAGCGTGGCACGGTCGACCCGGCCCTGCACCAGCTGATCGTGCGCAGCGGCGAACTGACCCGGGAGGGCCTGGGCGACGCGCGCCGGGCCGTTGCCGCCTTGCGCGGGGACGAGGTGCCCATGGCAGACCAGCTCACCACCCTGGCCGGCAGGTGCCGCCGCGACCTCGCGCTGCCGATCACGCTGTCGGTGGCCGGGCAGCCGAGAGGGCTGACGCCGGAGGCGAACCTCGCGCTCTATCGGGGCACCCAGGAGGCGCTCACCAACGCCGCGCGCTACGCGGCCGGTTCGCCCACCACCGTGCTGCTGCGCTACACACCACAGGCCGTCACACTGACCATCTCGGACCATGGCCGCGCAGTCGGAGCGGACCACAACGGCACCGAAACCGGCGCTCCCGTGCCGCCCGTCGAAGCGTGGACGGGTGGGGGAAACGGATTGCGGGGCATGCGCGAGCGCATCGAACGGGCCGGCGGCCGCATTCATGCCGGCCCCACCGAGCAGGGCTGGACCGTGGAGATGGAGATACCGGCGTGAGCGATTCCCTGGCACCCATCAGGGTGCTGGTCGTTGATGACCAGCGGGTGACCCGCGAGGGCCTGATGCTGCTGGTCGGCCTGAATGCGGGCATGGAGGTCGTGGGTGGTGCGGCCGACGGCGCCGAGGCAGTGGAAATGGCCCTCGAACACCGCCCGAATGTCGTGCTGATGGACCTGGCGATGCCTGGCACGGACGGCCTCGCCGCAACCTGGACGTTGCGGGAGGAAGCCCCGCAGATCGCTGTGCTGGTGCTGACGACCTACGTGGACGACACGTCGGTCTTTCCCGCACTGCGAGCGGGGGCGAAGGGATATCTCACCAAGGACGCGGGTGCGGACGAGATCGAACGGGCGATCCGTGCCGTGCACGAGGGGCTGACGTGGATGGATCCGGTGGTGCAGGAACGTCTGGTCGCGACCGTCACATCGGTCCTGCTGCCAGAGTCCGCGACGGTTTCGGACCGCGAGGCGTCGGCTTCCTCGACCGTAACCCCCGAACCGGCTCGGCCAAGGCGGGACGTCCCAGCTCCTCTGCCAGAGCCGTTGACTGCCCGTGAGGCAGAGGTCCTGATACTGATCGCGCAGGGGCTGTCCAACGGTGAGATCGGCGAACGCCTCCACCTCAGCCGCGCCACGGTCAAAACGCACATCAACCGCATCTTCGCGAAGACTGGCGTACGCGATCGCGCACAGGCCGTCCGCTATGCCTACCGCACGGGACTAGCGGACTGAGCGCTGCGCTTGGCTCGCCAATCGCGGGGCCCCACGACTTCTCACGCCAATGGCGAGTCGGGAGCATTCGGTGGGCACGCTGCTCAACAGGTCTGGACAACAACAAACCCCGGTCCGCCCGACCGGGGTTTCTCTATGGAGCGGGTGACGAGAATCGAACTCGCGCTCTGAGCTTGGGAATCAGGGGGCTTTCATGGGCCCAGTGGCTCTCTGACCAGCAAAGACACCGCATCTGGGGCGGGCGGGGGCAGCTAATCTCTGCCCTTTGTTGACCGTGGTTTGCCGGTCTCTCTGGCACGGCACTGGCACGGTGGGTGAAGCGGCAGGAGCGCGAGCGTTCTGGTCATCACCCTCTGTGTGCCTTTCACTACGCTCTAGGCTCGGCGTCTGGGAGTCGGGGGCGATGAGAAGCTCGATGTCCAAACCTTCGGCGTCGCGAGCCTTGGCGAGGAGCCCACGGCTATGGGGACTCCCCTATGAGCCCGGCTCAAGAAGTCCAGGAACCGTCGAGACGGTTCCGAGATCGGCTCCCGAACGGCTCTCAGATGGGCCCGGAGTGAATCAGGGATCCGACCCGATTTCCCAGATCCGGCTCCCCTGACCTGGTGGTCCTCCAGTCGGGGTGGCGGGATTTGAACCCACGACCTCTTCGTCCCGAATGAGGTTCGGGCGCGGGATCCACACTGGGTGGTTCGCTGTTGCCTGTTCAGGGCGCTGGGGTGCGGTGGTTTCGGGCGGTGTGGGAGGAGGGCTTGGGGAGCGGGTCGGCTCCCAGATGGCTCCCAACGGGAGCCGTCTCGCAGACGTGTGGCCTCGATGCCAAGGCTATGCCGGTGACGTGTCGGCTACGGTGCCGGAGACTGTGGCATGCCATCAACCTTGGCGAGCGGCGCCCTGTAATCCGGACCGCTGAAGCGCATGTCACGTAAAGTTCGGAGCTGTCGCGTGCAGGCTGGCCTATCCGTGAATCAGGGAACACCGATGACCCAGCAGCTTTGGAGCAGTCGGAGGCATCAGACCGCGATCGGCCGAGTCGGCCTCTCGCTGCCGGCCCGTCGCGCCCTCGGCGACCTACAGCTGGAACCCCCCATGCGAGTATTGGACTACGGGTGCGGGCGTGGCGGCGATGTACGGGCACTGCAGCACCTCGGTTTCGATGCAGCGGGGTGGGACCCGGTGCACTTTCCGGACGGCCGGCGTGAGTCGACTGAGGTGGTCTTTCTCACCTATGTCCTGAACGTCATTGAGGATCTCGCCGAACGACGGGAGACGCTCCATCGGGCCTGGGCCCTCGCCAAAACGGCGCTCGTGGTGTCCGCGCGTTTGAGATGGGAGCGTAACCAGATCAAAGGTACGGAGTGCGGCGACGGCATCCTCACGCGACGCCGGACCTTCCAGCACCTCTACGCCGCTGGCGAGCTTCGCGACTACGTTGAGGAAGCCACCGGCGTCCGCTGCGTGTCGGCGGCGCCCGGCATCATCTATGCCTTCAAGGACAATGCGGCCCGCCTGAGTTACCTGGCCCGCCAGGTCGCCCCCGACGGGGGATGGCTGGCGTCCGAAGACACGGCCTCGGCGATCACCTCGGTCGTCGCTCATCTCGAACAGCGCGGCAGGATGCCGCAGCTTGAGGAAATGCCGCAGCCCATCATCAGCCTTCTCGGCCACTTGCGCCCGGCTGAACTCAAGCGCCTGTCCGAGCAGGAAGCCGACCCCGTGAAGGTCGAACGAAGTGCCGAGCGTGGAGCCCTCGACACGCTGCTGTTCCTCGCGCTGGAGCTGTTTCACGGCCGAGGCCCGGTCAGCAGTCTCCCCCTGCCGGTTCAACTGGACATCCGTGCCTTCTTTCCTTCGTACACCGAGGCGTGCCAGCGAGCGGATCGGCTGCTGTTCAAGCTGCGCGACGACGCCTACGTCCGTCGTGCGATGAACGGATCAATCGCCGGCAAGTTCACCGCGACCGCTCTGTACGTGCACCGCCGGGCACTCCACCGGATCCCGGCCGTGCTGCGCCTGTACGAGCAGTGCGCGAGCATCGCTGCCGGCCGCCCTGGCGAGTGGTCCGTGGTCAAGCTCCGCCACCAGGGCCGCGGTGTCAGCTGGCTGGACTACCCCGAGTTCGACACGGATCCTCACCCGCGCATCGCAGCGTCGTACGCCGTCGACCTAAAGACACTTAAGTCCTCCTTCACCTCGTATGCGGACTCCACTAACCGCCCTCTGCTTCACCGGAAACACGAGTTTCTCGCCGAGGATGATCCCGACGCACCCAAATACCGGCGGCTCACGGACGCCGAGGTACGCGCTGGCCTTTACGAGAGCCCGCACCTGATTGGCACGGAAGAGGGCTGGGAACGCGAACTCGTACGATGCGAGCGAGAGTTGCGAGGCCACCGGCTTCTACGACGCACCACCAGCACCTGAGAGTCGCGCCGGTTCTCGGCGCCGAGGCGATTGCCGATGCCGTGTGTCACGCTCCACCCATGACCACTACCCGGATGGAGGGCTCCTGCCTGCCCTCATACCGCACGCTGTCAACCCTCGCGCTGTCCGAGCCCGAGGACCACGTCCGTGAACTCGCCGACTGGGTGGAGCATGCCTCCGCCGTCGCCGAAGTTCCCGGGGCGCAGAACAGCTGGGACACGGCCTACAAATGGCTGCGCCTCGCGCAGGGCCTGCGCACGGTGACGTTCGACATGTCGTACGACGACGGCGGCATGTGCTCGGGCGGCCTCGACTTCGACGCCGTCTGGACCGAGATGATGGAGGAGTGGCAGCAGCACCAGGTCCGTCTCGGCTACCTGCGCGCAGCACTTGAAGGATTCGTCCGGCTGCTGCACCCGAACACCACGGAGCCTGGGCTGGCCGTCGAGGCTGCAGAACAGCGGCTGCACCACCACGGCGACGCATGGCTGGCGCACGCTCAAGCGGTCGCAGACCATCTGCGGACGCATGCCCCGCACCGGGTGCCGGGCGCAGGCACGCCGGTGGCGGCAGCGGTGACCCAGGCGATTGCCCTGCACGAGATGGCTGTCCGGGGCCGTGCTGCCATCCCCGAGCCGGACAGCGACGCGGACGGGAAGATCTTTCCCTCCGGACGCGTCGAGGTCTGCGCGGTCAAGGAAGCCTCCACAGTGCTGCTGCTGGGAATCCAGCTGGTGATGGCGGCAGCGGTGCAGGAGGACCGCGTCGCCGTATTCGACGACAGGTACCTTGTCGACGGCATGTGGATTCCCGACTCCTCGGGCGGCAGCCGCTGGGTGGACGAAGAGATGCCATACGGCGAGTACCTCGCTGTCCTCCACCTTCAGCCCGGCGAACCGCCTGAGCTCTGATTGCGCCGCCGGCAGCGGCTGCGGCGGCCACGTCGGCATGCCAGAGACAAACAATGGGTGGGCCCGAAGCCTTGGCTTCGGGCCCACCCATCGTGGCCTGTTCGATACCTGTCAGGTCATGCACCAGCCGGAGTCGCAAGCCCCCTCATCCTCATCGACGGCACGTATCCCCGGGCCCTCATCAGGGATGGCTTGAGTGAGCGGGATCCCGTACCTCGTGAGATACACGGCATCCCGCCCGAGTGCGGCCCGCCGACGGTTGATCGTCTCCTCCAGCCGGACCGACTGAGCGAACAACTCGGGCTCGTGCCGACGCTGGTGGCGCCAGGCATCGACCGTGCGGAAGGGGCAGAAGAAGCAGGAGCTCTTAGGCGGTACCGGCAGGCCGGCCTCCGTGATGATGCGCTCGCAGTCGTCCCGGCGCAGCCCGAGGTCGAGGAGGGGGTACTCGATGACCTCGTGGGCTTCCTTCCGTCGGCGGTTGGCGCGATGGATTTCGTCGAGCGATATGCCGATGCCGACTGCCGCCGGGGCCTCCGCGGTGGCGCCGTGCTTCCGAAGCCACCGCCCGACCACCTTGATCTTGAAGTCGGCGGTGCAGTTGCGGCGGCCGGGGGCGCCGTTGGCCATGCGGACCGGGATGGGGATCGACCGGGTGTCTGGCCGGTTCAGCCGCTGCATGAGTGTTTCCGTGGTCCCGTCGCGTCGGCGACGCCTGAGCTCGTGGACATCCAGTCCCGCACGTGCGGCGTACGGGATGGCGATCTCGCGAACGTACGCGAGGGTCGCCGGGTGCTCGCTGTCGTCGCCGACGTTGGCGAACAGGAAAGTGCGGAAGTCGATCTTTCCGCGAGCGGCCAGCACGAGCAGGGCTGTGCTCTGGACGCCGCCTCCGTAGGAAACGACCTTCATTGGATAGCGGTTGGGCTCACGGGAAGCGGCTTCAGGGATGGAGTCGGCGGGATCGGAGTGGTGGGCTCCGGAGCTCTGCTGCAAGATCGACATGTGAGAGACAGTATGGATGGAGCGCGGTGAGATCAAGTGTTCCTCTCACCGCTGCTGGCGAACAGGACAACAGTCGTCCGCAGGCGTTGGCATTCGTGTGTCGGGGAACGGCGCTCTAGAGCTGGGGCCTAATGACGACGGAGTAACCCTGGTCCAGAACCGAGGTGAGGAACTCGGCGGCGGCAGTCCGATCGGCAGCGGAGAAGGCCCGGGCGGCGGGTAGCGGATTCTGGGGCGGGGGCGCGCCAGGGGTGTTGTGTCTGCGTCCGCGAGGTTTCTGCGGAGTGCGCTGCCCGGCGCGGAGCCTGGCGACCTCGGCAGGGATGACGGCCCGCTGCCGTTGTCGTGCGTCGGTCAGGATGGTCTCCAGGAGCCACAGCGGGGAACCGGAGAGGATCAGGTCGGCCTCGGCGATCCGCCGACGGTTACGCCACCGGGAGACGGCTTGGGCGTCCTTACCGAGGACGCGGCCAACTTCGCGGATGCCGAGGACGACAGGCAGGTGCTCCCTGTCCTGCACGTCGTAGCCCTCGGAGACTCCAGCCCTGTAGGCCGCTAGTTGTCGCTGATCAGCCTGACGGTCGCCGCCGCTGATCTGAAGCGCCGTCGTGAGCAGCCAGTACGGGTTGCCCGAAGCAACCAGGTCAGGTTCCGGGAGCGTGCCTTCTGTGCGCCATTTCTGTGATGTCTGGCGCTCAACCGTGAAGAGGGAGGCGATTTCAGAGTGCCCGAGCAGGTACGGGACCCGAGCTTGAGACATGAGCACCTTCCCCACACCAACGTTCCTGCCAGGCGACTGCCACGAGGCGCTGCCTCCTCACCGGGCTGTCTGCAGAGATCCTAGGCTGGCCTGCAGGCAGTTCGGTGCATCCGGCCGGAGGACGGCAGTGGTGGCTCGCTGAGGACTGCGGTGTCTGCCCCGGGGCCGGCCTCGATGCCGAGGCCGGCTGGGAGTAGTGGCCGTTAGGACAGCTCCTGTCCGTGCCGGATTTCCCATGTCCCGACGTCGGTGTAGAAGCCGCCGAAGTGGCGCAGCCATGCTGCGATGGTCTCAGTGGTCCTACGTGCCTGCTCGTCGCTCATGCCGGTCTGTTCCTGCAGTGCGTGCTGCAACTCCACATTGCTAAGTCGGTCACCGGCCACGAGCGCCTGGAGGGCAGGGATCGCCCGCAGCCGACTCTCGATCAAGTCTGAGAACCCTGTCTCGGACAGGCCGGCCGGAACGCCGAGGAGTGCGAGGTCGCGCACGATGGCTGCTTCGACGGAGCGCCCGAATTGCGCCCGCCCGCAGTAGTATGGGTAGAGGGCGTCCGGGCGTCGCGTGACGGGATACCAGTCCTGCTGGGCTTCCTCTCGTGGCTGGTCAGAGGCGGTCGGACGTTGCTCCTTCAGCAGCTCGGCTTGACTTCTGATCAAGGCGGCCATGTGGGGAGTCGCCTCGACCCCGCGGGCCTGGATCTCTGCGAGCACTCGGACGATTTCGGGATGGGCGGCGGGTGCCTCCACCAGGATCTCGATGTTGGCGTTGGCGGTGCGGCCGGTTGCCTTCCCCGTCAGGTTGGCGGACCCGATCAGGCAGCGCTCGCCGGTGAGGTACAGCTTGGCGTGCAGGGGTGGGCACAATGCGATACGTAGCCTTTTGTCTTCCTCGGCGAGCTCGATGATCTCGGGATCGGATACCCCGGCCGCAACCTCTTCGGGGGCCCAGCGCGTGATGCACTCGATGGCCTCGACAGTGGTGGGGAGGGCGGACAACGCGGCGGCAAGAACCTCTCGCTTGATGAAGGGGGCCACGAGAGTTACCCGCCCGTGGGCGCCCGCCATCAATTCTTCGATCTGCCGCCAGATGTGGCCTGGTTCGGGCACGCTCAGTCGGCCTTCCCATCCACGAAGTCGCGGGCGTAGCGGCCCCACTCGCGGCGCGCGTCGGCGATGCGCTCGCGGTCGCGGTCGGGGTAGGTCTCGTCTTCCATTCGGGCCCAGGAGAAGAGCAGCAGCTTGAAGGTGTCGGCAGCCCGGTCAAGCCGGTCCCGCAGCTCGTCGGTGTCGGCGTCCTCGGGGACGTCTTCGAGGACGGCCATGAGCTGGGCGTGCAGCGGGTGCTTCTTGTTGAAGATCACCTGCAGCATGCCGGCCATGAGGTCGATGCTGAAGAAGGCGGAGGTGTCCTGGAAGCTGGAGATCCACCGTGCGCGCAGATCCTTACCCAGGGACTCCTCGACCATGGACTGGGCGGTGTCTTCGTCCAGGTGGTGCCGCTGAGTGAGGGCCTCGACCTGTTCCTGCCGCTTGGCCTCGGGGGTCGTTCCTTCATCGAGCTCGTCGGTCTTGCCGGTATAGCCCTCCTCACTGCGGCGCTTGACGGCGTCCGTGACCTTGGAGGCGACGTCATCGTCGTGCCGCTTCTTGCTCTTGCGGGTCCCGATGGTCTGCTGCTTCAGCTGGCGCCGGATGGCCGGCAACAGCTTCTCTTCCAGATAGAGCACGAGGTCGATCAGGGGAAGACGCGGATCGCCGAGTTCGGCCAGACGCTCCTTGAAACCCTTGAAGGACTCGCCGGCCTCGGCGTGGGCCTTCCAGTCGAAGTGGGCCAAGGAGGAGAAGACGGTGGCGCTCTGCTTGTTGTTGGTCACGCCGAAGGTGGGGTCGAGGTCCGGCGGGAACTCCACCTCGATGCCCCACCATCGCTCCGTCGGGTCATACCCGATGGCCCACGAGGCGTCGAGGTCTAGTTCCCTGCCCTGGCGCACGAGCGAGATACCGACGTTGCGCCGGGCGTGCTTGCCCCACGGAAGGATGCCAGAGTCGGTCGTTCGGCTGATGCCGTCCGGCCACGGATGGCCTTCGACGTCGGCGCGGCGGGCTTCCGGGCGGGCGATGGAGGCCCGGACCGTGATGTTATGCCGCTTGCCGTCGTGGAGAACGGGGAAGTACATCACGCCGGGCTCGGACTCGCTGCCCATGGAGAAGGGCATGAACATTGGCTTGTCCGAGAACGGCTCCGGTGTGGAGGTCGGCGCCATCAGGTAGAGCGGATCGTTGGGCACGGCGTGGTACTCGCCGTCCACGACTTTGGCTTCGCGGACGGGTGCCATCCGGATGTCGACGCGTCCCTTGTCGAGGTAGTGTCGGTAGACTCGCCCGATCAAGTCGGCGGTGTTCTTCAGGGTGGCCGCAGCCCCGTACCAGTTGACCTTGTCCAGGTTGGTCCAGACGACCAGCGTGCCGGTGTCACCGAGTCCGTCGCTGAGGTCTCGCCAGTAGTCCGGCAGCGGGGAGTGGTCAGGCTCGGGGACGTCGTCGATCAGCCCATTCTGGATGTTTTCAAGGTCCAGGTAGGTGTGCATAGCGTTGCCGGCGCCGTTGGTCCAGGACCAGACGTCGAGCCGCGTGCACTGCGACATGCTGGAGTTGGGCAAGCCCATGCCGAAACGGCCGATGCGGCCGGGGTCGGCGCCCTGTCCGTCACCGTACTTCAGGGCACGACGCAGTTGCGGGGGCTCCATGCCATGACCGTTGTCGAGGACGGCGATGGTCTCCACACGGTGGCTGGTCCGGGAGCCGACCTGCACGGGGTTCTCGCAGGCGAAGACCTCCACGAGGTGGGCCTTGGCGTCGATGCTGTTGTCAATCAGTTCGGCGAGGGCATAAGCGGTGTTCTTATAGCCGCTGTCCCGCATGGCCTTGACGGTCAGCGAAGGACTGACGATTCGGTAGTTGCTGCCGTCGCTGGTCACGCTGTCTCCCATACGTCTTCCCAGTTGGTGAATGCTTCTGCCACATCGCCGAACCCGGGAAGCTCCGGGTTCACGACGGTGACGATTTCGCAGGTATCTGTGCCGCCGGCCTTCGGACCGCGGATGACGCGGCCGACCATCTGGCTATACAACACGAGGGACTTGGTCGGACGCGCGATCACTGCCGCGCTGGCCGCTGGTGCGTCGAAGCCGGTCGTCAGGACGCCGAAGTTGCATAGCACCATGGGGCGCCGCCCGGACCCCTTGAACCGCGAGATGACCTGGCTGCGATGCCGAGGGGAGGACTCGCCCGTCACGAACTCGGCATCGAAGCCTGCGGCGGACAGCACCGCCGCGATCAGCCGGCAATGGTCCACGGAGGCGGCGAATACAAGGATGCGCCGGTGCTCCTGCTGGAGCAGTTCCGTGATCGTCTGAACGATCTTCAGGTTCCACTGCTCGTCGCGCGCGAGTTCGGACATCATTGCGGCCGGGATGTCGAACGAGCGCGCAAGGAGCTGCTGGTCCCGGGCGGACAGGTGCATGCCGGACTCGGAGGCCACCGTCCGCATCAGGGGCTTGGCCAGGTAGCCCTGATCGATCAGGGCTGTGACCGGGTTGGTGTAGCCCTCGATTTCCAGCATGACCTTCTGCCGGGAGAAGTAGTCGGAGAGCTCCTCGTCCTTAGAGATGTCGGCCCACGTGCGTCCTGGCGTGGCGGTCAGCCCGAGCAGGCCAGCATCGTGACGGATCGTCAGTTCATCGACGATCCTCTGGAAGGTGGGAGCGATGATCTGATGGGCCTCGTCGAAAACCGTCAGAGTGCTGCGTGCCGCGAGGGTGGCCAGGAACTGCGGATCCGACTTGGCCGCCGAGACGGCCTTCTCCAGGCCGAGAACGACCAGCCCGTCGGTCACCTCTGCAAGATCTGCGGGGGCATCGCCCCAGACCCGCAGAACGGGGAGCGGGCGGTTGCCGACCTTCGTCCAAGCGCGCTCGAATTCTGCGGCAGCTTGCTCCAGCAGCTCCTGTCCGTGCGCCAGCCAAACCACCAGGGTGGGCTCGTGCTGCCGCAGGTGATCACAGATCAGGCTCATGCCCGTTCGGGTCTTGCCCACGCCCGTCGGGAGGTGCAGCACTGTCCGCCGCGGGCCGTCGTACAGCAGTTCCTTGACCCGGTTAGCTGCGTCACGCTGATGCGGGAACAGGCTGTACTCCGGGACCGTCTCCTGCTTGAATGCCGGCGGGAGCGACGGTGCTCGGTCGATCGTGAAGCCGAAGAACTCAAGCAGCTCGCGACGCTCGTCCGCCGTCCACGTGAGGCTTTGCAGGTACTCCTGTGACGACTGTTCGTCCCCCAGTGACCCCAAGCGTTGCGCCAACTCCGCCTGCTTCGGTCCCGGGACCATGGCGATCAGGGTGGAACGTTCAGCCGCGTCGGCGACAAGACGTTCGGCGTCGATGGCGATCGGGGCGACTACCCGAAGGCGGTCGTCGCCCGCAGCGCCTCCTTCGATCAGATCGAGGAGAGCACACAGCTGCTCGCCGAGGTGTCGCCGGATGTACGCCATCGGTGCGTTCGCGAGGAGCGTCTTGAAGGACATGCCCGGTGACCAGGTTGTCACTGCCTCACCACCCAGGCGGCAGACATTCGCTCGCCCGCGTCCGCGGCCGAAGCAGCTGTCGTCATGAACTTCCACCCCCAGTTCGAGCACGCCAAGCAGCGCTCCGCGTCCACTGTCGCTGCGACGTTGCAGCGTGCGGACCACCCTAGACGGGGCCACTGACAACAGGGGTATCAACAGACGAAAAGCCCTGCCAGGAATGGCCTTTGATAGCTCTGACCCGCGCGCCCGACCAAGTGAGGATCTTGCTGCGAGCCGCTTGCGCCGCCGCACGCGATGTAGAACATTTGTTCGGTAAATGGCTTGCGACACCCTGCGTTTGAGTGATTCAAACTGTGGATCTCGGCGCGCGGCTAGGATCGCGGCGAGCTCCTGGTGGAAACCCGGATGCGGGAGAAAGTTTCCACCAGCAGTACATTGGTGTGCGACACGAGCGAGGCGGGGTGGCAGATGACTAGCGGGCCGAATGGGTCAGAGATGTCCTATTTCGACTACAACGCCACCGCCCCGATCCGGCCCGAGGCCCTCGAGGTCGTCGTTGAGGTCATGCAGTCGGTCGGGAACGCCTCAAGCATGCATCAACCGGGACGGAAGGCGGCTCATCGGGTGGAAGTCGCCCGTCGGCAGCTAGCTGAGCTCCTTGGCTGCTCGCCCGGCGAGATCATCTTTACGTCCGGGGCGACGGAGGCGAACAACCTGGCCCTCCGTGCCGCGTTCACCGTCGGAAGTCCCCTGGTCACAAGCCCTGTTGAGCATCCGGCTGTCCTAGAGACGGCCCGCACGGTCACTGCCGAGAGCCCCGACGACCTGGTGCTGCTCCCGGTCGCGGCCGACGGCCTGGTGGATCTTGAAGCCCTGGATCAGGTCTTCGCCGCACGCCGTGGGGGCGTGGTGTCCCTGATGGCGGCCAACAACGAGACCGGCGTCCTTACCGACCTCCGCGTCGTAGCAAAGGCAGCCCGAGAAGTCGGCACCCTCATCCACACGGACGCCACGCAGGTCATCGGCCGCCTTCCCGTGGACGTCACTGACCTCGACATCGACCTCTTGTCGCTGTCGGCCCACAAGTTCGGTGGCCCGCAGGGGGTCGGCGCCCTGTATGTACGGCGCGGATCGCCGTTGCCGCACCGGCCGCTTCTAGTGGGCGGTGGACAGGAGCGGGGCTGGCGCGCGGGCACCCTGAACGTGGCAGGGATCATCGGCTTGGGGGCTGCGGCCGAGGCCGCGGCGCGCGGACTCGGCGAGGAGGTCGAGCGGATCGCGGCACTGCGTGACCGCTTCGAGCACCTGGTGACCGACACCCTGCCCGGCTGTCGCATCAACGGGCGGCCTGATCAGCGGCTGCCGGGCGTGACGAGCATCACGTTCCATGGTGTGCCTGCGGACGCGGTCCTGGCGGCGATGCCCGAGGTCGCTGCTTCGGAGGGCAGCGCGTGCGCGTCCGGCGCTCCCACGCCGAGCCACGTCCTCCTGGCCATGGGCCTGTCCCGGGTGGACGCGGACAGCACGATCCGCTTCTCGCTGGGCTACGCCACTACCGAGGCTGAGATCGAGCACGCCGTGCGGGCCGTCAAACGCGCCGTGATGCAGGTTCGTGCCGCGCTGGCCGAACCTGACGGCCCTCGCTGACCGTTACCCCGTTTACCACCTCGTTAGAGCAATCGCATTGGACATAGAGAGGTCCCAGATGTCAGACAGCCGGCTTGGGGAAGCCGCCCTTTTTGCCTTCGCGCGACACGAAACTTTCGCGCCCCGCTTCGGCTGGCTGCACAAGGCGTACATGCAGGTCAAGAGCGATCAGGGTGCGTTCCTCGCGGCCGACGCGCCGGTCTTGTTCGGTGTGGGCAAGAACATGGTCAACGCCATGCGCTACTGGTCGCGTGCGTTCAAGCTGACCCGCGAGCACTCGCCTTCGAAGGGCACACAGGCCAAGTTTTCCTATCCCACCTGGGAAGCCCGCTGGCTTCTGGACGAGGGCGGTGCGGACCCGTATCTGGAGGAGACTGGCAGCCTGTGGCTGCTGCACTGGTGGCTGGTCTCTTCCCGCCCCGGGGCCAAGAGCCACGCGCCCGCGTGGTACACGGCCTTCCACCTGGCGCCGTTCTCCCGGTTTACGACCGCGGACATGACGCAGGTGGTCACCCGGCATGTGAACTTCTCCTACGACAAGAGCCCGGAAGAGGCGTCGATCGTCCGGGACATTGACTGCATCACCAAGATGTATGCGCGCAGCGCTCCGGAGAAGGCCGGCTCGCCGGGCAGCTACGAGGACTTGCTTGCATGCCCCTTCCGTGACCTTGACCTGCTCACCTTTGTCGGGACGCGTGGCAGGCCCGAGTGGCAGTTCACCAGCGGGCACCGCACCTCGTTGCCCGCCCGGGTCCTGGCCTACGCCTGCCTCGACTACTCCGCGAAGTTCTCCCGCCAGGCCAACTCGATTTCCGTGGCTCGCCTCGCCAACGAGCCGGGCTCCCCAGGGCGTGCTTTCCGAGTCCGGGAGAACGAGATCGTCATGGCGTTGCAGAAGATCGCCGCGGACCACCCGCAGCTCAACCTGACCGAGGCCGTAGGACAACGCAGCCTCGCCTTCACGGCCGATCCCTTTGAGCTGGCCTGGGAGGTGCTGGACGAGCAGTACGACTTCGTCACCCGTCGTCCCGGCTTCCCGACGCGTGAGGAGTGGGCTGCAAAGTTCCCCGAGCTTGCTAAGGCTGAGCAGAAGGAGCGCGCCATAAAGGCCACGGACACCACAGAGGCCGCCGACGCCATCGATACGCTCTTTGCTAAGGAGACCGCGTGACCACCGCAACTCCCACGCGGACCCCGAGCAGCTCGTCGCTCCTCGCCCCGCAGTTCCCTGCCGGCATCGAACTCGTCGGCTCCCAGATGCGCTCGACCAACCTTGAGCGCGATGTCGAGGGCACACTGCACGACCCCTACGTCGGCGCCCGTGCCGTCGATGTTCTGGAGCGCATCACCGGCGCGCTCGCCGACCAACGCCGTACCCGTGCCTGGTCCTTCACAGGTCCTTACGGTTCCGGCAAGTCCACTCTGTCCAACATCATCGACGCTCTGCTCGGGCGGGATGCCAAGCGGCGCAGCGAGGCCGAGCGCATCCTCGAAGAGGCCAGCCCCGCTCTCGCGCAGCGCCTTGCCTCAGCACGCGAGGCCATCGCCCCCGAGGGATTTCTCGGCGGCGTGGCTACCGCGCGCCGCGAACCCGTCGTCGCCACGCTCTCCCGCGCTCTGCACACCGCGGCGGCGCGACGCTGGGGCAAGCGTGTCCCGAAGGCCATCGCCGCCGCCCTGCAAGCGTGCGCCGACCCTGACCGTGCCGGGGCCAAGGAGTTTCTCGGCGCCGTCACGGCTCTGACCGGGGATGGTCAGCAGCCTCTGCTCCTCGTCATTGATGAGTTCGGCAAGACGCTGGAGCATCTCGCTGGTCACAACGAGTTCGCTGACGCCCAGCATGACTTGTTCCTGATGCAGGAACTCGCAGAGAGGGCGGCCGGTCCCAACGGGCTGCCCGTCTACCTGATGACCTTGCAGCACCTGTCGTTCATGGACTACGCTTCACGGTCCAGCGAGCTCAAGACCCGCGAATGGGCCAAGATCCAGGGGCGTTTCGAAGACATCACCTTCGTCCCCCACCACGGCGACTCCCTGCATCTGCTGCGCCGCCGCCTCGACCGCTCGGCCGTCAACTCGGCGGGGCAGCACCTGATCGCGGCGTCGGCCGAGGCGTCCGCGGATATCTGGACGCAGCACGGGCTCGGCGTTCTGGCTGAACTCGGCCCCGCTCACTTCGCGGACCTGTACCCGCTGCACCCGATCACCGCTCTGGCCGCGCCGATTCTTGCCGCTCAGATCGGCCAGCACGACCGCAGTCTGTCGGGTTTCCTCAACAGCGGCGAGCCCAACACCGTCCGCCATTCGCTGGCACGGCAGAGCAACCAGAAGGCGGAGCACGCCAGCACGGTGCGACTGCCGCAGCTGTACGACTACTTCCTCAACTCCGGGCGCACCACCCTGCTCGCCTCCGCCAATGCGAGCCGATGGGTCGAGGTCGACTCGCGTATCCGGGATGCCAACGGCCTCCCGGACGCCGACCAGGACGTGCTGAAGACCATCGGCGTCCTCAACCTGATCGACTCCGACGGGGCGCTCAGCGCCACCGCGCCGATGATTCACTTCGCGCTTCACGATCCCACCGATGTTGCCGACCCCGACGCCTTTGCGGCGCTCGAAGAGCGGCTAGCCGACCTCGTCCGTCGGGGCTTTGTGGTCCATCGTGAATTCAGTGGTGAGTACCGGGTCTGGCAGGGCACGGACGTCGACATCGACGGCCGGCTTAAGGAAATCATCAGCCGCTTCGATGACGCTTCGGTCATCAACCGGCTCGGCAGCCTCGTCCCACAGGCATTCGTGGCTGGCCGCCACAGCCAGGTCACCGGCATGATGCGTGTGTTTTACACGGCGGTGAGCGGCCCCGAAACCAAGTCGGTCGCTGCCCCGGACGAGCTGAAGGAGCCTGCCGACGGTCTCGTCGTCCTCCACCTCGGCACCGACGCCGACCGGCCCAGCGTCCACTCGCCTCTGCCAGTACTCGTCGGCACCACTCCCAGCCCCGATGTGGTACTCACGACGGCCACCTACCTCGTCGCGCTAAAGGAACTCAGCACTCAGCAGGACATTGACCACGTCGCCCGGCGGGAAGTCATCGAGCGGCTCGTGCAGGCCGAGGCCGAGATGCTGGAGCTCCTGCAGAATGCCTTCTACCCTCCGTCCTCCGAAGCGACCTGGAGCCTGTGGCACACCGGAATCGCCCCCGGCGAAGAACCTGCCGCCTCTGGTCTGACGGCCCGCAGCTTGAGCGGCCTGGTCTCCGTCGCTTGCGAGTCCGTGTACCCGCACACTCCACACATCCGTAACGAGATGCTCGGCCGCCACGTCCTGACCAGCCAGGCCGCTCAGGCTCGCGGCACACTGCTGACAGCCATGCTCTCCGCCTCGGGTGAGGAGAACCTCGGCCTCACCGGGCACAAGGCCGAACGGTCTATCTACAGCGGCGTTCTGTCCTACCTCGGCCTGCACCGCGAAAACGGGGTAGCCCAGGCTGAGAGTCAGCAAGAGAGCCTGCTCCCGTACGGCTTCTCCCCGCCCGGCGAAGGCCACGAGCACGCTCAGCCCGCCTGGAACGCCCTCAACGAGGTACTGACCGGCGCCACCGAGCGGGTCAGCATCGAGGAGGTCATCCGTGTCCTGATGAGCCCTCCGTTCGGGCTCAAGGCCGGCGTGGTCCCGGTCTTCCTGGTCCCCGCCCTGGTCATCCGTCGCCACGACGTCGCCCTGTTCGAAGAAGGCACCTATCTTCCCCGGCTGACCATCGACGTGGTCGAGCGGCTCGTCAAGGGCCCTGGGCGCTTCTCGGTGAAGTACACGCCAGCCGGAGACGGGCAGCGGGGCAGTGTCATCAAGAAGCTTATGGTGTCACTTGGGGTGGAGGAGCGGCGCTCCAAGGCCCTGCGCAACCCCGACCTCCTCTCCGTAGCCAGCGCCCTGATCGTGCGTGTGGCCGACCTTCACAAGTACGCCCGTACCACCAAGAACATCTCAGACGATGCCCGCACCGTGCGCACGGCGATCGTTGGAGCGCTGGATCCTGACGATCTGATCTTCCATGCGCTGCCGAAGGCGCTTGGCTTGCCCGAGATCCCGGCCCGCTCGCGCGTGAACGCGGAAGCGGCGAACACCTACGTCGACCGGCTCACCGTGGCGGCTAACGAACTCGTGGCCATCGACAGCCATCTGCGAGCTGAAGTCGTCAGCGTCCTCGCACAGGAGTTCCGCCTGCCGACCGAACTGCCGGAGTTGCGCGCACAACTCGCTGGCCGACTTCGCGGCTTCGCTGGCGCGGTTCTGAACCCAGAGCTGCGAGGCTTTGTCGACTTTGTCCTCAGCGACAGCCTTGAGGATGAAGACTGGCTTGAGCCCATCGTCGTGCGCCTGACTAACTCGGCCCTCGGTGACTGGGACGACCACGAGGCCAAGTTCTTCCCGCAGAAGGCCCGGTCGATGGCTGCGGCCCTCGATCGCGTCGGGCATCTTCACCACGCCGGGAACGAGGACCGTGGGCGGGAAGAGAAGCTCGACGCGCAGTTGTTGACCTTGACCGACAGCGCCGGCGTGGAGCAACGCACCCTGATCTACGTGCCGAAACAGGCTCGCAGCGAGGCCAACAGCCTCGCGGCCGAAGTCCTGAAGCAGGCTGAGGAGGCTCTTGGGCCTGACGGAGCGAGGATCTTGCTCGCGGCCCTCGCCCAGCGCGTGACCGATGCCGCGACAGTGGCAAGTGAAAGGAAGGCACACGGATGACCGACGGAGCCGACACCCAGAAGGTCCGCCACGTGCTCGGTATCTCCGGCGGCAAGGACTCCTCGGCGCTCGCCGTCTACATGCGTAACCGGGTCCCGGAGATGGAGTACTTCTTCTGTGACACGGGCGCCGAACTGCCCGAAACCTACGAATACCTCAACCGGCTTGAGGCCGCCCTCGGCAAGTCCATCGTGAGGCTGAACGCCGACCGCGACTTCGACCACTGGATGGAGGTCTACCAGGGCACCCTGCCCAGCCCGCAGATGCGCTGGTGCACCAAGAACCTCAAGATCAAGCCTCTGGAAGACTGGGTCGGCGACGATAGGGTCATCTCGTACGTCGCAATCCGGGCCGATGAGAATCGCCTCGGCTACGTCAGCACCAAGCCGAACATCGATGCCGTCTTTCCCTTCCGCGAGGCCGGTATCGACAAGGACGGCGTCATGCGAATCCTTGACGAGGCTGGCATCGGTTTGCCCGACTATTACGAGTGGCGCACCCGTTCCGGCTGCTACTTCTGCTTCTTCCAGCGCAAGCACGAATGGGTCGGACTCAAGGAACGCCACCCCGAGCTGTTCGAGCGCGCTGTCGAGTATGAGGAGAAGGTCCGCTACCGGCACACCGCCATGAAGGGCCGTAACTACACCTGGTCTCAGGGCGAGTCGCTCCCGGAACTCATCGAGCGCAAGGACGAGATCGAGGCAAAACATCAGGCGGCCCTCGAACGCTCGGCTAAGCGCATCAAGCCCAACAGGCCGTTGCTGGAGGTCCTTTCCGACGCTCTTGACTCCGACGACGACGAGGCTGGCTGCTCGGTCTGTCACCTATAGCAACTGCTGACGACCGTGGCCCGTGACGAAGGCCACGACCACTCAGTGGTCGTGGCCTTCGTCACGGGCCTTTGACGGGCGGCTGCAGAGAATGCGAGGCCAACGCGCGAGGGGTCCCACAGCACGCTTTCCAAATGTTCGTCTGGGGGTTCGAGGCGGCCCGTGAGTGTTCTGACCTGCGGCGCAGTCGGTGATTGAAGGGCCGCTGGACGGCGTCGGACGCATGTGAATGAGACCAGAACTGAGACCAGGCGAGGGGCGACAGGGGGGAGTGGGCAGCCGTCGGGCTACTTCCCGTCCTTCTTAGGCGGCCCTGGCGTGGCCGGTGGGTACGGCCTGCTCGGCGTGGACTTGGCGGATCAGGTGCAGTACCTGGTCATAGACGCCCTCCGGGTCGCCAGTCTCCAGGATCAGCACGGCCACCGCATCGAGGAATTCGTCGACCCCCTTCCCGCCGTCCCTCGTCGCCTGTTCGATTCGCTTCAGGCTGTGGGCCACCTCCGGCCGCGCAGCGGCAAACGCGGAGGGAAGGCGGTCAAGGGCGTCGGCGAGGTCCCAGCCCTCCGGGATGAAGTACGTCGTCTGTGTGAGCTCCTGGCTGATCTTAACGACGGGTTCTGTAATCCCCGGTCCA